>JANQEV010000029.1 GCA_028278145.1 Chromatiales bacterium | reverse complement strand
AGAAGAAAATATTGCTAAAGCTCTCTCGGAGTTAAATCTAAGTGAGGTTGAGAGAATCTATGCAATAAACAAGGAGTGTGGGTAATGTTTATATGCGCGCCTCAGCTAACCAGTCGGTCAAGTTTACTCCGGGCCTACGGCCCTGCGCGGGTCGTCTGGCTTCGCCAGTCGCCCCTTACCTAAAACGTTAGGTTTACATAAATGAAAGAAAAGGTGCTTGGAATTTCCTGGTTAGTATTAGGATTGGTTTTAGCAATCTACTTCACCATTCAGTTAATCGAGGTTGCATTAAGGGCTGATTACAATGTTGTTTGGTACATAACCCAAGCAGTTTTTCCATTATTTTGTCTATTCGTAGCTATATTTGGCATGGGCGTACTAAATATGAAAGGTGTTTTTAAAAAAGCAATTTACTACCTTTCAATAATAGCAATAGTCTATTTATTAGCGTTTTTACTAATGGGTGCACATAATACTTTTGCATTAATTACTGGTCTTGTTGGGTTGTTGTTTTTTATTGCATCAGTGGCTATCTCAATAGCAATAAGCAGAGAGCAAACCTAACAAGTTGTTCAAAAAAGGACGCCGCATTTCATGCGGCGCCCTTTAACTCAAACGTTAGGCAAATGATAATGGCAGTAAAACTAGACTATACAATTACAAAAAATGCGTACGGGGCGCGATTTGAGTACCAAAATGATCTGTCGCTTACAAAAGGCGCTCGTGAAGTAATCACTAGTTTTTTGTCATGGATTTTACTTTGTTCTCTCGCTTTATATACATCTGTGCTAGCAGAAAAACCGTTATTCACATTTTTATTCATAATACTTTTGGCTTTAAACTCAGCCAGGCTAATCCCTCTTTTAAAATTTCGCAGCCGCTCTATTTCTAATTCTGTAAAGAATTTAAAAGAAAAAGATGTGGTTTTATATCTCAATGAAGAAGGCTTGACGGAAGAAACTAACGGGATAATATCAAAAGTCCCATGGACCTCAGTTATTAGTTACGTTTTATTCAAGGGTAATCTTTTTGTTGAACTGGCTGGTGACTTATGTGCAATTGTACCATCTGGTCCTCTAAAAGAAGGCTCAAATACTATTGAAGAAGCTGTTCAATATTTAAAAACCAATAATGTTCAAACTGGAAATAAAAATGTTGCCTAACAAGCTGGTCAAGTTTACTCCGGGCCTACGGCCCTGCGCGGGACGTCTGGCTTCGCCAGCCGCCCCTTACCTAAAACGTTAAGCCTACAAAATGATTAGAAAGATCATCGAAAAATTCAAGGAATACTGCGAACGAAATGAGCGCGCTCACAAAAGCGCAAAATTATTAATTACAGAAGAAGAAATTTCACTTATTGAACAACTACCTAAATTACCAGTAGATACAGAAGATAAAATCAAAAATGAAAAAGTAAAAGATTTATATATTTTGGAAATATATAACAATGATATAACTCCTTTCAGCATCGTAATAGAACTTATAAAGAAATATTGCTTAATAAGAGAGACACTTGCTTATGAATTGGCAATGAATATTCACAATAAAGGCAAAAGCCAAATAATGGCAGGAAGCAAAAATACTCTTTCTGAGGTAGCAAAGTTAATAGAGGAAAGTGCAGTTAAACTAAAATATCCACTTAAATGTAATGTGTATAAGGCTTAACAAGCAGGTCAAGTATACTCCGGGCCTACGGCCCTGCGCGGGACGTCTGGCTTCGCCAGCCGCCCCTTACCTAAAACGTTAAAAGACCATCTTCACTTCTACTCTCGAACATTTTTCATTATTCACTTGCTTAAACCGCAGATATATTGCAGTATTTGTGTATCATTTCGATTTGCATGGAGCGCATATATATTTCTCATCAATATACTCTCCATGTTAGGGAAAATAATAAATCATGGAGAATTAATCATGAAAGTTAAATCCTCTCTCTTTTGGGTATTTGTATTTCTATTCATGTCTGCCAAATCGGCATTTGCCGCTTTGGCCTCTACGGGATCAGTATTCTTAAGTGCAGAACCCGGGAGTTGGGTGGGTGGAGGCATTGGTGCTAGCGAAGTTACATGGACACATGGCGTAGAGGGTTTGTTTAGTATTTCAACAAACTTCGATCAAGGCGCGACTGTTACATTTAATGATGGAAATCACTGGAGTTTTGACTTCGCTGCTCCCACGTACGACCCTGTCACTAACACAAATAATGGAAATCAACTTGAAGTAGCGTTTTACGATAACGCCACAAGATTTCCGTTAAATTCGCCAACTAGACCTGGATTGAACTTTAGTGGTAATGGCCGTGGTAATCACACACTAGGTGGGTGGTTTGACGTTTTGGAAATTGTGTATGGAACTGGCAACGACGTACTCAGTTTGGCAGTAGACTTTCGTCAGTTTGACGAAAGTGAATCGATGACTGGGCCAAGCACATTTGGATCACTGAGAATTAATTCCGATATTGCCCTCAATTTCACTGGTCAACCATTAAGTCAAGTTCCGATCCCAGCAGCTGGATGGCTATTTGGTTCTGCATTGTTTGGCATGATTGGGTTTATGCGGAGAAAAAAAGTATAGAATTGTAATTATCTATACTAATCACTCTTCATAACAAAAGAAGGCACTGGTCGCGCTGAAGCGCACCAGTGCTTTTAGCGTTAGGCAGCTATCAAAAAAACAAGGAGTAATAGTTATGGAAAACAATGCGCCAACAGACAATGCAGAACCATTAGAGCAACGTAGTATATTGATTCGTGTCATCGCTGCAATTATTTGGTTAGTTATAACATTGTTACTAGTTAATATGATTATTGGATTTGTGCTTGGTGGCATGGCTGGTGCTGAAGTAGGTGCTGGTAAATTACTTTCTGAAGCAATAAGTGCAGGAAGCACAGCAGGTGAGCATGCAGCTGTTCAATTTTATAGTAAACATGGCGGTAAAGTGTTTCTAGGGGAGATTGTGCTATGGGTTGTTCTCTTGGTCACAGGTAAGTATCCGTGGGTTTCAAAGTATAAGGCATCAAATGCCTAACATCGGTGCTGCTGAATGTTATGTTTTATGAAGAGTAATTAGAGAGTGAATGTGTATTTTAAAAAAATTGTTATTCTATTGATATTTGCGATTGCAACAGTCGAAGTATCCTTTGCTTCTAATGTAACTCCAGATATTCGATACAGGTCAATTATTTATTTCTATCCGGGTGTACAAGAAATTGACATTTCACTCGTTGAAAATGAATTTAGAAAGTTCAAGCTAGTTGATAGCCTACCTCAGTCATCGTTGGGGCCTGTAGTGTCACTCTCTGTTATTAAAGACGTAGCAAATTCCTATCCTGTGCCTGATATAAGTTATTTGTCCTATTTTGGGAGAGGCCTGAACAAGCAGCAAGCTACTAAAATTCAAAAATCTAATTTAGCCATAGTTATTGATGTGGCCTATCCGATGAGTATGGTATTTGATGGACTGAAAGATGCTGCTACCTCAATATATAATTATGCAGACACTGCTGGTGGTCTAATTTGGGACTCTGAAACCAGAGAATTATTCACCCCTGAAGCTTGGAAGATGAAAAGAATAGATTCTTGGGCTGAGAGTATTCCTGAAGTCGAAGACCATACTGTCATTCACGCTTATAAGAATAATGAAGGCGTAAGAGCTATTACGTTAGGAATGTCAAAATTTGGTTTGCCGGACATTGTTGTAAATGATTTTTCCTGGTCTTTGAATCGACCTATGGGTAATTTGATAAATCTAGTAGCCCAATCCATAGCTGAAGGTTTGGTTCCAAGTAAAGAAGGATTCCTTGAGCTAAATATCAATGGCTTGAAGAATACCGGTTACAAACGAGAGCTGGTTGCGAGCCTGAAAAATAACGCTGTGCCAAGAGTAAAAATCCCGATAGGAGATGGAAAGAGGGAAGAGGGTGACCCGGAAAACTATATCATTGAGTTGTTATTTCATAATAATGAAGGTGCCTCATTGAGTGAGAAACACGAAGTGTTGCTTTCTAGTTTATTTGGTTGGGAAGACCAAATATCTTATGTAAAACATAATCAATTTATTCAAGCTGCAAGCAGAAGAGCAAAAAGTAAACTAAATGGTTTAAGAGAGAATTTTAACAAAGGCCTAAGTCCGGGTGAGTTTATACAAGTTAAAGCACCGTTTGCGACACCTGACGGGGGAAATGAGTGGATGTGGGTTGAGGTTCTATCTTGGAAAGGTGGTGTAATTAAGGGGCTTCTTAAAAATGAGCCTTACCATATACCAGATTTGAAAGGTGGTTCCGAGGTTGTCGTAGGCCAGGAAGACGTTTTTGACTATATTAGAAGCTACCCTGACGGAACTTCGGAAGGAAATGAGACAGGAGATCTAATAAGGAAATATCAAAAATAAATCAAACATAACAATGGAAATTGAGAGGTGTTTGCCTTCCACAGCGTTCATTTTTGCTATTTCTAGCATAAACCCCACTTTGCTACGGCAAGTCCCTTATCGATTTCGTTAGGCGTAATTAATTAAAGGAAGAATCAAATGAAGCATCTCATTGCACTTACTATCTTCTTTCTAGTCAGCACATCATCAGCAGGAAGTTATTGGGAAATCGAAATTCCGGTTGTAGAAAATGCAATCAATATTAAAACTAAGAAAACTGATAATTTGTACACATCGATAAAATCATATGACGTAGTGATTGATGATCCAGATGTGCTCTATGATTTTTACAACAGGTTCTTTATAGAACGTAATTGGAAAAATCCCATGAGCCAATTTAAATCACGCCCAGGGTTTGGTTCAAAAAAATGGAACGCCTTTAATGCACGCTTTGATGAAGATGATAAACCTGTAGTTCATTATGGCAGTGCCTGGATTAACAATAATCCCCCAGCTACAGGTAATGTTTCAGTGAAACTAAATAATTACAAAAATGGCAAGTTTCATGCTTCTGTAGAGGTAGCTCTTGCTCCAAAAATTGATATATCACCACTCTTTAGAATCCAAGAAATAGTTTCAGAGAATCCCAAGAACTTATTCATTCTCTATAAAGCCATTGGTGGCAACCCATTTGAAATAGATGAGCTTAATATTATTCCAAAAGAAAAATACAAAAATGAGCAAGTGGTTTCTCAATATTTTGAAGCAATTAGCCAAATAGCCCAGCAGTATAAAACCTACGGAAATAAGTATGGGAACTAAAGCACACCTAACAAGCACTTCAAAAGCGCGGCGCGCCAAGGCGCTCTGCTATGGACAGTCAGCTGCTATGCAGCTTCCTGCCATTTAAGTGGATGTTAGCTTTTTTAATATGAATAGATATTTTTATCTAGCAATCATCGCAATCTTTCCCCAGTCTGTGTTATCTGATCTGAAGATTAGTGATGTATCAATTGATTCAAAATATCTTCAAGAAATAGTCCATGGTCTCTCAGTTAAAATAGGTCCTCGCAATTTTGACCAAGCAAAAGGTCTAGATGCTGCAGCAGTATATATCCGGAATGAACTACAGAAACAAGGGTATAGTGTTCAACGCCAGAGATACTTGATAGACGAAACTGATGAAGTAGAAAATATTATTGTATCGCTAGGACCTAAAGATGGAAAAAGAATCATCGTAGGCGCGCATTATGACTCATATGGCAACCATCCAGGAGCGGATGACAATGCTAGCGGCGTAGCAGGCTTACTGGCAATCGCAAAGTTCCTAAAGAAATATGAGTCAGAACTTAAAAAACGTATTGATCTAGTTGCATATACATTAGAAGAACCACCTTTTTTTAGAACAAAAAATATGGGTAGCTACGTACATGCAAAGAGCTTGGTTGACAATAACGTAGAACTCATAGGAATGATATGTTTGGAAATGTTGGGCTATTATCGAAACGAAAAGAATTCACAAGATTATCCTTTGGGCCTGATGAAATGGTTTTACCCAAGAGAAGGCGATTTTATTGGTGTGGTAAGTAATTTCAAGAGTGGTTCGCTTAAATCATATATGGCCGAGTTTATGGCAAAAGCAAAGATAAAAGTGGAGACCCTATCTGCACCTTCATGGTTAGTTGGTGTGGATTTTTCAGATCATTTAAATTACTGGAACTTTGGCTACAACGCGATAATGATTACAGATACAGCTTTCTACCGGAACCCTAACTATCATCAAAAGACAGATACAATAGAAACCCTAGATTTTAATAAAATGAAAGAGACAGTACGTGGAATATCGTATGGTTTATACAATCTGGCGAGACAATGAAAGCTAACATATCGTTTCAGCATAAAAACTTACGCAGTTTTCAGTTTGAAGCGAGCTCAAGCGTTGGATTGCAAGTGTGCTGAGGCTGACCTACAAGGAACTAGACAGCCGCATATTGAAGAAGGCAGTTTCCGGAAAGGAGCGTATAGAAGTGGAAATTGAGACACGACACGCTAGTGCTCTAGATACTTTGATGGAGATTGTTACTGAAGCCAACTCATGGGCAACGAGCAAACCCTCAGTGGTTCAAAGATGGATAACACTTCAAAAATCGTTCTTCCTGTCCATTAGAGCTTTGGTATCTCATTCTCAACTTGTTGAGTTGCTTCCTGTCCTGCTTTCCTCAAAGGTCACTATCGATTGTTCCCATGAACCAGATGGCTCCCGTGTCCTATCGATAGAGCCTAAGTGAAAATGGAATCTAACAAGGCCCTCAAGTCATTTGCTGCACTCACTCATACGTTTGGTACTCCGCCTGCTTTTGCGCATGACATCACCATTTTTGCGCAAAACCGGCTACGCACCAAGTGCCGCTTAGCTTGGCGTTAGCTGAAGAAATATAGTTAATTGTCATAAGGTTAAGGTTGATTGAGTTGGAAACTTTCACTGAACTTAAAGCATTAGTGGCAAATCCGGGTTATGGAGATCAAAGACGACAAATACTGTGCAATCTCACAGATGACATGATTGGTAAGCCTATTGTCGATATCATTAACGGGTTTAATAAGTTGCCCTGTTGTTTCATCTTGCAAAGCTGCTATGGTCATTTTGTCTATAACGGCCAAGTGGATTCCAGTAACCTTGAACCCTTGCCTTCAAGGGCTCGGATTGATGAAGTAGAGTACAAGATTGCCTACATTGCATTTTGTATTGAGAACTCTTTGGATGGAAAAAGATTGCTTGATGATTTAAAGGAGATCTCTGCTATCGATCAACAATATTATTCAGCTCTGCTGTGCAGAGTGGTTCTGGAGAAACCATGTCAATTCTTATGTGTTACAAGTGGAGCCGGGTAGGTTTAAGCGCAAAGATATAGCAATACTTGATCTGGAAGAAGCGTTGCATATTGAAAAGATAAGAAATGGTTTTTTTTCAAGGTTATATGAACTGCTTAAAAAAGCTAAAGCTGGTTGATAATTTGATGTTGCCGACAGGGCTTGGCTGCACCGGAGAGCATGTAGTTAGCTGTATTAAAAATGATTAGACTCGAAAAAGAAGACTCACGGCGGCGGTATGAAGAAATAAGGAAATTGTGGTGTGAATGGGACCCAATAGGGGTAATAGACCTAAATTATTCGCGACAGAATGAATATGACAATTACCTCGGTCCTACTCTACGTTTATTAGAGGATGGTGCCAGTAATCAACAAATAGCAGAATACCTCTCCTATGTTGTAGGTAAGTATATGGGCCTAGGGGAAAGCGGTGTTCAGCGTTCTAAACCGTTGGTGTTTGCCGAAAAACTGCGTAATTGGTATGAGTCAAAATGGCCTGATACTCATGTGTAGTTTTACAGCTAACCAGTGACGGTATTTGTGTTGCTGTTGAGCGGAACCAACCTGTGAACTCTCGGTAGTTAGGTTGTAAGCGCAGGATTTTTTGAACTCAATTTTGAGTGCTCATTGTTTTTTGACTGAATAGTACAGTCGTAAGCTCAGATCGTGTGGTAGTTATATGGAAAGACTATTCTCTTAACAATCGTGGAAGCATTACTGGGTTTATTGTTTCTCGCATTCATTGTGTCCATGTGGTTGGGGGCGCCGGAGTGGGTCTCAGAATTAATATGGATAGTTTTCCTGACAATAATTGGTATTGGGTTCCTGTTCTTAATTCTCAATCGCTTTTCTCTGTTCCGCCGTGTTCGCTTCTCTGATCCTGAACTAAATAGATGCTATAGATGGAGCTTTCCAAGGTTCTGGGGACGCTCGCGTAAATACAGATCCACCCGCCGTCCCGGGTCTTTTAAAGCCGGGTTGAGAGTTTGGGGTTTGTGGTTGCTCGTTTTCGCGCTTCTTGCCACTACCGCTATAACTATGGTTGCAAGTTTTGATGTAGAGCATAAGTGGGTGAGCATGGCGATGCTACTGGGAACGCCAGTAATCGGACTTGGTCTCCTTTTCAGATTGTTTACAGCCGGTCAGAAAGCTCGCAGGGATGTGCAACGCCTAACTGCTCCGGAAGCAGAAAATGCACTGGAACAGGATGAGCGGTCGCCAGTACTGTTATTGCGCGCTTTTCGTATGGATGAGGCCAATGCAGATCCTGCTATACCCGGTGATATCCCCCTTACCTTTGAAGAGTTCATTGTAAAGCCTCTGAAACAGTATGGGCCTGTGGTTGCCATTGGGCGTCCCACTGAAGAGCTTCCACCTCTGGGTGCACACCGTGAGTATGTGGCAGATGATTGGCAGGGGCGGGTAAAGGAGTTACTGCAACTGGCGCAAACTATTGTTGTGATTCTTGATAATACCCCAGGACTGCAGTGGGAACTGGAGCAGTTGCGCGATCCTGAGCTTATGCATAAGCTGCTTCTGGTTGTGCCAACGGAAGACCTGAATGGCTTAAAATCACTGGGGTGGAGTGGTATTGATCAAGCCATAGGCGTGATAGAGGATGGTACTGAAAATAAGCGGTATATACTTGCTCTGGTTTTTAGTGAGGATGGTGATCCATATTACATTACCGGACCGCGTAATAATGCCGAGTACTACCGTGACGCGGTGCAGCTAGGTTCAAGATATATTTGTGATAACTGATGCTTTAGTTGAAGGTATAGAGGTTCAGTTTAATCCAGGTTATTCTAGGACCACACTGAAATAACAACACCCATATCCTATAATTGTATTACCAACATGATCCTACTCATCCTTTTTGTCTCAATTGCCTTGCTGTTCTCATTTCTGTGCTCCATTTGGGAAGCGGTATTGCTGAGCGTTACCACGGCGCATATCAGTGTGCTTGAGCAGGATGGGAAGGCCTCAGGCAAGCTGCTGCGCGACTTGAAGGGAGATATCAACAAGCCGTTGGCGGCAATCCTGACCTTGAACACCATAGCCCATACTGTGGGTGCCGTCGGTGCTGGAGCACAGGCTGTGGTGGTGTTTGGTGATGCCTGGGTAGGACTGATATCAGCAATCCTGACCCTGATGATTCTGGTGTTTTCCGAGATTATCCCAAAAACACTGGGTGCCACTTACTGGCGTGCCCTGGCCGGTTCCACGGCATATGGACTCAAATTCCTGATAAAGCTGTTGTACCCGTTTGTACTGCTGTCTGAGCTCCTGACGCGGGGATTGTCCGGCGACAAGAACATAGAAGGCTTTAGCCGCGCGGAGTTCGCGGCCATGGCCGATCTTGGTCAGCAAGAAGGGCAACTTGAAGAGCGTGAGTCACGTATTCTCAAAAACATGTTTCTGCTGCATGAAACAAAGGTTACCGATGTGATGACGCCGCGCCCGGTGGTGTTTTCATTGCCTGAAACACTGACTGTCTATGAGTATTTTGATAAACACTATGACTCACGTTTTTCGCGTATTCCGGTATATGCAGAAAATGATGAGATCTTTACCGGGTTCGTACTCAAGAACGATCTGTTGCTGGCCCAGGCACGCAACGATACAGACAAAACCCTAAAGTTCTATCAGCGGGAGTTGCATGCATTATCAGACCAGACTTCACTATCTGATGCCTTCGATGCAGTTCTGCACCGGCGTGCCCACATTATGGTGATTATCGATGAATATGGTGGCATGGAGGGCATTATTACCATGGAGGATATTCTTGAGACTCTGCTGGGGCTGGAGATCATGGATGAAAGCGACCGGACTGCCGACATGCAGCAGTATGCCCGACGCACCTGGAGGAGAAGGGCCAAGGCAATGGGGATTACCATGCCTGATGATGAAGCCTCAAATTGATTACTATTAACCCGGTGACCTAATATATCTGGCTCAGCCGCTATGTGCCTGTCTACAGCAAGGCATCAAAATGCCACTGTAGCACTCCTACAGCAAGTTTTGATAATGCAGTCTGTAGGCTGGCACATTGCGGCCTGTCTTTTACAAAATCAATCTGTTAGGGGCTTCAAGAATGTCCTTGACCTGTGTTATGGCTCTTGCCAAGGGAGTGGCCATTCGCTACGAGCCATGCCTTGGTCAAAAACATTCTTGAAGCCCTGAACCAGTTATATTAGGTCGCCGGGTTAATACGATTTCTGGACTAGGATCAGGTCAAAGTTGCCGGTTGGTATGCCTTCCGGATTTTCGGTAGCAAAATCCATCATTACCAGATGACGTTTCTCAACAGGTATCTGCTGATACAGAAAGTCGTGACTATTCCTGGGTTCACCTTCCACATATATCTGACTCACAAAGGGGCGGCTGTTGGGTAAGAACACTGCAACGTGAATATGTGGTGTGCGGCCGGGGTAAGGAACCGGGTGAATGGTTCGGAAGCGGTAGCGGCCCTGATTGTCAGTGATGGTATGTCCATGCCCCTGGAACTTTTCATCACGCTGGGTTCCTCTTCTTCTGTCGCCAGGGTGGTGATATATACCGCGGGCATCACACTGCCAGATCTCTATGCGCATGTGTTTCATCTCTTTGCCAGAGGTGTCTATTACACGCCCGGTAAGATCCACAATGCGTCCTTCGGCCGGTTGGGTCTGGCCTCTGACCATGGTCAGGTTGTTGTCATCATCCAGTGGCAGTTCTACTGGATAGAAGGGGCCGGCAGTTTGGCGTGGGGTAGGTGTCAATGCGGCCAAGGCGGCAAATGGGGTAAGGGCTGTAAGACCTGCACCAATCAGAGCTCTTCTTCTGGAATCTATAGTTGATTTAGCCATAGAGCTGCCTCTGCATATAGTGATGACCTGTACCTGAAACCTGCCCAGCCTTTTAGTTGTGGACTAATAGAGATCAGAAAAGGTTCCTTGCTAGTGGCTGTATATCCACAAATTTATATGTAGATTTGTGCGCAACGCACGGTGAATTAAGCGCTATATTCTATATTGCGGTAATAACAAATGATCAGCAAAGGAGAGTGTCGATGTCTCAATACATTATTGTTTATGTGGGCGGCGATGAGCCATCTTCACCTGAGGAGGGTGAGAAGCATTTTGCCAAGTACATGGATTGGTTGTCTGCAATGGGAGATGCTGCAGTCAGCCCTGCTAATCCGCTGAAAGGTACAGTAACGGTTAACGCTGATGGTAGCGTGACAAATGGAGGGGTAACGACCATGTCCGGTTACACCATAATCGAGGTGGATTCCATGGAGGCAGCGCTAGCCATTGCGCAAGCATGCCCGTTTCTTGATATTGGTGGTTCCCTTGAGGTTTCTGAACTGGTGGAGATGCCGGCGCAAAAGTGAATGTGGCAGTTACTCCGGCTTGCGTCCTGTTCTTCCATTAGCGTACAGTGCCGTTAAGCTGCATAGGCAAAGGGAGCCGCATTTACTACCATGCTGGATATGAAGTTGGCTATGGCCGAGCGTTGATTGAGTAATCCAGCAGCTGCAAATAACATAACAATATGACTCCTGACCAAACCATCCTGTTCATACTGCTGTTCTTCGTGTTCGTGTTTCTAATCTGGGGGCGGGTGCGCTATGACCTGGTGGCTTTCATGGCCCTGATTATTGCCCTGCTGACCGGGGTGGTGCCCAAGGATCAGGCCTTCTCCGGATTTGGTCACCCGGCCACCATTATCATTGCCCTGGTATTGATCATAAGCCGCGGGCTTTCCAGTTCTGGCGTTATTGAGGTAGTGGCCCAGCAGGTGGCACGGCTGTCCAGTTCACTCAAGTCCCATATTGCGGCCATGGCCGGTATCTCTGCCGTACTCTCTGCGGTCATGAATAATGTTGCAGCCCTGGCCTTGTTGATGCCGGTGGATATTCAGGCGGCAAAGAAGGCCAAGCGCAGTCCGGCCCTGTCTCTAATGCCGCTCTCATTTGCCTCGATCCTGGGTGGGATGATTACTCTGATCGGAACGCCACCCAATATCATCATTGCTGAGTTCCGGGCCCAATCGGTTGGTAGCAGCTTTACCATGTTCGATTTCACGCCCGTTGGCCTGGCCTGTGCTGTGGCCGGCGTGATCTTCGTGGCCACTATCGGCTGGCGTCTGATCCCTGCCGGTCGTAAGGAGCATGATGTAACCCAGGATCTTTTGGAGACCGGGGTATTCCTGGCAGAGTTGTATGTGCCGGAGGGTTCCACGGCTATCGGTCAGCGGGTGCGGGAACTGGACGAGATCGCCCAGGAGAATGATGTAATGGTGGTGGGGCTGGTGCGTAACGGTAAACGGTTACCGGGACAGGCGCGCTGGACCGAGATCAAAGAGAAGGACCTGTTGGTAGTAGAGTCGGCTCCCGAGACCCTGGACCAGTTTGTGGGTTTGATGAAACTGGATTTTCGTCAGGATAAAACAGAGACCGGTCTGTTGGATAATGAGGATATGTCTATCATAGAGGTGGTGGTTCCACCTGGTGCCCGTATTGAAGGGCGAAGTGCCATGTCCCTGCGTCTGCAATATCGTCATAACGTCACCCTGCTGGGGGTGTCACGCCAGGGGCGTCAGTTTCGGGAGCGGGTGCGCAAGCTGGATATCAAGGCGAGTGATGTACTCTTGCTGCATGGCCCCATGCACCGCTTGCAGGACATCAGCCGTTGGCTGGGAACCATGCCACTGGCAGAGCGTGGTCTGGAGTTGATTCAGCGTCACAAGGCCTGGCTGGCGGTGGGGATATTTGCTGCCGCCATCGCTGCGGCCTCTTTTGGCCTGGTCTATCTACCCATAGCATTGGCGGGTGTGGTGGCCCTGTATGCGCTTCTCAACGTTATTCCACCCCGGCAGGTGTATGAGTCCATAGAGTGGTCGGTGATTGTGCTGCTGGGGTCCATGATACCCATAGGGGCCGCCCTCGAGGCCAGTGGCGGCACCGCGTTGATTGCCGGTATGGTCACTGATTTCTCTGCCGGGCACTCCCCGGTATTCGTGCTGACCCTGCTCATGATTGTCACCATGACCCTGTCGGATGTGATGAACAATACCGCCACCGCCATTATCGCTGCACCTATTGCTATAGATATTGCTGCCAGGTTGCAGGTGAATCCAGACCCCTTCCTTATGACGGTGGCAGTGGCTGCCTCCTGCGCCTTTCTTACTCCCATCGGACATAAGAACAATACCCTGATCATGGGGCCTGGCGGTTATAGATTTGGGGATTACTGGCGTATGGGACTGCCGTTGGAGATCCTGGTGATCCTGGTTTCTATTCCGACTATTCTATGGGTGTGGCCGTTGTAATCTAATTATCGTTATGGGATAGCAATTGGTTGATCTCTCTCTAATCGACCTGGTCCTGGTAAGCGCCATCCTGGGGCTGGCCGGGTTTATTCATGGTGTATTCGGTATCGGGTTTCCCATGATGGCCACACCTCTATTGGCCATGTTCATGGACGTGCAGAGTGCGGTTCTCATCACCCTGTTTCCCACCATCGCGGTGAATATGATGAGTATCTACAAGGGCGGGGAGTGGGGCTCCAGTATCGGGCGTTTCTGGCCTCTGGCAATATTTACCGCCATTGGCGGCATGCTGGGGGCAAACCTGCTGGTTCTGTTTGACCCATCTCCGTTTCGCCTGCTGCTGGCTGCCATCATTCTGCTCTATCTTGCTCTGCCCTGGATGGGCAGGTTGCGCATGGATTGGGTGGCCAGCTATATGTTTCTCTCCATGCTGGGTTTTGGTCTTATCGCCGGTGTGTTTGGTGGTTCGGTAAATGTCATGGTGCCGATCCTGATGATCTTTGCCATGGAACTGGGATTGGCCAGGACGGCCATGATCCAGACCTTCAATCTCTGTTTCCTGAGTGCCAAGGCGACCCAGGTAGGGGTGTTTTACCTGGCGGGGTTGATTGCTACCGATCTGATCCTGGTGGCAGGTCCCGGGCTGGTGCTGGCAGTTGTGGCGCTACGGGCAGGTGCGGCAATACATGATCGGATAGATTCCGCTCTCTACCAGAATATTCTGAAAAAACTGCTGCTACTGATGGCTTGTATTCTGGTAGTGCAATATCTACTAGCCTGAGTGGCGGTGTAATTAACTCAACCAGCTGGTGATGGTAATAAGCGCCAGCAGTCCAACCCAAATGGTGATGGATCTTAGAACCATGGCCAGAGCCATCTCTGCGGTTGTGGATGGGCTGATTGGGTCGTCATCATCCGAATGCAACTCATCCAATCCCAGGGCGCCGCTTCCAGCTCTGGTCAGGATCTGTGTGGCACCTTCACCATTACCGTTATCTTTGCTGTCATAGGAGTTCCACCACTCGTGGGTGGCGTCATGAAAGTTGCCACTGAGGGCATAGGTAAAGGCGGTGGCGCGAGCTGGCAGCCAGTCCAGGATCTCCAGCAGGCTGTTGACGCCGCTTTGAAAATCTATGCCCAGATCATTCATTCCAGGCAGTGTCTGTTTCATGGTGTGGCAGGCCCGATAGAGTACAGCGCCAATGGGTCCAAGGATGACAAACCAGAAGATGACGCTGAAGGTCCTTATATAGGCCTGGTGCATAATGCCCTTGGCTATGGAATTGGCATAGGCAGACTGGGATTTTGCCGTGCTATCCAGGGTAAATTCATTGCCGGCTAGCCTGGCCTTGTCTTCATCTCCCTCATCCCAGGCATCGATGAAATTATGTACCTGGTGGTGCAGATCGCGCGGCCCCAGGCAGAACAGCAGTACCAGCGCTGCAAACAACAGCTCCAGGATTCCCCCCATGGTATTGTCAAACAGGGTCTGTAGCAGGGCTACCACAAGCAGCAATGGAGTAAGTATAACAAGTATGCCGGAAGCGCTTTCACTCATCCATTCACCCCAGGGTAGCTGTTGCGACCATGTGGTGTAGCGCCGGAACCAGTCCGGTTGACGGTACTCCTCCTTATCTATCAGGAAGCGTTCTGCAAAAAGGCACAGGGCGACGATGATGAATGTCATATTGTTATCCCGCTTGGGCTTTTTTTAAGGCTTTTATTAATAATTGGGATTATACCTGGGATGATAGAACAGCGCAGGATGTTTTTGTCTCTGGATAGAAGCAGCAGGTTGTACGCGTAGCTGGAGAGCAGAAGCTGCAAAGGTAAATTGAGTAGTCAGAGATTGGCTGCTAGCAGTTGCTGGAAAAGCTCCCAGTCAAATGCAGGTCCTGGATCTGTTTTTCGCCCGGGTGCGATATTGCTATGTCCCGTTATCCGCTCCGGATTGATGTCGGGGTACATGGCGATGATCTCTTTAGTTACGGTTGCCAGGGCGGCGTACTGTTCTTCCGTGTAGGGAGTGTGGTCGTCGCCCTCCAGTTCGATGCCTATGGAAAAATCGTTACACCGCTCTCTGCCTTCATGACATGAAACTCCGGCGTGCCAGGCGCGTAGGTGCAGGGGTACGTACTGCAGCAGTTCACCATCACGTCTGATCAACAGGTGGGTGGAGACCTTGTGGGATGCAATGGTGGCAAAATAGGGATGGGCATCAGGGTCCAGCCGGTTCATAAACAGGTCGTCGATCCAGGGTCCACCAAACTCTCCTGGCGGCAGGCTGATGTTGTGGATCACCAGCAGGTCAATCACGGCCCCTTGTGGCCGGGCATCCTGATTGGGGGAGTTCCTCAGCGTGGCGCTGGTCAGGACCCCGGCAGGGCCGCTGCTCATGTAGTGCGCAGTCCCTTTGCTACCATGTCGGTAAAACTTACCAGGCCGATAACCTCGCCATCTTCCACCACTGGGGCGCGGGACAGATTGAAGCGGGAAAACAGTCGGGCGCAGTAGCGGATATCCATTTTCGGGCTTACAGTAATCACCGGTTTGGACATGATCTCATAAATGTTTACCCGTCCTGGCGGGCGGTCTACCGCCAACACGTTACGGGCGATGTCGGACAGGGTAACCATGCCAAACTCATCGTTGTCATTGCGCTTGTTTACCACCAAGGTTTTGGTTTCCAGATGCTGCATGGTGTTGAGTGCATGTTCAACTGTATCCATGCCGTCCACCATATCGAATTTGTCCTTCATTACATCCCGGACCTGAATGATTTGTTTCTCGTTCACAGCTCTTCCTCCACAATGCTGGTGAGTTGTTCTATCTGATGCCTTACACCAACCGCATCCTGAACATCAATCTGGAAGGCAATCCCAGTGCCTGGTTTTTTTTCGAACTCACCAATGTCTGCAATGGTCTCCAGTATATGCCGGCTGAGGTGCTCTTCCACCAGGAACAGGATTGCATCGCGTTGGGTTTCTAGGTTTAGACCAAAAAAAGTCTTACTTTTCTCCACTCCTTCTCCACGTGCCTGGTTGATGACTGTGGAGCCGGTAGCGCCGGCGGTACGTGCCGCATCCAGAATTTTCTCTGTCTTGTTATCTTCAACCAAGGCAATAATTAGTTTGAAATGCATGGTTATCCCCCATAACGTTTTGATTTCGCCTTCTTGATGCGTTTTGACTGCCAGTCACTTAACTGTGCATATGCCATAACGCTCATGATGGGAAACAGGCTGGCAAAGGCTATCAGGCCGAACCCATCCAGGAGTGGATTGCGGCCCGGTATATTGGATGAGAGTCCCAGACCCAGGGCTGCCACCAGTGGAACCGTGACCGTGGATGTGGTCACGCCCCCAGAGTCGTAAGCCAGGGCTATGATCTGCTTGGGACAGAAAAATGTCTGGATCACCACCAGGATGTATCCGACGATGATGTAGTAGTGTACCGGGGTACCAGTGATGATGCGGTAGGTACCCAGGGCAATCCCAAAGGCCACTCCGATGGCAACCGCTATACGCAGGCCCCAGGTTCCCACAGCGCCACTGGACACCTCATTGGCCTTGATGGCTACGGCAATAAGTGCCGGCTCGGCTATGGTGGTGGAAAAACCGATGGCGGCGGCAAATACATACAGCCAAAAGTAGTGCGGTTCACTATCGGAGCCACTCAGGCCCAGAAACTCAGGTGCTGTGAGCTGTTTTGCCATCAGCTTGCCCAGTGGGAACAGTGCCTGTTCCAGTCCTTGTAGAAAAAAAGTCATCCCCAGTAATACCAGGAGGAGGCCGGTGAGGACCATGCCTAGATTTGGCATCTTGCGCCGTAACACAAAGACCTGAAACCCAAAGATGATCAGCACGATTGGGATTACGTCCCGGGCGGTAGAGGCCAGGGTGTGCAGGAAATTCATAATGCCTGAACTCATAGCAGCATCCCGTATCCCATGACAAAGATCATTGGTGTAAGTGAGGCAAAGGCGATCAAGCCAAAACCGTCGGTCATGGGGTTGCGGCCGCGAATACTGGTTGCCAGCCCAACTCCCAGCGCCGTTACCAGCGGTACGGTAATGGTTGAGGTGGTGACACCTCCGGAGTCATAGGCGATACCTATGATCCAGGGCGGGGCAAATATGGTCATGATTACCACGCAGATATAACCGCTAATGATCAGGTACTGAATCGGCCAGCCGCGTATGATTCGTAGTACACCAATCACTATAGCCAGACCAACAGATAGGGCTACGGTGAATCTGAGGCCATCGGCATAGTTTTTTATCGACTCCGGCGTGCTGGCAATCATGCCTCCATCCGCGGCAACCACTGCAGCCTCATTCCCCACTGCAATCAGGGCCGGCTCCGCTATGGTGGTGCCGAATCCTAAAGCAAAAGCGAAGACCAGGATCCAGAACAGGCTTCCCTTGCCGGCAAAACTGTGTGCCATGGACTCACCAATAGGAAAGAGTCCTATCCTCAGGCCATAGACAAATAGTGTCAGTCCGATGGCAACCAGAAATATGCCGCCCAGAAGAGCCGGTAGGTCAGGTATATGTTCTTGCAGAATAACTAGCTGAAAAAAGGTGATTACAGCCAGGATCGGGGCTAGATCACGCAAGCTCTCAAGCAGTGATGACGTGAGGTTTTTTATTAGATTTTTAACCACTGTTCTGAATCTGTCCTTACCGAAGCCCCTGAATTTTTTTCCTGCTTGCTGTAAATCACCTACCAGTTTCAGGGGCTAGTTTCTATGTTCTTTATTACGTTGATATGACAATACACGAATCTGGTTGTGTGAGACAATTCTCGTGTTGGAAGTCCCATGGGTGTGGTTTTGGCGATGAGTTGCTATGATCAGGTTGGCTTCAGTGACTAATGGGAATGCCATTAGTATTTTTCAGAATCCGCTATCCTTGTATATATGTACGCTAGATGTAGCTGGCGTCTATAAAAATGCTATTCGCAGACGGAGGTGTAGGCTAGTAGGGCTTATTCCTTTCCAGACTGTGATGTAATCCGCGTTTCTAGCTGAACTGTGAGTCTTATCACAGTCTAAATCGGGTAAGAAATTTATAGTTAAGGCTAGGGTAAATTCATTTTTAAGTTCGAGGCGTGCGTGGTGGGACAGAGGGACAACATCGTATCATTGGATAGGTCTAGCGTAACTAGTGGTCAAGCTAAGTCTGTGGAAGAGAACCGGGTAATAATAGACGGTTGCCGTCAGGCTATGTCCAGAGGGCTGGACATGTTGAGCGGGAAGTTGTTTGAGAAGCTTGATGATGCCCTGTATAAGCTTGCAGATAAAGCCGAGAGTAATGATCTGCAAACGCGCTATTTCGACACCATGCGTGAGGCCCGTAAAGAGCGTGCTGGTATAGAAAAGTCATTCATGAGCAATGTGCTGTCAGGCTATGACAATTTCTGGCTCCCACGAACTGAAGCCGCAGTAGTCACAGAAGAGATTGAGGAAGATCTGGACTACGATAATCTCACCCTGATCGAGTCTGATACCCTGGAAGAGGAACTGGCAATCAAAAATATGGTGGCCAGGGGGGACAGTGCCTGCCTGCGGGAACTCTATGCCCTGGAGCAGAGGTTCAGCAAGCTGCTGAACGGAAAGCCGGTAGAGAGCAAGAATAATCCTTTGGCGCCAGACAAGATCTGCAATGCCTTTCGTGCTGCTATCCGGGTTCTGGATGTAGACATCCCAACCAAGCTGGTTATCTATAAGGTGTTTGAGCAAGAGGTGGTAGCACATCTGGAAGAGGTATACGCGGGTGTAAACGAGCTCATGCGTAATGCCGGTATCATTCCCAAGCTCAGGCCAAAGATTCGCCGCAGCAAGGTAACTGCAGCCACTTCCGGACGTCTCGCCGATGGTAAATACCTGGATGATGGGCAGGGTGGCGTTCTTCCTCAAGAGGGTGATGAGGTAAGAGAGGAGCTGTTTGATACGCTGCGTCAGCTTCTATCTGGTGTGCAACGGGTATCACCTGCCGCAGCAGTTTTTCAGCCTCATCTCCCACGAGCTGAAACCACTCAGCTTGTGGATGCGCTCTCTGTTCTGCAGCATAGCGATGCTGTTTCTAAATCTTATGATCTTGAGAACGGCAATACCGGCTATGTGGATCTCAAGGTTAATCTGCTGCATGAACTACGCCGGGTGGCCAAGAACCCAGATATCGGTTCAGTAAAGCAGGTTGATGATGACACCATCGATATGGTCTCCATGCTGTTTGAGTTCATACTGGGAGATCCAAACATACCTGATGTGATGAAGGTGTTGTTGGCGCAACTGCAGATACCAATTATCAAGGTGGCAATCCTGGACAAGGAGTTCTTCAGCAAGAGTTCTCATCCAGCCAGGCGCTTGCTCAACAACCTGGCCCGTGCCGTAGTGGGCTGGTCTGGTGACAAAGATCGCTCAAAGAATAGTCTCTACGGAATGGTTGACTCTATTGTCCGGCGCATTCTGTCTGATTTTCGAGAAGATGTCGGGTTGTATGCAGAGCTGAATGATGAGTTGGAAAAATTCATTACCCAGGAGCAGCGTGGTTCTGAGGCAGCCGAAAAGCGTACCAACCAGATCGCCAGCGGCAAGGAGCAGCTGGGGGTGGCGAAACGTCGGGTTAAGACGGAGATAGATCAGCGCATCAAACGTCAGAAAAATCTGCCGCTGGCAGTGGTTAATCTGCTGAATGAGGGTTGGAAGGATGTGTTGATGCTGCATTTTCTGCGGCGCGGAGCCAAGAGCAAGGAGTGGCAGGAGGCGCTGGCATTGATGGATCGTCTTATCTGGACGGTTGAACCCAAGGATGATCTGAAAGAGCGGGAAAAGATGTTGCGTGAAATCCCGGCTGTGCTTGGTGTCATGCGGCGTGAAATGGGTGACATCCTGTGTGATCAGCACATGATGGGTCGTCTGTTTGGGGATCTGGAGCGGGTGCATCTCAGTTGCCTGCAGGGACAGGAGATTCCAAAGGATCTGATTGCAGACAGTGCGGCATTGCAGGAAGAGGCGGTTGAGGAACTGGTGGCAGAGGAGGCCCTGGAAGCAGAGCGGGAGCTGGGAACAGGTAAGGAATCTGGGAAGTATCGCGAGCTGGCAAAAAGTATCCCTCTGGGTAGCTGGCTGGAGATGAAAGAGAAGGATGGTGCCAAGTCCAGAATCAAGCTCTCATGGAGGAGTGGCGTTAGTGACAACTGCCTGTTTGTAAACAGAAAAGGTGTCAAGATTAAAGAGATGCATCTTAACGAGTTGGCCCTGGCTTTGCGGGTGGGTTCAGCCTTTGTAATAGCAGGAGCTGAAGACCCCTTGATGGATCGGGCTTTTGCGGCGATGATGGAGTCTCTCAAAGGCACTGGTAATTCCACACCTGAGCCTGCCTGACTTAATCAGAGGTTCCCTAAATTGAGTAATCATATGCCGTCACCGGAGGCGGTTAGAGAGCAGGTGCGACTTGCTCTGGCAGAAGATGTTGGTGACGGTGACTGCACCGCATCCCTGATACCCGCTACCTCAATCTCCCAAGTGCAAGTTATATGTCGTGAAGCCGCTGTACTGTGCGGCGTTGGCTGGTTCAATGAGGTTTTCAATCAGCTGGATCCGAATGTGCGCATAAACTGGTTGGCGCAGGATGGAGATGCTATTGCTTCTGGTGCAACCATATGTGAGCTTGAGGGTAACACCCGGGCTCTGCTTACCGGAGAGCGCACCGCTCTGAATTATCTGCAAACACTGTCGGGAACTGCAACCCTGGCACGCAAGTACGCTGATGCTGTGGCGGGGACCGGAGTGCGCATTCTGGATACACGCAAGACTGTTCCGGGATTACGTATACAGCAAAAATATGCTGTGGTGTGTGGCGGCTGTCATAATCACAGAATAGGCTTGTTTGACGCCATTCTGATCAAGGAAAACCATATTGCTGCTGCAGGTTCCATTACTGCTGCAGTGAAAGTGGCTGCGGCTACAGCGCCGGGCCTGGAGATAGAGGTTGAGGTGGAAGACCTTGCGGATCTGGAGGAAGCCCTGGCTGCAGGAGTGCCTAGGATTCTGCTGGATAACTTTTCCAATGAAATGTTGCGTGATGCAGTACGGCTGACTGCTGGCAGGGCCAGGCTGGAGGCGTCGGGAGGAATCTCTCTGGAGAGCATAAGGGCCAAGGCCGAAACCGGGGTGGATGATATATCTGTAGGGGCGTTGACCAAGGATGTTTCAGCAGTGGATCTCTCCATGCTGTTTATTTGAGGTAGCTGGTCGCTCAGGCCTTGGTGTCCAGGAGGGTGCCAATAACCTGGTCAGCGGTCTTCAGGGTTTTGGTGTTGGCTATGGTGTAGAGCTTGTTTTCGTGCATCTCCACCAGGGAGCGAGTTAGATCCTTGGTGGGGGTAGTGCCACGCAGGTTTTGCGCGCTGGCAATATCAGAGGCATTGCGCCGGATGTTTTGCAGACCGCGCTGTATGCCCTGTATTGCACTGGTTGTTACTGAATTGATAGCCATAGCTTGATTTGTACCTCTAAATGGAAATATAGCCCGGAATTATGGGGTATTCCAGCAAAATTCGCCATAAATGTGACGAAACGCCAAAATTTGACGCTGAATGGTGATGGATTGCGTTCCACCAGCTAAACATATAGGGTTCTGGCTGTTTGACCGAGATGGCCAGAACAGGATTAATATTCTTAAATTAAAGGAAACTCTATGTATATTCGTACCGCCACAAGCGTATTGCTACTTCTTCTTTCTGCTCTTAGCGCTATCGCTACTGCTGCAGAAAACGAATTAAAATCCACCGAGCAAAAATTCAGTTATACCCTGGGTTTTACCTTCGGTCAGCAGATGACAAGCCAGGTGATGGAGGTAGACAAGGCTGCACTGATTATGGCGATTGAAGATGTGTTTGCAAAAAAGGCACCCAGGATTTCCAAGGAGGAGATGGCGAAATCACTGGATGTAGTTAAAGAGAGGATAAAACAACTTGGTGAGGCACAGGCGAACAAAAATCTGGAGATAGGGAAGAAATTCCTGGAAGAGAATAAGACTAAGGAGGGGGTTGTGGTTCTCCCTAACGGTATTCAGTACATTGAGATGGTAAAAGGAGAAGGGAAGTCGCCAAGCAAGGCGTCAAATGTAACCGTGCACTATGTAGGCACTCATTTGAATGGCTCCGTGTTTGATAGTTCCAGGCGTCATGGTGGTCCTGCGACCTTCAATCTGGCCCAGGTAATACCTGGTTTTCGTGATGCCATATCCTTGATGCAGAAGGGGTCCAAATGGCAGGTGTTCATTCCATCAGAACATGCCTATGGCAAGGCCGGTTCACCACCTGCCATCAATTCCAATGAGACCCTGATATTCGAGATTGAGTTGATCTCTTTTAACGATGCCAGTTCAGCCAAAGGTGCGTCGAACTAGAGTTTGGATAGCAAATAAAATAAACCCCGCATTAATAGTGCGGGGTTTTTTATTTGTATAAAAAAACTTGAGTCTGTTATTTCAAGACTAGTCCCATACATCAGTGCTTAGATAGCGTTCACCGGTATCCGGAAGTATGGCCAGCAGGGTCTTATTGCGAAATGTCTCCTCCCGGGCTAGCTTGAGCATTCCGGCCACGGCTGCACCGGAGGAGATGCCGGCAAAGATGCCCTCCTTACGGGCCAGGTAACGGGTGGCGTCATAGGCCTCTGCAGTGGTTATCGGAAGGATCTGATTGTAGATGCTGGTGTCCAGGGTCGCGGGGATGAAACCTGGGGCGGTACCCATGATCTTGTGTTTGCAGGCAATGCCCTGGGACAAGATGGGAGAGTCAGCTGGTTCAGTGGCGATGATCTGAATATCCGGATTGTGTTGTCGCATATATTTTCCAATACCGGAGATGGTACCGCCAGTACCTGTGGTGCATACAATGGCGTCCAGTTGGGCTCCGAAATCCGTCCAGATCTCATCTGCTGTTTGCTTGTGGGCATCTGGGTTATCTGGATTAAAGTGTTGACCCACAAAGAACCAGCCCTTTTCTGCTGCCAGTCGTTGTGCTTCTTCAATAGCCCCCTTGGTCCCCTTACTCGCTGGCGTCAGAACCAGTTCGCCACCAAAGGCACGCAGGATGGCCTTGCGCTCCTCGCTCATGTCCTCGGCCATTACGAACACAGCCGGGTAGCCTTTTTCTGCGGCGATCATAGCCAGGCCAATCCCGGTGTTGCCTGAAGTTGGTTCAATAATGGTGTTGCCAGGTTTCAGGCTGCCGTTACGTTCAGCGCACTCGATCATGTTCAGTGCTGGTCTGTCCTTGACCGATCCGGCTGGGTTGAAGCTCTCGAGTTTTACCCAGAGTTCTGTTGCCAGAATATTGCTTACCTTATTCAGGCGGATGACCGGGGTGTTACCAATGGTCTGCAGGATGTTGTCGTATTTCATTTTGTTAACCGGCTTTTCAGAGTGCGCGATGATATCCTATTTAGAGGTGCTATGCCTCCAGCAAAGTGTGAATAGCGCATCTTTTATTTATTTTGCCGTGCTGCTTTTGGGAGGGAATACCAGCCTGGCGCCGGTAAATCTGTGTCTGCTGTCTGCGCTACTGTAGTTGCGATAGCTGGGACGGCGCAGTGATAGCTGGCTATGGATGCTGGAACCACGCAGGCTTAACTGATCGGGGAGAAACTCTCCCGTGGTCAGAACACCATCCGGGGATGGCTGGTATCCGGTATAGGGATGAAATGGATTTGAGCACCACTCCCACACCCGTCCATACTCCGTGGTAGCCTGGGTGCGTACCGCCACCTCCCACTGATATTCATGTTGTAGTACCGCACCGGAGAACTCATCGCCCTGGGTGGCAATCCAGGAGGCATAGGCCTTGGCCTCGTGCTGATTGATGCCCATGAGCGGATCGTCTGCCGGTAGGTCTGCCGGGCCGTTCAACCCGATTCCAAACCAGTTGCCGGCTGCATCCTGGCGCCAGTGGCAGGGGTGCGATTGGGTATTGGCTTGTTGCCATTTCCAGCCATGATTGCTCCAGAACTGCTGGTTCTGGTAACCCCCGTCCTGCATGAAGGCCAAGAATGCAGAGTTGGATATGGGTGATTTGGCAATCTGGAAACTGCTCAACTCTATCATCTGTGCCGGTAGTTCATTGTCATAGGCGCTGACAGGGTCTTTCGCGCCAATCCGATAGTGACCCTGGGAGATACCTACTGCATCCTGTTGTGGGGTGCAGCCAACCAGAGGGACCTTTACCTGATGCGCATGTACTCCGTGGTGCAGTTGGCGTTCGGTCAATACCATCAGCATCTGCTCATAGATACGATGGTGTTCCTGCAGTATGTGGTGCAATATCCGGTCGTTTTGCAGCAGCGGGTGATTTGGCAGCAGACCAGGATTGGCCAGCCGCTTCAGATTCTCATCCTGTATCTCCAGTGCCCAGTTGAGCAGATGATCCTTGGGCGGCAGACGTGACCACTGTTCCTGGTGTGGCATGGTGTCTGAGTCGAACATGTCCCGTACCCTGGCAGTCAGGTCGCTATCCTCCTGGATGATCTCTCTGAGCCAGTAGGTCTCGTTGTAGACACTGCGTCCCAGGTACCAGGCCAAGGGAGCCAACTGCGGATGGAAGCTGCGGTAACAGTCAGGTTCCGGCGTGTCTTCTATCAGTCTGGTAAGCAACTCGTGGGTCATGCTGAGCTGACCAAGGTATTGGGGTGCTGTCATTCTATTCGCTTCCTCAGTCTGCCGGGACGGTACGGTCTGCCGCCCAGTGACGCAGTTGCTGGATCTTTTCCCGCATGACTACCGAGAGGGGGCGGGTGCGCTGCAACTCTTCCAGCAGCTGTGGTGTATCCACCGTGGTCTCAGTGGCCTGGGAGGCGTAGCGGCTGGCAACTATGGCCTGTTCGATCTCCGCCCCGGAAAAGCCCTCACTGGCATTGGCCAGCAGCTCCAGGTCAAATCCGCCTGGGGCCAGGTTGCGCTTTCGCAGATGTATGCGGAATATCTCCTGTCTGATATCTGGCTCTGGCAGGTCGATAAAGAATATCTCGTCCATGCGGCCCTTGCGTATAAGTTCCGGTGGTAGCCGTTCAATATCGTTGGAGGTGGCCACCACGAATACCCGGCTATTCCTCTCTGCCATCCAGGTAAGGAGGGTGCCCAGCATTCGCTGAGACAGGCCATCGTCAGAGCCGTCAACAGTTACACCTTTCTCTATCTCATCCATCCATAGCACGCAGGGTTGCATCAGGTCGGCGGTGTCCAGGGCGTGGCGCAGGTTCTTTTCGCTCTCGCCGTAGAACTTGTTATATAGGGTGGCAAAATCCAGGCGTAACAGCGGGATCCCAAAGCTGCCCGCCACCGCCTTGGCCGCCAGGCTTTTACCGCTACCCTGGACGCCGAGCAACATGATGCCTTTAGGGTGGTCGATTGAGGTGGAGTTGCCGGTAAAGGCCTTGCTTCTCTGTTGCAGCCAAAGCTTGAGTTGGCGTTGTCCGGCCACTTCCTTGAAGTCTGCGGTGTCATACTCGAAAGAGATGACGCCGTTACGGCTGATCAGTTCATACTTGGCCTGCATGGTTGCTGGCAGGTCATCATGGGTGATGGCGCCATCATCTTCGATGGCGGTGCGTATCAGGCGGCGGGCGTCAGTGCTGGTTATTCCCACCAGGTTGTTTGCCAGTTGATTGACCGCCTCCTGGTCTATTTTCAGCTTGCGGTTACCACTGCTCTTTGCCTGCCAGCTTCTGGCCTCATCCAGAATCAGTTTTTTTATGTCGTTGCGGCTGGGCATCCTCAGTTCGAAACGCGACGAGAGGTGTTTCAGCTCTGGTGGGACCTGGAGTTCGTGGCTGACCAGGATAAGGGTGCGCTGGATGCGGTCATGTCCCTGGGCAATCTCCTTGATCAGGCGGATATGCAGTGGGTCGTTCAGGTAGGGATGAAAATCCAGCAACATATATATGCCAGGGCGTGTCACCGCCTTGATGTGTTTCAACACATCATCTGGTTCGGATACTGTACGCTGTGGGTCGTACTCTATCTCCAGACGTTGCAATCCTTCGGTGATAGACCAGCGAAACAGAGGGTGCGGCAGACGCATTCCGAGTTTTGTCATCAGTTGGATAAGACGCAGCTCCTCCTGTGACTCGATAATGATTATCGGTGTCCGTGAGTTTAGGATAACTTCCAGGTCATGCAGTTCATTCATGATGGTTTCATGTTGTTGCTGTAGTTTTGCTCTCTGCCTAAAGGATGCCTATAGTGCCAGTTTGAAAACGAGATGTCTGGCCTGAGGCTTTCTAGCCTATAAGGAAATTACTGTACTTTAATCCAACGGACAAGCTTGGCATCAGTGTGTATAGTTCTGTCTAATAAAAAATGATCAAAGGGGGATCTGATGGAAGCGTTAAGTGATTTTGTTGGCCAGATAAACAGCATCGCCTGGGGGCCATGGATGCTGGCACTGATCCTGGGTACCGGCTTTTTCCTCATGATCGGTCTGAAACTGATGCCGCTGCATCGACTGGGCTACGGTTTTCGCATGCTGTGGTCAGGAAGAAAGTCAGCAGGTGAGGGTGATATTACACCCTTCAACGCCCTGATGACCTCGCTCTCAGCCACCATTGGTACCGGTAATATTGCCGGTGTTGCCACCGCTATCTTCCTGGGTGGTCCTGGCGCCCTGTTCTGGATGTGGTGTACCGCCCTGGTGGGTATGGCTACCAAGTACGCTGAGGCGGTGCTAGCGGTGCGCTTTCGCGAGGTGGATGAACAGAACAACCACATCGGTGGACCCATGTTCTATATCAAGAACGGCCTGGGCTCCAAGTGGCTGTGGCTGGGTGGTACCTTCGCGGTATTCGGTGCGCTGGCCGGTTTCGGCATTGGCAATACGGTGCAGGCCAACTCAGTTGCCGATGCCCTGAACGCCAAGTTCTCTATACCGCATATCTACACAGGTATCACCATGGCGATATTAGCAGCTCTGGTGCTGATCGGTGGTATCCGCAGGATTGCTGAGGTGGCCGGTAAGCTGGTGCCATTCATGGCCATTACCTATGTGCTGGCTGGCCTGATCGTTATCCTGCTGAATATCGGTGAGGTTCCTGCTGCCATAGCTTTTATTGTGAAATCTGCCTTTAACCCGGTGGCTGCCACGGGTGGCTTTGCCGGGGCCGCGGTCTGGGCCGCCATCCGCTTCGGCGTGGCCCGGGGTGTGTTCTCCAACGAGGCTGGCCTGGGTAGCGCCCCTATTGCCCACGCGGCGGCTGAGACCGACAGCCCGGTACGCCAGGGAACAGTGGCTATGCTAGGTACCTTTATCGATACCATCATCGTTTGTTCAATCACTGGTCTGGTTATTGTGATCACCGGCGCTTGGACCGGAGGTGAAAATGGTGCCGCCCTGTCAGCTGCTGCCTTTGAGGCTGCCTTGCCTGGCGTTGGTGGCTATATCGTGACCTTGGGCTTGGCGCTGTTCGCCTTCACCACCCTGTTGGGTTGGAGCTTCTATGGTGAGAAGTGCGTGGAATTTCTGTTCGGTGTGCGTTCCATAACACCTTTTCGTATCCTCTGGATCATTGCCGTTCCCATTGGCGCTACGGCTGAGCTGAAGTTTACCTGGCTGGTGGCAGATACCCTGAATGCCCTCATGGCCCTGCCCAATCTGATTGCTTTGCTGCTGCTGAGTCCGGTGGTATTCAAGCTCACCAAGGATTACTTTGCTGGTAACGGTCAGTAAGGGGAGTGATGTTGTTTGTTATGGTCTCCGTGCAGGGGATAGATTCCCTACATTCAGCCTTCTAAGCCGCAAGTTAACGCGAATGTACGCAAACTAATGCAAAGAGGAATAGTTTTTTGCGTTGATTGGCGGTGATTTGCCAGTTTTGCGGCTTATGTTTTTAACTCACAAATGAAAACTTATTCGCTGGCTAGTAAGCGCGCGATGTCTCTATGGTGATTTTTTACCGCCCAGTCCCCTGCGTGCATTCCGCTGTTGTCACGTATTCTGATATCAGCCCCTGCACCCATTAACACCTTAACCGTTTCCAGATGCCCGCGCTTGGCTGACCAGATTAACGCAGTCCAACCCTGGGTGCTTTCCTGGTGATTGATGTCAGCACCGTTCTCCAGCAGCAGTCTCGCCAGGGTGTGGTGATTATTGGAGGCTGCCAGCATCAGGGCCGTGTAGCCGCCTTTGTCGCCAAGATCTACACTTGCCCTGGCAGTAAGAAGCTCTACTGCAACCTCATGATGCCCATTCAGAGATGCCTTCATCAGAGGTGTCCACTGACAGCTGTCGTAGCTGTCGGCTGAATTGTTCTGAAGCAGTTGCTTGAGGGTAGCTAGATCGCCGCTTTCGGCTGCAGTAATCAGGGGTGGGGTGCTGGTTTCATGTTGACTGTTCTCCTGTCCACAACCCAGGAGTTGTAACACGATAGCCAGAATGCATAGATAACGTGACATCCAAAAGTCTCATTACCAAAGGTATAAGCAAGCTAGAGCGGCAATGATTAAATAACAATGATATTTCGCAATTGACGATTGCTGCGGACAAAAAAGCCCCGCGCAATGGCGGGGCTCAGTGTCAGGTGTTGCTGTGATCTAGGCCGTTTTCCTACGCTTGGAGTAACCAATCAGTCCAATAAGTCCGCTTCCAAACAGCCAGACTGCTGCCGGGATAGGAACCGGATTTACAACTTCAGAAGCGAAAAATGCCGCGCGGGTAAAATTTTCGCCTTGAAAAATCAGGCCTTGCTGGCTAAAGAACTGTTCAGCTCCGAAAATGCCATTATCTACATATTGGAATGATGCGGTAATAAGATCAGAGTCTGTCGATAGTTTTGATAGCTTCAGTAGAATCTGGTCATGACCAGATTCCAAAGCAATCATTTCATTTGGTACGACTCCGTTCAGGTCCCCGTTAAAACGATCAAAAGATATGAAGCTGTTTCCGGAAAAATCGTTAAAAACCGAAAGTCTTAATTGGTCATTTCCATTACCACCACTAACATCATTTGTACGGATGCCAAATTTCTCTGTCTTGTTTATCTCTGTTGCCGGGTAGCCAAGGTCCCATAACCCCTCAATAGAGAACGTGTCGACGGTCTTAAGGTCGCGATCAAAGTAAATGCCATTTAGCATTGCAATGTGGAGTTTTGTTACATCTGGGTTGAAGCTACTTGGTGTTGCGGTTGAGCTATCCAGAGTCAGCTTACCGCTGCTCTCTGGGCCCACGGTTGTGCCCGGTCGAACCCAATAACTTGCACTGACACCATTCTTGAAATTGGGTGCATCTGGAGGAGCTATGCCGTTATCAAATTCATCATTAAAAAAACGAACTCCATTCTTAACTAGTGAAAAACTATCAAGACTGAATGTATAGGCCGAGGCACTGCCTGCGGTGAGTAGCAGCAATGCTGCCATGGTGATTAAACGCTTCATTTGTGTCTCCCTTAGATCCTTGCGTTTATTATTTTTAATCCGTTTGAGAAGGGCACCCGATCTTCATTGATCTTGCTTGGTGCGGCCACTATGGAAAGTGGTTGGGGTATTCTCATTCTTATTGCAGGGGATTATTGAATATTGTCTGTGCAATGTCTATGCATAGATCGCAATTAGTTGCCGGTAAAAAATGAATATTGATATATGTTGGAAAGCCACATGACTTAATATTGGATAGGGCGAAAATTTAGGAAGGTGATTCTTAATTACTGCTAAGTATCTGAGCCTTTACCAGGTGGCATAAAACCGGTGGGAAATGGGGTTACGTTGGCGTTACTGTCCAGTTCGATGATCTTGCTCTGGCCGCGTTTCTCCACCTCATCGATGCGGATTATAGAGTGCATGGGTACGATAGTGCGGTTGACGCCACCGAACTCGGCCTTCAGCTTCTCCTCGCCCGGGTCGATTACTACCGAGCTGGTCTCGCCGAATATCAGCCCTTCGATCTCCACAAAGCCGTATAGATCACCCTGGCGTACGGTCTCGGCATAGAGTTCATATACCTTGCCCTGATTGATGAATGAGATTTTATAAATGCGCATGTTCATGTGAGGTTGTTGCTAATATGGGGAGTATACTCCAAGGTTTCGGCCAACAGCCAATCGATGGGCACAGATAACTGATATCGCACCTGCGAAGGCTGACCTAAGGGTGCTATTATATGGACTGGTTTATTTAGCAACTCTATGGTTTAGGCAGTATGTCTGACAGGGGCGCTGAAATCGTATTAATTTTGAGTAAATGGTTATGCTGAAACAGACAGAAAAATTTGCAGTTGGTCAGTCCCTGCCCTGGGCTGAAGTGGTTGAAACACTCCCGTTTAATGCCGATGGGCTGTTGCCGGCTATTGCCCAGCAGCACGATACCGGTGAGGTATTGATGATGGCGTGGATGAACCGGGAGGCGATGGATGAGACCCTGAGTACAGGTCGTGTCTGCTATTTCTCCCGCTCGCGACAGAAGTTGTGGCGTAAGGGTGAGTCCTCCGGGCAGGTGCAGATGCTGAAAGATATGCGCTTCGATTGTGATGGGGATACAGTGTTACTGATGGTGGATCAAACCGGTCCCGCCTGTCACACCGGACGACGCAACTGCTTCTACAATGCAGTACGTGGAGATCGCCTGGAGGTGATCAGTGAGCCCATGATATCCCCAGAGGAGCTGTACGGAAAATAGAGCTATGCTGAAAATCCGCCCCATCCCTGCTTTCGATGATAACTATATCTGGTTGTTGCAGAACCCGGCAGGACCCAGGGTGTACGTTGTTGATCCAGGGGATGAGACGCCGGTACTGGAACTGCTTGCGCGCGAAGGATTGGAGCTGGAAGGCATCCTGATCACCCACAAGCATGGTGATCATACCGGAGGGGTTGCTGATCTGCTGCAGGCCTGGCCAGGCGCCCAGGTATATGGGCCAGCCAATGAAGCCATAGCCAATGTCACCGTCAGGGTGAACGGTGGTGACAGCATAAACCTGCCTGGACTGGGGGTAGAGTTTTCGGTGATGGATGTACCAGGTCATACCGAAGGACATGTGGCCTATTATGGGGATGGGGCACTGTTTTGCGGGGACACCATGTTTGCTGCCGGCTGTGGCCGGGTATTCAGTGGTACCCATGAACAGCTGCATAACTCGCTGCAGAGTATTGCTGCACTGCCTCCGGAAACCATGGTCTATTGTGCCCATGAATACACCATCGCTAACCTGGGATTTGCCAAGTGGGTTGAGCCGGAGAGTGCGGCGCTGCTGCAACGTTATCGCGAAGCCAGTGAACTCCGTAGCAGGGATGAACCCACGGTGCCGTCACAGTTACAGCTGGAACTGGATACCAATCCGTTTCTGCGTAGTGCTGAACTCACGGTAATTGCAGCAGCAGAGAGATATGCAGGTAAGAAGCTAACAACAGGTGCTGAGGTGTTTACAGCAATCCGTAACTGGAAAGACCGGGAGTATGACTGATGTCTGAAATGATCCTTATAAAAAATGCCAGAATGGTGAATGAGGGACTGACTCTGGACGGGGACCTGCTAATAAGAAACGGCAGAATTGAACAGGTTGATTCTGAGATCACCACTCCAGAAAACTGTCGGGTCATGGATGCAGAAGGGCGCTTGCTGATACCTGGCATGATTGACGACCAGGTGCACTTCCGCGAGCCAGGATCCATGAACAAGGCGGATATTCACTCGGAGTCCAGGGCTGCGGTTGCCGGTGGCATCACCAGCTTTATGGACATGCCCAATACCAATCCCAACACTGTCACCCTGGAGGCACTGGAGGATAAGTATCGCATCGCTGCGGAAAAATCGGTGGCTAACTATGCCTTCTACCTGGGGGCTACCAACGACAATATTGATGTCATACGTGCTCTCGATCCCAAGCAGGCCTGTGGCATCAAGGTGTTCATGGGCTCATCTACAGGCAACATGCTGGTGGATAGTGAACAGGCCCTGGATCAGATATTCCGGGACGCCCCGGTGCTCATCGCTACCCATTGTGAAGACTCACCAACCATTGAGTTGAACGAGGCCGCGGCGCGAGAGAAATATGGGGAGGATGTGCCCATGTCCATGCATCCGGAAATCAGAAGCGAAGAGGCCTGTTATCTATCCTCCTCCTTCGCCGTGGATCTGGCCAAGCGGCATGATACCCGGCTGCATGTATTACATCTGACCACGGCCCGTGAGATGGAGCTGTTTGAGACCAAACCTCTGGATGAGAAGCGGATCACTGCAGAGGTGTGTGTGCACCACCTGTTTTTCTCAGACCAGGACTATGCCCTCAAGGGGGCCTTCATAAAGTGTAATCCGGCCATCAAGAAACCCAGTGATCGGGACGCCCTGCGTCAGGCCTTGAAAGAGGGACGTATCGATGTCGTGGCAACCGACCATGCACCTCATCTGTTGAAAGATAAGATGGGCAACTACTTTCAAGCCCCTTCCGGTCTCCCACTGGTTCAGCATGCCTTGCCTATGATGTTGGAACTCTGTCGGGATGAATATCTCTCTCTCGATATGCTGGTGGAGAAGACCAGTCATGCCCCGGCGCGCCTGTTCAATATAGAGGAGAGGGGCTATCTGCGTGAGGGGTACTGGGCAGATCTGGTGCTGGTGGATTATGACAAACCGTTCCGGGTGGAGCGGGATGATGTACTGTACAAGTGTGGCTGGTCGCCACTGGAAGGCATGCGCCTGCGTTCATCGATTATTGCCACCTTCGTAAACGGACAGCTGGCCTACCATCATGGCAAGGTGGAGGATCAAATAAGAGGTGCGCGTCTCAGCTTCGATCGCTGATGCATAGTGGGTATGGATAGTTGATACCAGTTGGGAGTGGTCTCAGGAGGTGAAACCACCCCGCAACTGAACAGTTCAGAGCTGGCTAGAAGGCAGCTCCACTCTGCTTGCCCATCTTCTTCAGGATGGTTGCCAACGGGCAGAAACCGGTAAAGGATGCCTGGAACAGATTGGCTCCCACAAATGCCGTGAGCCACCACCAGTTCGGGTGATGTAGCTGGGTGAGGGCCAGACTGGCCAGGATCACGAAACCGGCAAAGGCCATAACAATTCGGTCTATACTCATAATCAAATCCTTATTCCTGATTGGAAACAGTGTCCCGTATTTAAAGCGTGGCGTCGGGTAAAAGTCAATATTGTTAGGGTCTGTTAACACAAATCCAATAGGCTCTGTTACTTTTGAAAAAACGTCAATCTAGGCGCGAGGAGTGAAGTTTGGTTGTTCCAAATGAACAACGAGCAACAACGAGTGGCGCTTTTTCAGGCGTAACCCGAAGGGCTGGGGCTATTTTTCCGCCCAGCGGCGTTATCATTCGTTCATGTAGAGTCACTACACATCACTCATTCTGTCTTGCTGGACAAAAAATAGTCCCAGCAGTGTCTATTGGATTTGTGTTAACAGGCCCTAGCCAAATAATACCATGTTTCCATTAGCTGATTTGATCAAGGCGCTGCAGCATCCAGAGGTCTGGCCCCATCCTGCCACCGAGGTGGAGGTGCTGGAGACCCATATTTCATACGTAATTTTGGTCGGTGATTTTGCCTACAAGATCAAGAAACCGGTGGATCTCGGATTTCTGGATTTCTCCACTCTGGATCTACGACAACAGTTCTGCCAACAGGAGTTGCGTCTGAATAAACGCCTGGCGCCAGATCTGTATCTGGATGTCATCACCATTACCGGTACCAGTGCTAATCCTGAAATAGGTGGTAGTGGTCCGGTGTTGGAGTATGCGGTGAGGATGCAGCGTTTTCCTTCCAATGGCCTGCTGTCGCAGCATGTGGAGCGGCTTTCTCCAGAGCTGGTGGATAAGTTGGCGGTGAAGGTTTCAAGCTTTCATGCCGGTATAGAAGCCCTGGATGCCACCAGCCCTGAAGGGTCACCGGAGGCGGTTTATACGCCCATGCAGGAGAACTTCTCCCTGATACGGGAGTTGGAACATGAGCCAGAGATCGATGCACAGCTGGAGCGCCTGGAGCAGTGGACGCAACAGACCTATACCGATCTGACTGGCACCATTGTCGCTCGCAAGGCGAATGGGTTTATCCGCGAGTGTCATGGAGATATGCACCTGGGCAATATCACACTGATTGATTCTGATCCGGTGATCTTTGACGGAATAGAGTTCAATCCCAATCTGCGATGGATAGATACTATCAGTGAGATTGCATTTCTGGTGATGGACCTGGAGCAGAGGGGGCGTCCAGAGTTGGCGCAACGTTTTCTCAATACCTACCTGGAACAGTGTGGGGATTATGATGGACTTGAGTTGCTCAGTCTGTACAAGACCTATCGGGCCATGGTGCGGGCCAAGGTGGCGGCGATTCGCCTGACCCAGGATGATCTGGTTGATGAGGAGCGCTCTGGACTGCTCCAGGATCTGCACAGCTATATCAATCTGGCTGAGAGCTATACCCGGGTAGGAAAGCCGGCACTGATTATTACCCATGGGGTATCCGGTTCCGGTAAGAGTTTTTCCGCCCGTCTCTTGGCTATGTGGCTGCCGGCAGTACAGATTCGTTCCGATGTGGAGCGCAAGCGCCTGATGGGATTGGGCCCTGAGGCCGACAGTCACTCACAGCCATGGCAGGGGCTGTATGATGAAAGCTCCACCTGGAGTACCTATCAACGGCTGCTGGACCTGGCTGAGGATCTGGTTGCCTATGGTTATGTCCCCATTGTGGATGCCACTTTTCTGCAACAGGAGCAACGGCAACTGTTTGCTGAGATGGCAGACAATATGCTGGTGCCATTCATAATCCTGGATATGCAGGTGCCAGAGCCGGTATTGCATGAGCGCGTAAGGGCACGCATTGAGCATGATAGCCATGTATCTGAGGCCAATGAGGAGATACTGGGTATGCAACTGCAGACGGCGGAGCCGTTAACAACGGCAGAGAGGTCCTTTGCAGTCACTGTCTCCAGTGACCAGCCATTATCCATTGACAGGATCAGAGAGCGTATCGAACAAGTTTGATCAGAGGTTCTCTAGGTCAGTTCTGTATCGGCATGAGAGTATGCTGGTGAGCAGCAACAGAGAATAACCAGGTTGTCGTTCCCACTATTTTGTATGCAGTGCCTGGTGCTTGGCGGAATGCAGATACTGTCTCCACTATTTACCATAAATTTCTCATCTCCCAATGTCATCAGCCCGGAGCCACTGACGATATAGTAGATCTCTTCACTCATCCGGTGTAGATGCAGATGGGTGGTCATACCTGGGGGAATCTGTGCCTCGGCCAGACTCTGGTTGCAGTTGCCGTGCTGTTCTGGATGCATGAGTTCCCTGATGGTTGATCCATCCCGGGTCAGGTATGGCCTGGTTTCTCTATAACTGGATTTTATTGTCATGCAGTTTCTCATTGCCCACACGCTGGGCTTGTATACACATGGGAAGGGCCATGTTTGAGCCCTGGATTTGCAGGTTATTTCTAATCGATAGTGCCTATTATCAATGCAAAAAAACCGGCTTAGGAGTAGCTTATTATATGCGGGATAAGTAGTTAAAGCATGTAGGAGGGTCGTCATGAAGAGACTATTGAGTATCTGCATCTTTATCCTGTTGATGATTATTTCTTCCGTAGCTGTGGCCCAGGGAATGCAGCAGGGCTTTGGTATGGGTAAGGGTCCAGGCATGGGTCGTGGCATGGGGCGTAATATGCCCACCTTTGCGGAGTTCGATCTGGATAAGAGTGGTTATCTGGATGAAGAGGAGTTCATTGAGGCCCGTGGCAGGCGGGTAAGTGAACGTGCCAAGCAGGGACGCATGATGCGTGGGTTGAGCAGCATGATGCAGTTTCCAGAGATAGATCTGAATGCGGATGGAAAGGTGACGCCGGAAGAGTTTGCTCAGGGGCAGATGGCGCACCGCCTAAAAAAGATGCAGCAGTGAAGCCATTGCTGAGGCTGATAACCGCATCCTGGGTAGGGAATAACATTGGTGATTCTCTGAAGGGAGCACTGTTTGGCATCAACGCAGAATTCACTTCCTCGAACAGCATAAATTATGGGTCCTTCGGCCTGCTGTTTCGGTTTTTTCTCTGGGGAAATAGCACCATCTGTAATGAGCTATAATATGTGCTATCTTCCAGTTCGAAGATATTGAGAACAGCTTCACATTCTCCAACATATTTGCGTACACCTGGTTGACCATGAATGAATATTGTTAACTAATGGATTATTGCCAATGGTTGGTCTGATACAGGGAGGGGATGTAAATGGATAGATCTATATTCCGACGTATTTTCCACAAGAAAGCCAACACAACCGCTGGTGCCGGACGGCGCAAGCAAAAGAGGGTTACCCCGCGTTATGGTACCAGCGTACTTATAGTGGACGACTCTTCCACGGTTCGCTTTGTAATGGCCAAGATGCTGCGCGAGTCAGGCTATCATGTGCTTGAGGCCAAAAATGGTGCTGCCGGCCTGGAGATGGCATCTGCCCACCAACCAGATCTGATCTATATGGATGTAATTATGCCGGGCCTCAACGGTTTCCAGGTAACCCGCAAGCTGCGCAAGAGTGAAGCTACTAAAGATATTCCCATCATCATTATGAGTGGCAACAAGGAGGCTGTGGAGCAGTTCTGGGTGACCAAGATCGGGGCTAATGACTATATGGAAAAACCCTTTGATCGACGTGAGCTGTTCTTTCGGCTGGAAAAGGTCCTGTATCATCGCCAGGTAGCCTGACCTAGTTCATTCTTAAAACAATTCTCAAACTCGGGTAACTCCTTTCAGTGAGGAGGGGCCTTGAGTGTCGTGCTGTGTCAGTGAATATCCATAATTCAGCCGACATTTACGTAAAATATTTCTTAGTGTACTCCTGGGAGTTAGATCTAGCTGAGTTGCCATTACCCTTGCTGGAGGTACAGCTACTGTGGCTTAACCTGGTAATCAACGGTATTTCTGTACTGGTTATCGGAACAGTTGCTTTTATCAAATGCAGCCAGTATCACAGGAGATATGGACTCAGCTTTTGATCATTGCCTAGACAGTTATTTTTATACGGTGGGCAACTGATCTGTTATCGTAATCTTTACTGATATAAAACATTTACTACCTGAATCCGTTAAGGTAGATATTAATAATCAGAGTGGCTGGATTTCTTAATGGAAGCTCATACATTCCTACTACAGCTCTTTATCATTCTGGTTGCAGCCAGGGTTACCGGTGAGGTTGTAGCGGCCCTGGGCGGGCCTAGCGTGATAGGTGAGCTTCTGGCCGGAATTATCATTGGGCCCAGCCTGATGGGTTGGGTAGAAATCAATGATCTGATAAGGCTGCTGGCGGAAATCGGGGTGATCCTGTTGCTGTTTGAGGTCGGACTGGATACCGACATGAGCAAGCTCATCGATGCCGGAAAGAAATCTTTCATTGTCGCAATTGGCGGTTTCTTTTCACCCTTTCTGGTGGGCTTTGCCGTCACACACTATCTGTTCAATCAATCTGTACTGGTCTCCCTGTTTGTTGGTGGAACCCTTACAGCTACCAGTATCGGCATTACAGTACGAACCTTGGCCGACGTGCGTCGCCAGAGCAGCAGAGAGGGTCAGATTACTCTGGGTGCAGCAGTGTTGGATGACCTGATGGGGGTGGTTCTACTCGCCATACTCTATGAATTCTCTGTCACTGGTGAAATTAACTGGATCAATACCGCTAAGGTGTTGGCGTATATCAGTGTGTTCTTCCTGTTGGCCCCGGTCCTGGCAAAATTGATGTCAAATGTAATTGACCGCCTGGATCAACGGATTGACAACCCAGGACTTATCCCGGTGACCATCGTTTCTCTGGTGCTGTTTTTTGCCTGGATTGCCCATCTGTTTGGTGCTCCTGAGCTACTGGGTGGGTTTGCTGCCGGTCTGGCCCTGTCGCGTCGCTTCTTTCTGCCTTTTGGGGTAGCAGTTCATACCAAAACTGCATTTGCCCATAAGGTTAAGAACCAGATGAAACCAATCGTGCAACTGTTTACCCCGATATTCTTCGTTGCTGTTGGTCTCTCGCTGGATCTGCGGCAGGTGGACTGGGGTTCATGGTTCTTCTGGAGTTTCTCACTGGTATTGTTGATAGTTGCCATAGGCACAAAATTTACCGGTGCAATGTTTATCTCTGAGTCGTTCCCACGCAAGGTTGTGATTGGCATGGCCATGGTTCCCAGGGGGGAAGTAGGCCTGGTATTTGCCGGGTTGGGAATTGCAGCCGGGGTATTCAGTAATGATATCTATACGGCACTGATTATGGTCATCGTTTATACCACACTCCTGTCTCCCTTCTGGATCAAGCTCTATTACCGCCAGTTTGGAAAGTATGTGCGAGCAACGGTAAATATAGGCAAAAGAAAGGCTGCAATTAAGGGTCGTTATTAGACAATAGTTTCCCAGCCAGACTTATATTGCATAGACCATGTAGCTGTGAAAAAGCATATCTGCAAGATACTGGTCATTATTCATATAGCCAATCAGTAAGGTTGGTCGCAAAACCATTGTGTTGCAGGTAATATGCCGTCGCATGGAAACGTATATTCTGGCACGGGCATTACATGTCATTGGTGTGGTTCTCTGGATTGGCGGGGTGGCAATGGTCACCACCGTGCTGCTACCGGCTACCCGCAGGTTCAAGAGCCCACAAGAACGGGTGCAGTTCTTTGAGCAGGTAGAGCAGAGGTTTGCCTGGCAGGCCCGTGGCACCACACTGCTCACAGGCATTACCGGGTTTTACATGTTGCATCTGATAGATGGCTGGGCCAGGTATCAGAGTGCAGCCTACTGGTGGATACATGCCATGACTGTAGTATGGGCCATATTCACCCTGGTGCTGTTTGTGCTTGAACCACTGTTTCTGCATAAGCTGTTCCTGCGCAAGGCGCAGGAGAATCCAGAACGGACCTTTCGGGTTATCCAGACCATGCACTGGGTGTTGCTTACCATCAGCCTGATTGCAGTGTTTGGCGCCGTGGCTGGTAGCCATGGCTGGGTGTTTTCCTAGACATAGTCTATGTTGGAAATTAAAGGCCACCCCGTTTGGGATGGCTTTTTTCGTTTTTCAGATATTCGTATCAGTGGCGTGATTTCGTATTCAAGAATATGAATGCGTAGCTGATTGTAAGAATGCATATCCTGATGTGGAGCTATTCTCTTAGAAATGAAAATAAAAAAGGCCACTCCAGGTGGAGTGGCCTAACGCTAGGAGGGGCTGGTTTAGATGGATCAGTTGAAACGTGGGTTGTAGGTTGCCCAGGTACCACTGACGGTGTGCTCCTTACCGTGGGGATCAATGGTACTCACGTGGCCGTCCGGGTGGATGGTTACTGATACGATACCTGGGGCATCGTTAGTAACCATGCGGCCATCGTCCATCTGTGCACCCCAAACTTTGATTGCTCTGCGAATCTTAGCCATGTCGGAACCTCTCTCAATCAATTACGCTTCAAAAAAAATGATAAATGTCATAAAAACTATACCAAGTAAAATAGTAGGAATAAAGGGTGATTGCAAAAAAAAATCTGGCAGGCATTGAATTCTGCAGGTGTCATGGCTCCCAGATATGATTTTGTGCCTCATAACCTATTGTTTTAAAAAGATATGTTGTGATTTAATCTCGCCGATCAGGCGATTGTTCACTAATGTGTCCTATGGCTGGGTAGGGTGGAGTGTCTACCAGGAGAGATGATTTTTTGCATTCTCGAATAGAAAAGGCCACTCCAGATGGAGTGGCCTTTTTATATGGCGCGCCTGACAGGATTTGAACCTGTGACCCCCGCCTTCGGAGGGCGGTACTCTATCCAGCTGAGCTACAGGCGCATGTTTTTATATCTGTTATCAAGTGGTTGTGCGTGATCAGCCGTTTGAGCTGTAGAGTGGTACTCACGCCACTTCCCGGGCCCTTTCGTATGTTCGTGGGCGCATGTCTGATGCTGATAATACTACATCCACGATATCCATATCTCAATCTGCTGGGTTGTGTGGAGGCGGCGTATATTACTCCCTGTTCTTGGTAAGGTCCATGCTCATAAACAGGTTTGTCGTTTCAATATCCGGGCTGTTAGGGGCAGGATTAATTCGTGGGAGCGCTATGCCAACGACTATCCAAGTCGATCTTTTCTTATTCTGCCGCTATACTGCGGCGATTCACAGAATAAGATTTTGCTTATGGAGGTTGAGGCAGTGGGTCAGAAAATGGTTTCCAATATAAAGAGAGTTGCGGTCCTGTTGATGGTCGCACTGTTTAGCTACAGCACAGTTTCAGCGGAAACCCGTCCTGATGTTGTGGAACGCATCAAGCCGGTTGGTACTGTGGTGGTTGGTGGTCAGGCCTCTGCTGACGCGTCTGCAGCAGCCTCTGGTGCACCTGCAGCACCTGCCAAACCAGTTAGTGAAGGTGAGGCGCTGTATCAGGCCAAAGGCTGTGGTGCCTGCCATGGTCCAGATGGAATCAAGACCGCAATGCCCATATATCCAAAGCTTGTGGGTCTACCGGTTCAGTATGCGGTTAACCAGATGAAGGATATTAAGAGTGGAGCCCGTAGCAATGGCCAGTCTGTTGCCATGAAAGGCATAGTCGCTGGGGTCACGGAAGAGGAGATGACAAAGATGGCTGAGTGGCTGGCAGGGAAAAGCAGTGCTGCGGCACCAGCACCTGCTCCCAAGAAGGCCAAGGCGGCTCCTGCACCAGCACCAAAAGCGGCCGCTGCCCCTGCTGCCAAGGCTGAATCTGCTCCCGCACCAGCACCAAAAGCAGCTGCTCCGGCCCCTGCCGCAGCTCCAGCCGCTGGTGGCGATGGTGCTGCCCTGTATGCGTCTAAGGGTTGTGGTGCCTGTCATGGCCCTGATGGTAACAAGACCATCATGCCGATCTATCCAAAAGTAGCTGGCCTGCCTGCCCAGTATTCAATCAATCAGATGAAGGACATCAAGAGCGGTGCCCGTAGTAATGGCCAGTCTGCTGCCATGAAGGGTGTTGTCATGGCAATTGATGATAAGGATCTGAAGGCAATCGCTGAGTGGTTGGCCACCCAATAGTTGAATGCAGCTATGAATATCCGAACCCTAACCATTTTTGCCGCCATTCTGTTGCTGTTTAGCACTGCATCACTCTTTGCTGAAGAGCCAACTGCTCTGCAATCCGGTGAGGCAAAACTGGTTTTGCCTAACCCTATGGATCCATCCACCTGGATGAAACACCATGGTGGCCAGATGCGTATCAATCCTGCACATCCTGCCACCTGGTTGGTGTTCATGGATCCTAAAGCCCAGCATATTGCCCATCTCACCTTTACCAATCCGGCGAATTTTCCTCAATTTGTGCAGCCTCAGTTCTGGATGCAGTTTGCCAATCCCAATAACTGGGTGGCATGGGTGAACCCGTCTTCCTATGCAATGTTGTTTGATCCTGCCACCTATATGGGGTGGATGCAGCCGGGGCCATGGCTGCATTTCATTGATCCGGGAATGTATGTGCAGTTGCTGAACCCTTCTGCCTACACCCCCTTCATGAATCCTGAGGTATATATGAAGTGGATGAATCCAGCAGCATATGCGCTGCCAGCTGCTATCTCACCGAGTGATACCTCCCTGCTGAGATGGTTCTATCCCAATACCTGGATACAGTCGCTTACACCGGGGTCTGCAGCTCAGCCATCAGGTGCAGAAGCGGATAAACAGTAGCGATCGCTACTAAAAAGGAAAAAGCGCGCTCAGGCGCGCTTTTATTATTTGGGCGTGTGCTGTTGATAGGGTTACTTCAATAGTGCTCGCATGCTGGCAAGGTGTGAGCTACCACGTTCCTGCTTCTCTTCTTCAGACAGTCTGTTATTACCACCCTCCATCTTCAGTTCGTCTTGTGGTAACTCTTCAATAAAACGGCTGGGACTGCAATTAATGACTTTGCCAAATCTCTTGCGTTTTGCTGCCATAGTCATGGTGAGGCTGCGCTGGGCCCGGGTGATGCCCACATAGGCCAGACGTCGTTCCTCCTCTATATTTTCTTCTTCAATACTGCTGCGGTGGGGCAGCAGCTCTTCTTCCATTCCCACCAGATAGACATGGGGGAACTCTAACCCCTTGGCTGCGTGCAGGGTCATCATATGTACCCGGTCACCTCCCTCGTCTTCATCCTGACGTTCCAGTATGTCCTGCAATGCCAGATGTGCAATGATTCCGGTGAGGTTCTCTCCCGCGAACTCTTTGCGATACAGATTTTCCACCCAGTTTACCAGTTCATTCACATTCTCCATGCGGTACTCAGCCACGCTGTCGCTGGAGCTCTTTTCATAGATCCAGTCTTCATAGCCAATATCTTTTAGTAGTTGACGCACTGTCTTTACTGGGTCTTCGTTCTCGGCCCAACGCTGCATGGTGCCAATCCAGTGTGCGAACTCTTTTATCCGTTGCAGTGGCCTTCCTTTCAGGCTCTGCTGCAGTCCCAATTCATCACATGCTGCCAACAGGCTGATGTCGCGCTCGCTGGCATATCTACCGATCTTCTCCAGTGTGGTGTGGCCAATCTCCCGTCTTGGGGTGTTGATGATGCGCAGAAAGGCTGAATCATCATTGGGATTACTCAGCAGGCGTAGATAGGCCATCACATCCTTTATTTCAGCACGACTGAAAAATGAGGTGCCGCCACTGAGAAAATAGGGGATCTGGTGTCGGCGCAGGGTAGTCTCAAAGGCCCGGGCCTGGTGGTTGCCGCGGTACAGAATGGCATATTCACCGAAGTTGGCTTTGCCCTTTAGTTTATCCCCCATGATTTCAGATACCACGGTCTCTGTTTCATGGGCCTCATTCTTACACTCAACGAATCGCAGATGCTCACCAGGTCCCAGGTCACTCCAGAGTTTTTTCTCAAACACATGGGGGTTGTTGGCGATGAGCTGGTTGGCGGCCCGCAGGATTCGGCCACTGGAGCGGTAGTTCTGTTCCAGTTTGATGGCTTTAAGCCGGGGGAAGTCATCTTTGAGCTTTGCCAGGTTTTCCGGGCGGGCCCCGCGCCAGGCGTAGATAGACTGGTCGTCATCACCCACCACGGTGAGTCCCTGGCGTACACCCACCAGCTGTTTAACCAGCTGGTACTGACTGGTGTTGGTGTCCTGGTACTCATCCACCAGCATATATCGGATCATGTTTTGCCAGCGGTCCAGCACTTGTGGTTGCTCTGCAAACAACAGGGTAGGCAAGAGGATCAGGTCATCGAAATCAACTGCGTTGTATGCACGCAGGCTGCTCTGGTAGGCCGCATACAGCAGTGCGGCGCGGTTATCCATACTGTCTTCGGCTTGGGCCATGGCCTGCTCCGGGTTGAGCATGGCGTTTTTCCAATCCGAGATTCGCCACCGCAATCCGCTCAACAGACTGTCGTCAATCTTGTCTTTGCGTAACAACTCTTTTAACAGGTTTTCCGTATCCTGATCGTCAAAGATGGTAAAGCCAGGCTTATAGCCCAGGGATCTGATTTCCCGGCGTATTATCTTAAGACCCAGGGTGTGGAAGGTGGAGATATTCAGTTCCTCTGCCATCTCACTCTTTAGTATATTGCCTACCCTATTACGCATCTCCCGGGCTGCCTTGTTGGTAAAGGTAACGGCAGTGATCTGTCTCGGCTCCAGGCTACAGTTTTTTACCAGATGGACGATCTTTTCAGTTATGACACGGGTCTTGCCGGACCCGGCGCCAGCCAATACCAGCAGGGGTCCATCCAGGTAGTGGACCGCCTCATGTTGTCTGCTGTTTAGTGCTGGCATGCTGTTGGTTCTATTATTGATCAAGAGGCGATGTATTATGCTGATACCAAGGGAACTATCAACTCATAACCTTGCAGGATATCTGACATATTCGGACCTTTTACCACAATCCGTAGTCAAACCAATGTGCAGGGGGAGTTTTGCAACCTGTGGGAATCAGGTTTGTACCAATAATTAGATAGTTATATAGGATAGTATGAATAATCAGAATAACAGTAGAAGTGCCGACCAGAGGCGGCACAATGGCCAGCTGACTCGTGAATCCTGGAAGATATTTCAGATAATGGCTGAGTTTGTTGAGGGTTTTGAGCGCCTGGCACCGATTTGGCCTGCCGTAAGTATATTTGGCTCTGCCAGGACCAACCGGGATGATCCCAACTATAAAAAGGCAGAAGAGATCTCGCGCCTGCTCTCGGACAGCGGTTTTGCCGTTATCAGTGGCGGTGGGCCCGGTATTATGGAGGCGGTGAATAAGGGTGGATTCATGGGCAAGTCCCACAGTATCGGGTTGAATATCCAGTTGCCTCATGAGCAGTCAGATAATGAGTACCAGGACGTAGCCCTGCATTTTCGCCACTTTTTCTCCCGTAAGGTGATGTTCGTAAAATATGCCTCGGCCTATGTGGTCTTGCCGGGTGGCTTTGGAACCCTGGATGAGCTAGCCGAGATCCTGACCCTGGTTCAGACGGGAAAAACCCGCAAAATCCCCATCATTCTGGTGAATGAGCCATTCTGGCGTGGGTTGCTGGATTGGTTCCAGGAGACCCTGTGCGGAGAAGGGACAATTAGTCCAGAGGATATGGATCTGATGCATATCTGTAATGAGCCGAAAGAGGTGGTTGATGCCATATTCGCCCATTATGAGGCGCGTGGGTTTGAGCCCTCTGCAAAGGAGAAGGAAATTCTACTGGAACTGTAATAAGATACCCATATATAACCAAAATAAGCTATTCTGTGCCGGAAATTGGTCTCTTGGCCGCTCAGGCATAAAAGCGAAGATGAACAAAGGAAACATTATGAAGAAGACCTTGCTTGCCCTCTGTCTGTTAGCGCTGGCCCCTATGGCAGTTGCAGCGGAAGATAGTAAGTTGATACCGCTGCCAAAACCTCCAAAGCTGCCGCCTAAGGTGCAGAGCGGGCAGGTACTGGAACCTGAAGTAACCATCAGGGAGACTAAAAAAGGAAAGGTGCATCGGTATAGCGTGAATGGTCAAGTCTATATGGTAAAAGTGGTTCCGGAAGCAGGCCCTCCATACTACTTTATCGATTCAGATGGTGATGGCAGACTGGATGCCAGAGTGAATGATATCCATAATATCTCCGTACCACAGTGGGTACTGTTCAGCTGGTAGACCTAGCGTACACATTCCAAAATATATGTCTAAATCAGCAGGCGCCCATCAGTGGCGCCTGTTTAGCTTCTGTTTATTCTCCCCATTCGCGCTTCTTATCGTCATAAACCTGTAACACTAATCTGTTTTTATATTCAATATTCAGGCTGGCAATCTGTTTGCAAGCTTAAGGATCAACATTACAGACATGGTGTGTGTAACTGATGGCAGCAAAGATACTTGTAGTTGAAGACGAGGCCCCGGTAAGGGATATGATCTGCTTTGCCCTGAGCAAGGCTGACTACGACTGCTTTGGAGCAAAAGACGCGGAAGATGCACGACGCAAGGTTGCTGAAACTCCGCCCGATCTTATCCTCATGGACTGGATGCTTCCTGAAGTGAGTGGAATTGAACTGACCAGGGAACTCAAGGGAAGTGAACTCACCCGTGAGATACCGGTAATCATGCTCACCGCTCGGGGTGAAGAGGACGACAAGGTGCGTGGCCTGGAGTGTGGTGTAGAGGATTACGTCACCAAGCCTTTCTCTCCGCGGGAACTGATGGCACGTATCAAGGTGATTCTGCGCCGGGTAGCACCGGACGTTACCGAAGATATTATCCAGGTTGGAAAACTGGTGCTGAATCCGGCCTCGCACCGGGTGGAATATGCTGGCCAGGAGATCACCCTGGGTCCAACAGAGTTTAAGCTGCTGCACTTCTTTATGACGCATCAGGAACGGGTCTACAGTAGATCCCGCTTGCTGGATCGGGTCTGGGGCACGAATGTCTATATCGAAGAGCGTACGGTTGATGTGCATATCAGAAGACTGCGCATGGCGATGGAACCTTTCACTATCGACAATATGATTCAGACGGTGCGTGGCGCCGGATATCGCTTTTCCGGGTAATCACTGATGAGTGCCAACGCCTACGAGATTCAACTCGACCGTTTGCGGGTAAAGAACAGCAAGCGTAAGCGCAAGATCTCCAGAATATTGTCGGAGTTTCGTGAGTCCACTACGGCGCTACCGGATGCCACGGTGGTACTGGACCGTGAGCAGACAGTACAGTGGTGGAATGAGAAGGCAATTGAAAAGCTTGGCTTCAATCGTAAGAGCTGTCGTGGCAAACATATCCGCAAACTACTCAAAGACCCAGTGTTTCGAGCCTATCTGGATGCTGGTGATTTTAGTAACCAGATTGAGATGCCAGCACCGGTAAATGAGCAGGTAAAGCTGGAGGTGCGTATCGTTCCCTTTGGCAAGGGCAAGCTGTTGTTACAAGCCAGGGATATAACACGTCTGGCACAACTGGAGACCATACGCAGTGATTTTGTGGCTAATGTATCCCATGAGATGCGCACTCCTCTAACCGTGGTGCACGGTTATCTGGAGAGTATGTTGCATAGTGGGGATCAGGCTCTTGCAGAATGGAACCCAATCGTTGAACAGATGTATCAGCAGTCTGCGCGCATGCAGAGGATTGTTGAGGATCTGCTGCTTATATCCAGGCTGGAGTCAGAGCATGACAGAACCGTAGACCAGTTTGATGTGCGTCCGCTGTTGAGTGCGGTCAGAGATGAGGCGGTTACCCTGAGTGGAGAGCAGAAGCATAATGTGATCCTGGAGATTGAAGGAGATACCAACTTTGTTGGCGTCTTCTCTGAAATCGACAGCGCCTTCTCCAATCTGGTATCAAATGCAGTGCGGTATACCCCGGCTGGTGGAGATATCCATATCCGCTGGTGGAATAGTAAGAACGGACCCTGTTTCTCAGTGGCTGATGCCGGTATCGGTATCGAACCTGAACATATCCCGCGTCTCACTGAACGTTTCTATAGAGTCGATGTGGGTAGATCCCGTAGCAGTGGTGGTACTGGTCTTGGTCTTGCCATTGTTAAACATGTGTTACTACGCCATGGCAGTGAGCTCCAGATCGAGAGTAAGTTAGGCAAGGGCAGTACCTTCAAGTGCTGTTTTCCAGCCCAGAAGTATTCTGATTAATATCATTTCGTAGCTGAATCTACAGCAAGTAGGCCGGGATAAGCCTAGCGTTCCCGGCAATATGTGTATGTAAGCTCCAGAATCCAGATGATCGCCAGAAACGCTGTCGCTTATTCTGGCCTACCGCAATAAAAGTGTAATACTTCAACAATAATCCTGTCACAAAGGACTCACATAATCATTTCCAGTTATCAACTATTACTGGAGTGAACAGTGAACACTAAACACCTTTTATTGGCCGCTATGGCTGTCAGTTTTTCTACCGCTAGCATGGCTGCTAGCAGGGATCACGTAAACATTGTTGGTTCTTCCACCGTGTATCCTTTTGCCACCGTGGTAGCCGAGAAGTTCGGCAAGACCACCAAGTTCAAGACCCCAAAGATCGAATCTACCGGATCTGGTGGTGGCATGAAGCTGTTCTGTGCCGGCATAGGTGTTGAGCACCCTGATATCACTAATGCCTCCCGTCGTATCAAGAAGTCTGAGTTTGAGAAGTGCCAGAAAAATGGTGTTAACGCCATCCTGGAAGTGAAGGTTGGTTATGACGGTATCGCCGTGGCCAACTCCAAGAAGAGCAAGCAGTTCAAGCTGACCCGCAAGGATTTGTTCATGGCTCTGGCCAAAGACGTTCCTGGTAAAGATGGCAAGCTCATGCCTAACCCATGCAAGACCTGGAAGTGTGTAAATCCAGCGCTGCCTGACAGCAAGATCGAGGTTCTCGGTCCTCCTCCGACATCAGGTACCCGTGACGCCTTTGCTGAGCTGGCCATGGGTGGTGGTGCCAAGAAGATCGCCGACCTGAAAGCCCTGCGAAAAGCCAAGGGTGAGAAGGATGTTAAGGCCTTGATGGAGAAGCTGGGCGTACCAATGAAGGCCTATAACAAGAAAGGTAAAAAGGTATTCAAGAAGGTTGCCTACACCGTGCGTGAAGATGGTGCCTACATTGAGGCCGGTGAGAACGACAACCTGATCGTGCAGAAGCTGGAAGCCAACCCTAATGCTCTGGGAATCTTCGGTTACAGTTTCCTGGACCAGAATGCTGACAAGGTACAGGGTGCCCTGATCGACGGTGTTGCCCCTGAGTTCGAACTGATTGCTTCTGGCAAGTACCCGGTATCCCGTCCACTGTTCTTCTACGTGAAGGTTGCTCACATCGGCAAAGTACCTGGAATCCAGGAGTTCGTGAACGCTTTTACCAGCGAACAGGCTTGGGGTGATGAGGGTTACCTTACCGACAAGGGTCTGATTCCAATGCCTAAGGCAGAGCGTAACAAGTATGCTACCGATGCCAAGGTTGCCAATAACCTGAAGATGTAATAGTTCGTCAGAGTGGCAGTCGGCTAAGGATGGTCGACTGCCTTTTTTACCTTTCTGTTCTGCGCTGGATCACCCCTATGTCACCAACTACGCTTATCTTAACCCTGGCTGCACTGAGCCTGTTTGGTTTCTGGTTGGGTCGCCAGCGTTCTATCGTGGTTGCCAGGGGCAAGCTGAAGGATCTGCACTCTCTCCCAGTTTATTACGGCTACTATACTGCGCTCTGGTGCGGTATTCCTGCGTTTCTTATCTGGTGTCTCTGGTTGGCTTTGGAGACCGTAATCATTCCGGATCTGGTGGTGGCAGCACTGCCTTCCAAGTTGCGTGATGTATCCCCAGACCATCTGACTCTGATCGTTAATGATATTAAAAATCTGGTAACAGGTAATATTGTTTCCAGTAATGTAGATCCGGCCATTCAAGTAGCTGCTGATCATTACCAACATCTACTTAATATCAGCCACATGGCATTGGCAGTGGTAGTGTTGACGCTGGCAATCGCCGGAGCAGTGTTGGCCTGGAAGTCGATAAAACTGACGCGCCGCGCCCGTAATGCAGTGGAAGGCACCGTGAAGGTGTTTCTGGTGGCAAGTTCAACCATAGCCATCTTTACCACTGTTGGAATTGTGCTTTCAGTGCTGTTTGAATCAATGCGGTTTTTTGACTCGGTACCGATCACGAATTTTATTTTCGGGCTGGACTGGAGCCCGCAGATGGCAATCCGGGAGGATCAGGTAGGATCATCCGGTGCCTTCGGTGCTGTGCCTTTGTTTGCCGGCACCTTGCTTATCTCATTCATTGCCATGCTGGTGGCAGTGCCTGTGGGGCTGATGTCTGCCATCTACCTGTCTGAATACGCCGGGCCAAAGTTGCGGGCCATGGCCAAGCCAATACTTGAAATACTCGCAGGCATACCTACCGTGGTCTATGGCTTCTTTGCTGCCCTGACCGTGGCGCCGTTTATCCGCAATAGCGGGGGACTGCTGGGGCTGGACGTATCCTCGGAATCGGCCCTAGCTGCAGGTCTGGTAATGGGGATTATGATCATCCCGTTTGTATCATCTCTGTCCGATGACGTAATCAACGCGGTACCCCAGTCCATGCGTGATGGCTCCTACGGTCTGGGTGCCACCAAGTCAGAGACTATACGACTGGTGATCATTCCGGCAGCCTTGCCGGGCATTGTGGGTGGCGTACTGCTGGCGATATCCAGGGCAATTGGCGAGACCATGATCGTGGTTATGGCGGCAGGCTTGTCAGCCAATCTCACCGCAAATCCACTGCAGGCGGTTACCACAGTAACGGTGCAGATCGTAACCCTGCTGGTGGGGGATCAGGAGTTTGACAGTCCCAAGACCTTGGCGGCATTTGCCCTGGGACTGATGCTGTTTATAACCACCCTGGTTCTTAATGTAATAGCGCTGCATGTAGTACGGAAATATCGTGAACAGTATGAATAATCAGATTCAGAACAATGGAGTAGAACGTCTAACCAGCATGGAGAAGGTTCAGGCTGGCCTGGCTCAGCGTTATGCCAAAGAGCGCAGGTTTCGGCGTTTGGGTTTGGCTGCGGTCATGACCGGGCTGCTGTTCATTGCTCTTTTGCTGGGGAGCATAGTATCTAATGGCTATTCTGCCTTCTGGCAGACCGAGGTCCAGCTTGAGGTGCAGCTGGAGCAGGCCGATATTGATCCCGAGGTTTCTCGTGATCCAGAGGTGTTGTCAGTTGCCGACTACGGTGGACTGGTTAAGCGTTCCTTGCGCAATACCTTTCCCGAGGTGAAGGGGCGCAGGGATAAACGCAAGCTGTATGAGATGGTCAGCTCCGGTGCAGCCTTTCAACTGCAGGATATGGTGATGGCAAATCCTGATCTGATTGGTAGCACTGTGAAGCTTTGGGTTCCTGCAGATGATGATATCGATATGCTGGTAAAGGGGCATATTGACCGCAGCAAACCTGAGTCGGAACGCAGGGTAAAGGATCAGCAACTGGAGTGGCTGGATGAGCTGACATCTCAAGGCAGAATAAGGTCAGCATTCAACACAATATTCTTTACCGCTGGTGATTCCCGTGAGCCGGAACTGGCCGGTATCTGGGGTGCGGCTGTGGGCTCCATGTTCACCCTTCTGGTGACGCTATGTCTCTCTTTTCCCATTGGTGTGGCTGCAGCGGTGTACCTGGAGGAGTTTGCGCCGGTTAACCGCTGGACCGACCTGATTGAGGTAAATATCAATAACCTTGCTGCAGTGCCATCCATTGTATTTGGCCTGTTGGGTCTGGCGGTATTTATCAACTTTTTTGGCCTGCCACGTTCGGCTCCAGTGGTGGGTGGCCTGGTACTGACCCTGATGACGCTGCCCACCATCATTATTGCCTCCCGTGCTGCACTAAAATCGGTGCCGCCCTCGATTCGTGAGGCTGCACTGGGTTTGGGTGCATCCCGAATGCAGATGGTGTTCCACCATGTATTGCCCCTGGCTATGCCTGGCATGCTTACCGGTACCATTATCGGCATGGCTCAGGCCCTGGGTGAGTCAGCCCCACTGCTGATGATCGGCATGGTGGCCTTCATTGTGGATATCCCAGGCAGCATCACTGATCCATCAACGGTGATGCCGGTACAGATCTATCTGTGGGCAGACAGCCCGGAGCGGGCCTTTGTGGAGCGGACCTCTGCCGCCATCATGTTGCTGCTGGGATTTCTGGTCTCTATGAATGCCCTGGCAGTGATACTGCGTAAGAAATTTGAGAGGCGCTGGTAGACGCCGCATTTATTGCTAGAAGGAACAGGTTTATGGACACAATTATTGAGTCATCAAGTGTAGGTCTTATCAAACCAGGTGTGATTGAGCCGATCAAAGTTGAAGTGCAGAACACCATTTCACGGGACGACAGAACTACAGTGGGTGAAGCCTTTGTGGATGATCCACGTATGACCCTTCGGAATGTCAATGTCTTCTATGGAGCAGAGCAGGCGATCATGGATGTAAGCCTGGATATCGGTAAACGGCAGGTCGTGGCCATGATCGGACCTTCCGGATGTGGCAAGTCCACCTTTCTGCGCTGCATCAACCGTATGAACGACACCATAGATGGTTGTCGGGTCACTGGTGATATCAAACTGGATGGTGAGGATATCTACCATCCGGATCTGGATGTGGTATCTCTGCGGTCACGTATCGGTATGGTATTTCAAAAACCAAACCCGTTTCCCAAGTCCATATATGACAATGTGGCCTATGGTCCCCGTATCCATGGTATTGCCACCAATAAGACAGATATGGATGAGATCGTCGTTACCTCACTCACCAAGGCTGGTCTTTGGAATGAGGTAAAGGATCGACTGGATCAGCCGGGAACCGGGTTGTCTGGTGGCCAGCAGCAGCGGCTGTGTATTGCCCGTGCCATTGCGGTCAACCCAGAGATTGTATTGATGGATGAGCCCTGTTCTGCCTTGGATCCTATTGCAACTGCCAAGATCGAGGAGCTGATCGATGAGTTGCGTGAGCAGTACACCATTGCCATCGTTACTCACTCCATGCAGCAGGCAGCACGTGTATCACAGCGCACGGCCTATTTTCACCTGGGTGATCTGATTGAAATTGGCGACACAGATCAGATCTTTACCAATCCCAGACATCCGCTGACAGAAGACTATATAACGGGACGCTTTGGCTGAGCCTGGGAGAATATTGATATGAATGAGATGACCGATGGACATACAGTCAAACGCTATAACTGCGAGATGAACCATCTCCATGGTCTGGTGATATTGATTGGGGACCTGGTCAGGGAGCAGCTATATCGTGCCGCACAGTCTCTGGAGACAGAGGACGTGGTATTAGCCGAAGCGGTGATAGAAAGGGATGAGGAGGTAAATGACCTGGATGTCCAGGCCAGTGATGAGATTGTGCACCTGATTGCAAAGCGGCAGCCGGTAGCCAGGGATTTGCGCGAGATCCTAACTGTGGGCAAGATTGTCACCGACCTGGAACGGGTAGGGGATGAGGCTAGAAAGATCGCCAAGATGACACTCCATTTCTATGATGGACAATCTGCTGGACCCAACCCTCAGATCGTCCGTGATATCCTGAAAATGGTTGAAATGGTGGATGAGATGTTGAACATGTCACTGCAGTCATTTGATGGACCTGATCTGGATATCGCACTGGAAGTGATAAAGATGAATGATGAACTGTACAGTGATTTCAAATCTGCACTGCGCCACCTGTCCACATTTATCATGGAGGATTCGCGCAGCGTGGGCCATGTGGTGGAAACCGTGTTGGGACTGCGCGCTATTGAGCGCATAGGCGGCCATGCCAAGAATATCGCTGGCTATGTGCTGTTTCTGGTCAAGGGTGTAGATGTGCGCCATGCCAACCTGGAAGTGGTGGCAGAACAGGTAAATTCATAAAACCAAGTGTTACTAGGGCCTGTTAGCACGAATCCAATAGCCCCAGCCCTTCGGGTTACGCTTGAAAAAGCGCCACTCGTTGTTGCTCGTTGTTCATTTGGAATAACCAAACATCACTCCTCGCGCCTAGATTGGCGCTTTTTCAAAAGTAACAGGGCCTATTGGATTCGTGCTAACAGGCCCTAATAATCTGGTGCAGGTTGTAATCCCCTGCACCAGATTATCTCGTCCTATCCGGCATCCAGCAGCATAAGTTCACGCAACAGATAGTTGCCACCGATATTGGTGATGCTGAACTGACTGAATCCCTTGCGTATGTCTGAATTGGAGACATGGAACAGCTCCCGTCCATCAATGGCAACGACCATTCTGCCGTAGCGGTCACGGGTCCACTCCAGGTTATGATCTGCCCCGTCATCCAGTCTCAATCTGCCGGTATAGCTGTTGATTACGGTTCTGCCATGCCGGGTTACCCGTACCAGATTTACGTCATCCCGTTTGCCCTCGGTATTGAGTACCAAGCGATAGCCCGTATCTTTATCACGTCCCCGGCTCAGCATCAGGCTGATGCGGCTGTCGTCATCTATGGAGCCGAATCTGGCCCTTACAGCAAAGGCGTTGGTGATTTTTTTGTGGGTGATAATCTGTGCTATCCGGCGTTTTCTCGTATGACGGTTGTCGCCGCCGAGAAGGGAGTTGAGCAAGATAGCAGCGATCTCTTTGCCCTGATCATCACGAGAGGAATATGTAACCATAGCGTTGCTTTGCAGCCCGCGTCCAGATTGCACATGGAAGCGTCCCGATGTTATTTCCCAGTTTCGATTCAAGCGGTACAACCTGCGCGTGAACCTCTCATGCATCAGCAGGCGGGACCAGTTGCGTTGGTTCTTTTTCACCAGTTGCCGCAGCTCTCTGAGAACCCAACGATCTGCAGCCCTATTACTTTTAATTCTTTTGATCAGGTCTTGTAGTTCACTGATTAAAGCCTTGGTCTCACTGCTCTGTTTGGTTGCAGGAACTTTCCACACTCTTGGATACATCCAGGCAGGGGCAGGTGCTATGTAGTTTGGTAACAGATGCTTTACCAATTCACGGGTAACCTGGCCGTTTACAGTCAGATGGTTATCAATCTGATACTGGCGAATGGCATTGCGGGTCAGCCTTCCTGCTGCCCCATCTGCAGGACCAGGGCTATAGCCAAGTTCTCTCAGGCGTCGTTGCACGTTTCTGACCGTGTCTCTGGAACTGGCATAGGGATTATCCTTTAAGCCTGCAGTGTCCGCCGCAAAACCGGGGGGAATCCTGGTGGGGATAGGCTTCCAGTTTCTGGCCAGTTGCTGGGCTCGGTTGATCTGGCTGCGTGACATACGACGTGCCACCTTGTCACGCGCTGACCTGGCGCCATCCTTGCCTTGGGATGCAGCTAAATTCAGCCACTTGTGGGACTGCACATAATCCTGTGTCACTCCCTCACCCAGGGCGTACATATACCCCAGCATGTACTGGGCATCGGCATCATTGCGTTTGGCCAGGGTCTTAAACTGGTTGGCGGCATTGCGTAATTCACCACGCTGATATGCATCCAGTGCGCTACTGAAATCAGCAACTGATATCTGGCTAAACAGTAACAGTAAAAGAGTGAGTAAGGTTTTTTTCATTTTTACTTCCCTCTCAGGGCGTTCTGGATGGAGTGTGTGCGCAGCGTTCAAGTTATCTACTGTGTGCCCAGTTTTTTCTCCATCTGCAATATGATCTCTTTGGCCTTTTCCCGGGCAATGGCGTCCCGCTGCTGAGAACTGTCCATTGAATTGTCAGAGTTCATCTGTTGCGGTGGGCTATCCCTGTCGTCTGAAAGCTGCTTCTGGCTCTCTTGGGCCATTCCGTCAGCCGATTTAGCAGCTGGCTCTGCCTGGAGTTGGGTGGTTACCAGCAGTAGGCCAAGCAGGCCTGCCGGTACAATGAGGGTTGTTGATCGTAGCATGATTCACTCCTGGTCTTTGCCTGGTTAGTGACTCTTAGTCTTATATAATTTTGCTGAACAACAGCTGAACGAGGGTGTTTATGTTTACACCCCATAACACAGAGCATAGCAACTGCTACGGGAAGCGTGTGGGCCAGTTGCTGATGATCTTCTGAGTTTGTGAAGTGTGGGGACTATCTGGAGGAGGTGTGAAGCTCGGGTGGGAACAGCAGGTGTTTGGGGATTATGGTTGATGAGTCGGTCGTATGTGGCTTGGCCTGGTTTTTCAGGCTGGCGCAGGATTCAGCAGTGGTATACAACTCATGCTGGGGGCAGGTGAATATGATGCCAATAGAGTTTGGGGTGGACCAAACGACAAGTCCCGTAATCTGTTGTATGGAGTCATTAATGGAAATGGATAACTCCAGTTGCATCCCCTTGGGTACGGTTAGGTTGTTGGTGGACAGAAACATGCCGTAAGGGGTGATGTTATCTGCTGTTGCCTGGATATGGCGGCCGCGATGCATGATATGGACATCCATATATACACTCATACGTTTGTGGTAGCGTTTTTCCAAAATCATCTCTTATTCCATCAATATGGTTATTTGGGATGATTAGTATGAGTTTGGATTGTTGCAACATCATGATTTTTTTATGAATGTTTTATTATAGGCCGGGAGCTGGCTGGTCAGATCACCGATCAGTCCCACCAGGGTGGTAGCGGTAATCTTCCGTAATGGCGTAACCCTGAACTGGTCAGGTTGCGCCAAGCATAGACCTGAACCGGGTCAGGCTGAAAGGGCTGTGAGTAGCTTATTCAAGGCTTGTCCGCGGTGGCTGAGGCGGTTTTTGATCTCTGGGCTCAATTGGGCTGAGGTGCAGTTCTCCTGAGGAACGAAGAACAGCGGGTCATAGCCAAAGCCGTTATCCCCCTGGGGTTGCAGGACGATTCGTCCCTCCCAGGTACCCTGGCAGATGATTGGGGTAGGGTCGTCAGCATGGCGCATATACACCATCAGGCACTGGAAGCGGGCGCTGCGTTCATCTTCCGGGACATCCCTGAGGCTCTCCAGCAGTTTGTTGTTATTGTCCTGGTCATTGCAGCCAGGGCCGGCATAGCGGGCAGAGTAGATACCGGGGGCACCCTTCAGGGCATCTACCTCCAGACCGGAGTCATCTGCAATAGCTGCCAGGCCACTCTCTTTAGCGGCATGACGGGCCTTGAGGATGGCGTTTTCCACGAAGCTGAGACCGGTCTCCTCGATATCCTCGATCTGGAACTCGCGTTGGGGTATGACCTGGATCTGCTGGTCCTGTAGCAGTTGGTTGATCTCTCTTACCTTGCCGGCATTATTGCTGGCAAGTACCACTCTTTCACCCTGATGATTGTGTGCCATATTTCGCTTCTCAAATAAAATTTGCTGGATTCTAACCGTTTTCCTGCTCCAAGGCAGTTATTTGGCCGTGATTAGGGTGATTTTTGGCCCATCAACCCCCAGCAGTGTGGGAAACAGGTCACCGCATGTGTACAATCTGGCCCCATTTACAAATTATTAAATAAAATCATATTGATGTTAGAAGTTGTGGATCTTGAATGTGTACGTGGTGACCGCAGGTTGTTCACCAATCTCTCCTTTTCCTTGAGCAAGGGAGAGTTGCTGTACCTGTATGGCCACAACGGCAGTGGCAAGACCACCCTGATGCGGGCGATTTGCGGCCTGCTACAGCCAACTGAAGGGGAGATCCGCTGGGATGGGGAGCCAATTCGGGAGCTGAGTGAGGAGTACACCCGTGAGGTGCTCTACATCGGCCACAAGAACGGCATCAAAGACGATCTCACCGCACTGGAAAACCTGCGCGTACTCTCTACCCTGGATGGGGTGCATATAACTGAGGAGCAGGCCTGGGATGCCCTGAAGCGTATCGGCCTGCATGGGTTTGAGGACCTGCCAACCCAGGTACTGTCCCAGGGACAGAAGCGACGGGTGGCACTGGCCCGTTTGCTGGCACACCAGGCAAGGCTGTGGATTCTGGATGAGCCTTTCACCGCTCTGGATAAAGCAGCGGTTGAGATGCTGCAGCAGGTGATTCGCGAGCACCTGGACCGGGGTGGCATGGCCTTTCTTACCACTCACCAGGAAGTGGAACTGACCGCAGGACAGGTCAAGCAACTGCAGTTGGGAAAGGGAGGACAGGGCTGTGTTTGAGACCTTCCTGGCCATCGTGAAGCGGGATCTGATCCTGGCCATGCGCCGGCGCTCGGATGTCCTCACCATCCTGTTCTTTTTTGTCATCGTGGTGAGCCTGTTTCCCCTGGGAATAGGGCCGGAAATGAATACCCTGCGCCTGATTGCGCCGGGCGTGGTGTGGGTGGCAGCCCTGCTGGCCTCCATGCTGGCTCTGGAGCGCCTGTTCGCCATCGATTATGCCGATGGTGCCCTGGAGCAGATGCTACTGACACCGCAACCATTATCCCTGCTGGTTTTGGGGAAGGTTACAGCTCACTGGCTGGTAACCGGTGTGCCACTGGTTTTGATGGCGCCGGTCCTCGGTATACAATATGACCTCTCGCTGGACGGACTCCGGGTGTTGGTGATTACCCTGCTGCTGGGCACACCGGCCCTGAGCCTGATTGGTGCCATCGGTGCCGCCCTGACCCTGGGGCTGCGAGGTGGTGGTGTGCTGGTCTCCCTGCTGGTACTGCCCCTGACCATACCGGTTCTGATTTTTGGTGCCGGGGCGGTGGAGGCAACCGTATCCGGACTGGGTGGAGAGGGACATATCTCCATGTTGGCGGCAATATTGGTGATGGCACTATTTTTCGCCCCATTGGCGGCGGCTGCAGCTCTGCGGGTATCGGTAGAGTAGTAATGGTTTATTTAAATGAAACAAGAGCGGAACCAAGTAGGCCGCAAATAATCATACACAACTGATGTTGTACAACTGGATTAATTAATGAGTTCCCGTATCGTCAACTGGTTCAAGTTTTCCTCCCCTGCCACCTTCTATCCGCTGGCTGGGCGCCTGATCCCTTGGTTTACTGCCGCGGCAGTGATTACGCTGGGAGTAGGCCTGTATATGAGCTTTTTTGTTGCCCCTACCGATTACAAGCAGGGAGAAGGCTACCGCATTATCTTTGTGCATGTGGGGACTGCCTGGATGTCCATGTTCATCTATGTGGTAATGGCGGCATGGGCCGGACTGGGTCTGGTGTTCAATACTCGGGTATCGGCCATGATGGCCTCGGCCCTGGCCCCCACCGGCGCCATGTTCACCTTCGTGGCCCTCTGGACCGGGGCGCTGTGGGGCAAGCCCATGTGGGGTACCTGGTGGGTGTGGGATGCGCGCCTCACTTCCGAGCTGATCCTGCTGTTTCTCTATTTAGGCTTTATTGCACTGCAGTCTGCAATTGACGATCCGCGCCGGGCCGACCGGGCCGGGGCCATATTGGCCATAGTTGGTGTGGTTAATATCCCCATCATCTATTACTCGGTCCAATGGTGGAATACCCTGCATCAGGGAGCATCTGTGACTGTAAGTGGTCAATCCAGTATGGAGACTGTGATGTTGTGGACCATGTTGATTATGACCTTTGGTTTCTGGTTCTATGCCATTGCTGTGGTTTTGGCGCGTGTGCGTTGCATAATCCTGGAGCGGGAACGCGACACTACCTGGGTGCGTGAGCTGGAAGGGGAGGTACAATAAGCATGGCTGAATTTTTTCACATGGGTGGTTATGCCCTATATGTATGGGGCTCTTTCGGCGTCACTCTGCTGTTGATGGTTATTGAGCCGATGTTGTTGAAAAGCCGCCGTCGCGCCATCCTGAAACGGATTGCACGTATGGCCAGGCTGAATGTTGGAGAGGTTTCATGAAGGCAAGACATAAGCGATTTGGTTTTCTGCTGGCAGGCATGGTGGGTCTGGGTCTGGCAGCTTTTCTGGTATTTAACGCCCTGGACAGTAATCTCTCTTACTTCTTCTCGCCTACCGAAGTGGCCCAGAACAAGGCGCCAAAGGATCATATCTTTCGTTTGGGTGGCTTGGTGGAAGCTGGCAGTGTGCAGCGTGGTCAGGAGTTGACCGTGCGTTTTGTGGTGACCGATGGCGCAGAGAAGGTCAACGTGGCCTATACCGGCATACTGCCGGATCTGTTTGCCGAGGGTCAGGGTGTTATCGC
>JANQEV010000028.1 GCA_028278145.1 Chromatiales bacterium | reverse complement strand
CCGATAAGGAGTTAAAGGCGGCCAAACAGAATATAACCGGCAGTTTCCCCTTGAGAATTGCTAGCAATGGCAAGATCGTGGAGTACCTGTCTATGATCGGCTTCTATCAACTGCCTCTGGATTATCTGGATGCCTTCGTGGGTAAGATCAATGCCATAACCAAAGAGCAGATCCAAAATGCCTTCAAACGTCGGGTGCACCCAGATCGTTTCGTTACTGTGGTAGTGGGTGACGGAAAGAGTTAGCGGCCAGTCATGGGGAAGGGTGCACGTCAAGGCAATCAGGTCAGGATTATTGGTGGTGAGCATCGTGGGCGAAAGCTGAGCTTCCCCGATATCTCTGGTCTGCGCCCAACCGGGGATCGTATCCGTGAAACCCTGTTCAACTGGTTACAGCCCTCACTGCCGGGCGCAGCATGTCTGGATCTGTTCGCTGGGAGTGGTGCTCTGGGACTGGAGGCGGCCTCCCGAGGTGCCGCACGGGTTGTGATGCTGGACCGGTCTCCCGCTGTGGTAGAACAACTGTATCACAACATATCCATACTGGGTCTGAAGCAGACTACAGTGGAGCAGGTTGATGCCCTGGCCTGGTTACAGGGGCCGGTGCAACTCTTCGATATCGTTTTTTTAGACCCGCCGTTTGCAGACGATCTGTTACAGCAGGCCTGCAGCATGCTTGAGCAGGGTGGTTGGTTAAAGCCAGATGGGCTGGTGTATATAGAGACCGATGTGGCCGCAGGTTTACCCCGGTTGCCACCCAACTGGCGTCAGCTTAAGGAGAAATCTGCAGGGCAGGTAAGCTATTTTCTCTATACCCATACTTAGTAGCAGCAGTGATCTGACAAGCACCTGCAGGGTTTTTTCTGCTAAATATGGCTATAATCAGGTTTTTCCTCCTGTCTGCCTAATTTACTGGTATTGCAGGGGTAATGGCTGATTTATGTCCATCAATTGCAATATCCAGGACAATTTCAGTAGGTTTTCTGGATAATTTTGTTGACTTCTCGGGTGCAGGCAATATTATCGGTCCAACCATAAGACTTGACCCATGACTACAGCCCTCTATCCAGGTACCTTTGATCCAATTACCAATGGCCATAGTGACTTAGTCGCAAGGGCTGAACTGTTGTTTGATAAGGTTGTGGTTGCAGTGGCAGCAAACCCTGGCAAACAACCGGCCTTTTCGCTGGATGAGCGGGTTGCCATGGCTAAACAGGTCCTGGCCGGGCATGAACGGGTAGAGGTTATTGAATTTGACTCTCTGCTGGTTCAATTTGCCGGTAAATGTGGTGCCAGTGTAATCCTGCGTGGGTTGCGTGCGGTATCGGATTTTGAGTATGAATTCCAGCTTGCTGGGATGAACAGGCATTTGGCGCCGGAAATAGAAACGGTGTTTCTAACTCCGAGCGAACAATTTGCTTATATTTCTTCCAGCCTGGTGCGCGAGGTTGCGTCATTGGGCGGGGATGTATCAGACTTTGTCCACCCAGTGGTGGTGAGTGCCCTGGCGGGGCGGATTCGCTGATTGCTAGGTTTTGTAAACGTGACTAGGGGTAAGATACCCCAAAAAAATCAGGAGTTAAAAAATGGCTTTAATAATTACAGACGAATGCATCAACTGTGATGTATGTGTTCCCGAGTGCCCAAATGATGCGATCAGCGAAGGCGATGAGATCTATGTAATTGAACCTGATCTCTGCACCGAATGTGTTGGTCACTTCGATGAGCCACAGTGTGTTGAAGTCTGCCCAGTGGACTGTATCCCTAAGGATCCGGATAACGAAGAGACTGAAGAGGAACTGATGGCTAAGTTCGAGAGACTGACTGCCTAACAGTGACTAAGCCATTACACATGGTTTGCGGAAAGGCCCCCATGTGGGGCCTTTTTGTTTTTCTGCTGCTGGGTTGGTACGCGGGTCATATTGCGGTTGCAGCCCAAACCACACCATCGGCTGCTGCTATAGCTACTGCGCATCCACTGGCCACTGTGGCTGGGCATCAGATTCTGTCTCAGGGTGGCAATGCCTTTGATGCAGCGGTGGCGGTAAGTGCTGTTCTGGCGGTAGTGGAGCCATATAGTTCTGGACTTGGTGGTGGCGGTTTCTGGTTACTGCATCGGGCTACTGACAAATTGGAAACCATGGTGGATGGACGGGAGCGTGCTCCTCTTGCAGCCCAGTCAGATCTCTATCTGAACAAGAAAGGTGAGGTGGTTCCTGGTCTTTCCATAGATGGTCCTTTAGCTGCAGGGATCCCGGGTGAACCAGCAGCCCTGGTGCATATAGCAAAAAAATATGGGGTTCTGCCGCTGAAAGAGTCCCTGGCCCCAGCTATTCGCATAGCACGGTCTGGGTTTCTAGTGGACGCGCATTACCGGCGTATGGCCCGCATGCGTCTGGAAGCTCTGCGTAAATCACCTGCAGCCACCGACACCTTTCTCCATGCAGGAGAGGTCCCACCAATTGAAAGCAGGATAGTACAGCCACAACTGGCAGATACCCTTGAGGCTTTGTCACGCTCGGGTCGGGAAGGCTTCTACGCTGGCAGGGTCGCTGCTGATCTGATCCAGGATGTGCGTGCAGCCGGTGGGATCTGGACCCTGGAGGATCTCAAGCAGTACCGGGTAGTGGAACGCAAACCGATTCGAGGTAACTACCGTGGGATGCAGATAGTCACTGCTGCGCCTCCATCTTCTGGTGGCATTGTGCTTATAACAATGCTGAATATCCTATCCGGCTATGATCTTTCGGCAATGGACAAGGTGCAGCGTACTCACCTGATAGTGGAGGCCATGCGACGGGCCTATCGTGATCGGGCAACCTATCTGGGTGATCCAGATTTTGTCCAGATACCGGTGGAGCATCTGACCCATCCATTTTACGCAGCTGGTCTGGCACGCAATATTGATCTGGGTCGTGCCACAAAATCCCTGCTGCAACTACCACAGGCCGCCACTGAGGAGGGGAGGGATACTACCCATTTCTCTATCATTGACCGGAAAGGCAACCGTGTGGCTGCCACTCTCAGCATCAACTACCCGTTTGGTTCCGGTTTTATGTCTGCCTCCACCGGTGTGTTGTTGAATGATGAGATGGATGACTTCTCGGCCCGTCCTGGCGTACCCAATGTGTATGGGCTTGTAGGTGGTGCGGCCAATGCCATTGCCCCGGGTAAACGCATGCTCTCCAGCATGACGCCTACGTTTGTGGAGACCAGTGATGGAGTTGCCATCCTGGGTACTCCGGGTGGGAGTCGCATTATCACAATGGTGTTGCTGGGTATATTGGAACTGGAACAGGGCGTGCCTGTGACGAAGTGGGTTAGCCGGCCAAGATTTCATAACCAGTATCTACCGGATCAGATACAGTTTGAGCCGGGTGCACTGACTGGTGAGGAATCAGATCGCCTGGCCAAGATGGGACATACTCAAAAACCACTGCAGCGCACCTACGGCAACATGCAGGCCATGTTCTGGAATAGAAAGACTGGTGAGGTGCGTGCTGCCAGTGATCCCCGAGGTGGTGGTTTAGCAGTGGTGCGTTGATGATTAGATATGGATGTGACTAAAGCTCATAAACAATAGCCTAATGAAACCGCTCTATTATCTATGGCTGGTATTTGCTGGGCTTCTATATCCGCTCCAGGCTACGGCAGCAACAGAAGGCCAGCCGCGTGAGGTGACTATCCTTGCCATCAATGATGTATACCGCCTGGACAATCTGCCATATGTTCTAACTCTAAGAAACCAGTTGCAAAAGAGTTCCGGAGATGTGCTTTTGTTACATGCCGGTGATTTTCTATTTCCCTCCATGTTGAGCAGAAGGTTCAGAGGTGCGCAGATGATTGATGCGCTCAACCACCTCGATGGAGATGGAAAGCAGTTTGATCCGCATATGTTTGTGACCTTTGGTAATCACGAGTTTGATAAAAGCAGATTGAAACATGCCGCAATGTTACAACGGCGAATTCAAGAGTCTCAATTTACCTGGTTGAACTCCAATGTGGAGTTTCGGGTGAACTCCGAGCGTAGGCCGTTGGTACAGGCAGAGCAGATGGTGCCGAACCGTATTATTGAGGTTAACGGGATTCAGGTGGGCCTGTTGGGGGTGGTTACAGATGTGAAGAGTGCGGAGTATATTGAACGCTTCCTGCCCCCGGAGCAGGTGTTGCGCAGTGGTGTGGCTCAGTTACGCAGCCAGGGTGCAGAGGTGGTGGTTGCTGTAACTCACCTCACTATGCAGCAGGACAAGGCTCTGTTGGCAGCCCTGGGCAGTGCCGGGCCGGATTTGATCATTGGTGGTCATGAGCACAATCGTCAGACAGCGCTGGTAAATGGACGCCGGGTCGTAAAAGGTGATTCCGACGCCAGAACAGTAGCCGTGGTGACAATCAAACTGGAACAAGACAGTCTGCCGGATGTGCAACTGGAGTTTGTTGAACTACCAGGTGAGTTTGATCCAGACCAGAAGATCATGCGGTTGATTAAGATCTGGCAGCAGCGGTTTAACAGCGAGTATTGTGGTCAGCTGGGAGAAGCCAATGATTGCCTGGATCGAATATTGGGCATGACCCAGGTGGAACTGGTTGCAGAGGAGCTTTCCATACGCCGCTTTGAAACTAACCTGGGTAACTGGGTGGCGGATCTGGCAAAGACTCAGTTTTCCCAGCGGGGAGTACAGATCGCCTTCCTTAACTCAGGTGGCATGCGTCTGAACCAGAACCTTCCGGCGGGAAGTGTTATCACTCGCCGACATCTCGATACCCTGTTTGCATATCCAACCAGGCTGGTGGCAATCAGACTGACCGGGGCGCAGCTGCAGCAGGTAATAAACCACTCGGTCAGTGACTGGACCGGCAATGGGCATTGGTTGCAGATCAGTGGTTTTACCTTTAAGCATGACCCGGAAGTCAACAAGGCATACGACCTGCATCTGGTGACAGATTCCGGTTTAAAACCAATACAGCCGGAGGATGAGTTATTGGCGGTGGTTAACCGCTATCTGATTGATGAGAGGGGTGACAGGGACGGTTATACCATGTTGAGCAGTTCCATGCTGGTGGAACTAGATTCCCAACATCAAAAGCTGGTTAATATCGTAATCGACGCTTTGCGTAAGGCTGGAGAAAAAGGGATTGCTCCAAAACGGGATGGGCGCATCTGCAATATTCGAGATAGAGTAGAGTGCCCACTGCAGCCTTAATAGCACAGCTGTACCTGTTTCGCCTGGCAATAATATACAGATATGTCGGCATAACGTTTTCTTGCTTATGCAGGGGAACTGTTTTTGCGAAGATGATTGAAATGTTACTCGCCAATTGTGTTTTTTCTGGTTGGAAACAGCATGATAGAGCGATGCGTTGCACTATTGTTGAATGATTAGGAGAGATGGTATGCAATTTAGTCCTTGTCGTGGAAAGGAAAACTGTACCGAAGGTGGAACCCACTGTGATGGTTGTGGGCGCACCCATGAAGAGATTGCCAGCACACGTGCCCTGATTTCCCAGATAGCAGACTATGCCATCAATATGGGGTATGAAAACTATTCTGAGTTCACCTCCTTTCTTGGAGATAAAGCGGAAAAGACCGTTCGGTTCCGACTAGAGAACCCGCAGCAATAACCTGGTGAAGGTTTTATTAGTCGTATTTTTGACGACATGATTTTGGATTAGTATTGCTCTCTTTTAAAAGAGATATGGCGATAGCAGTGTTATTTGTTATGGCCGGTAGTACCGGTTATGCAGATCAAGAGTAGCCTCTGTTTTCAGCGGGCTCTCTGATTGCATGCCAGGTAGGAGATGTAGATGAAATCAGCGCCGCGTGAGATCGTAACCCCGCACCCTAAGATGTCCCTTAGCATACCCGAAGGTATGGCTCCGGTTGAGTTCTTTAACAGCCCTTGTAACCTGAAGAATCTGGCAGAGGAGAATGGGCTGTTCCGTACCCCGGAAAACCTGCTCATGTATCGCAAGATTATCGGGCACAGCACTGAGTTTGATACATCTATTATCCTGGATACCTCCAGACGCATTCTGGATCCGCTGGGACGGCCGGTACGGCGTGATCACATGTCGCGCAATCAGAAAAAGGTCTGGAACAGGATGACCCAGATCATGTGTGACTACATGCTGGAAAAATATCCTGACCCAGGCAAACACCTTATTCTGTGCGGCGAGGCCAGTCTGGACTCAACCTGGCCATTGAACAAGCCAGGTGTTCCAAGTATTCGCATGATACATAACCATTTTATGGTGTTTCCGGTGCCAGACCTGATAAAGGCCGAGCATGCCAATCCCAGTAATCCAAACCTTACCGATAGCGGACATCACAGCCTGTTCCTGCGCCATCTGAGTGATGTATACCATGAGTTTCTGGAGGTGCTGGATCTACAGATCCTGTCTCCACTGGCGTCAGAAGATTGCAGCCTGGAGCTTACCGGTTATCCTCAGGGACTCCCCAGCTGGGAGGTGGTTGGTGGAGCAGAACGACTGCAGGATCAATACTTTTGGCACGAGTATGAGCAGGTGCTGCTTGGTTTCCTGGATTTCTACCGCACTTTCTTTTCCCTGGTTGCCACCGGTAACAGCAAGGTGCCGGAAGATGTAAATTTCCCTAACCAGGTGGCGGATGTATTGCTGGGGAATAACCAGTTCCTGAATGTGGCACGTGATCTGCGTGAGCATGTAATTCAGGATCCGAAATTTGCCAATGATATACGCTGGCGTCCGGCCTACAAACAGCTGCTGTATCGGGATGACAAGGGACGCCTGATTGTCACCATCTCCCAGAATTCGGTAGGCAATGCCATTACCGAACTGTTAGGAATCGTGGTGAAACGTTCTGAAGCCCCCGAGGAGTATGCCAAGGTGGAAGCAGGACTGGTGGGGCGTCTGTTGGAGGCACGGGAAAGGTTGATCGCAGCCAACCTGGGTGAGCCTATTTCAGCGCCATCCTGGCCACATGGTGAGTTTGTCCCTAAAGACTGACTCTGGTTATATCTCATCAGTAGCATTTCCAGGATTCTATTACCACTGGATTGATACTACTGTTTCGAGACAAAATATTATCAGCACCTATAATTCAAATACCGATACACAATAACTGCAAGTCCAGGAAGCCGGGTTGTCCATATGATAAAAGAAAAAGTCGCACAAGCATTGAATCAACAGTTCAATAAAGAGATGTTCTCAGCCTATTTCTATCTGGGAATGTCTGCACATAGTGAATCCATTGGCATGCGTGGAGCTTCACATTGGTTTATGGCCAAGTTCGTGGAAGAACAGGATCACGCCATGAAGATCTACCGTTATGTTCTGGAGCAGGGGGCAGAGGTGGAACTGTTCAGCGTGGATAAACCTGATCAGGGGTGGAGCGGGTTATCTGAGATGCTGGAGCGTACCCTGGAACATGAGAGAACGGTCACCCAGAGTGTCAACGACCTGATGGATGTGGCTGTTGAAGCAAGAGATCACGCCACCCAGATCTTTCTGCACTGGTTTGTAACCGAGCAGATAGAGGAGGAGGCAACGGTAGGTGATCTGATCGCAAGACTGAAGCTGGTTGGGGGTAAGGATGAGGGTCTTTATCTCATGGATAATGAACTGGAGGCCATTGCCGCCCGGATGAATGCCGCCACTGCAGCGAAGATTACCGCATGATTTCTGTATAACATCCAATGGCTAAGGGTAAGAAAAAGGGAAGAAAAAGGAGGCTTAAGGATAAGTGCTGCAAGAAGTATAAGAAGAACAAGGCCTGCCGTGAATGCCCTAAGTTTGTATAGGAGTAAATTACTTATTCTTGGGTGTTACTGAATAATATCTAAGACATATGTCACTACTATTTGAATCTGGTCACTATTTTTCAAGTGACTACTTGACTATATCGCCGCTATACATTAAAGATCACTTATAAAGCAGCTGGATTTATTGGTCTACACAAGATCATGATTTCACATGATTGTTTAAACTAGCTGTCTGCATTGGCAATAAGCCACATGTTTTTTCTGCTGGGCAAGATCTGGATAGGGACTCCTCTTGGTAATTGAATCAAAGCCTGATAGGGCTTTGGAACTGCTCCTCAGGATGTAGGTGTTGCCTATGTAGATGGTGAAGCTGAGTTAGTTTGCTAGCAGTACCGTTAGCATGATTTCAGGAGATGAAGGCCGTATATTTCATCGCATTACCAGGGATCGGCGCGTGCAGATGCTCATGGATTTTTACTGATCTATTGAGTTGAGCAGGAGCAAACCGAGAACTACTAAATGTTGAGGAATGGTATATGGCGTACGTAACACAGAACCATTGGGCAATAACCCCAGTGGCCCTATCTGAACTGATCAATAAAAAACGCAAAGAGCTTAAGCGTAACCCAGTAGACCATGCCGCCATGATGATGCAACTGGTGTTAAGGTCCGACGTAACCAATCCTGGTATGTTTGATTTTGAAGCACCCGAGTTGAGGATGAATGCAAAAGAGATTTTATGCATGGAGACCATGCTGGATGACCTGTTCGGGGTAGCTCTGGACAAGACCCTTGCTAATCACTGTAGATATCAATCTATATCATCAGACAAAGTGGTACCTCTCTCTACTGCAAACAAGGAATCACCTCAGGAGATATCGCCACGACCTGGCCTGGTTTCAAAGCTATCCCGGATGTTCGGGCGCTCACAATCGACCTGAGACCTATACGGTTCTGTAACACTAGGACCTGGATGTTTGCATTTGTATGGATGGACATCTCTTGCAGCCTGGAAATATCTTCGCCTCAATCCCAGACAACCTGCAGCAGGAAGTTCTGGAGCAGATTGTTCATGCCGGACAGGTAAAGATAGAACGCATAATCTCCCAGGGACATACTTCACCAGAATCAGGCTGGTACGACCAGGAACAGGGTGAATGGGTTATTTTACTCCAGGGCGGAGCAAAAATTGCCTTTGAAGATGGTAGCGAGACTGAATTAACCGCTGGTGATTACATTAATATTCCAGCTCACACCAGGCACCGGGTAAGCTGGACTGATCCGGAAACTGAAACCATCTGGTTGGCAGTTCACTATTAACTGATAGGGCCTGCCTATGTATCCAGCTTCAGTTCATCCGCGTCTTGCGACACCACCGCGGTGCCGAACAGCAGGGTAAGATGCTCCCCAGGGTCGCTGCCGTACATCTGGGTCAGCTCCCAATGTATTGCCTTGGTCATCTCTGGAGTAAGGTGGATGCCGATAACCTGGGTGCCATCGGCCTCTACCTCGTCTATTTTCTGTTTTAACTCGTTTAGTGCGTCAGTCATAGAATTCCCACAGGAAATCGGATTATCTGGATACAGCCTGATCTGGGCTTAAAGCTATCTGCATAAGTCAGGCCGGCGATGACTCCTATTCTATGGTCAGAGCAGCATAGCTACAACTGGCTACGGCAGTGGTTGCTTGTATGGGTGGATAGAATTGATCTGCTATGCCATCGGTTGGGGGGTACTAGCAGGAGCCGGCAGTGTTGGTGCCTATAAGAATTTAGTTCTTAATGATAATGGGAAGCATTTAGGTTAGAATTCCATGGAGATACTACCCGGGTCTTTTCCTGTAACAACAGTTTTTGTAACTAGGTGGCATCCAGATGCACTCTCATTCTCTCGATAGATGGGCCCACGCCCATGATTTCAATACCCAGGCTGGTGATGGTGAGCGTAGAACCAGGCTGGTGGTACTCCTGACTGCGGTCATGATGGTGGTTGAGATCCTGGCAGGTTATATGTTCGGGTCCATGGCCCTGCTGGCTGATGGTTGGCATATGGCTACCCACGTGGCCGCACTCAGTATCACCCTGTTTACTTACAGCTATGCCAGGCGCCATGCGGATAATCCGGTGTACAGTTTTGGCACCGGCAAGGTGAGTGCTCTGGGTGGTTTCGCCAGTGCCATGACCCTGGCTGTGGTTGCGTTATTGATGGCTATAGAATCAGTCGAGCGTCTTATCTCACCAGAGTCGATCAGGTTCAACGAGGCGATCATGGTTGCTGTTATTGGCTTGATAGTAAATCTGCTCAGCGCCTGGCTGTTACATGATGCGGATGGACACCATCACCACCATGGATATGCTCATGGACATGAGCATCATGCAGGAGATCACAACCTGCGTGCTGCTTATCTGCATGTGCTGGCAGATGCGTTGACCTCACTACTGGCAATCTTTGCCCTGATTGCCGGTAAGTTCTACGGCCTGATCTGGATGGATGCGCTGATGGGTATAGTGGGTGCCCTGGTTATTTCCAGATGGGGCTATGGCCTGTTACGTGAAACCAGCAGGGTGTTGTTGGATAGCGTACCGGGAGAGAAGAGCCTGGATGCAATTAGAAGTGCAATAGAGTCTGATTCAGATAATCTGATTGCTGATCTGCATGTATGGCGCCTGGGTTCCCAGGGTTACGGGGTGATCATCTCCCTGGTTAGCCACGAACCTAAAGACCCGCAGCACTATAAGGCATTGCTGGCTGGGATCAAGGACCTTAAACATGTGACCATAGAGGTAAATGGTTGTGACGGCGATAGCTGTATTCCTATCGATCAGTTTCAAGTGTAAAACTCAATCTGTTCTGACAATGAATGTCGGCTGATATCACATCTATTTCTGCTTTTGGCACAATGCAGACTCACAGGTTTTTGCTGCTTATTTTTATATGCCTGGAACGATTCCCAGAAATCCAAGAATTAAATTCACCTTGATTAAATGTGGTAATGCATAGTGTAATGGAAGCGCTATGCCAGAAGTACGCAGTGTCGAAGTAGCAGAGGAAGTAGATAAAGACTTGTTTGTCCAGTCGGAACAGGTTCGGATTATCTATGCCAATGCAATACCTTCAGCCTTTGGAATCATAGTAATTGCAGTTGCCGCTTGGCTGGGATTAAACAACATAATTGATCCTACGCTTCTGACTGGATGGTCAGCATTGATGGTAGCTGTTGCCATATCACGCCTTGTTTTAACTAGGCAGTTTAATTCGTCATATATCCCTGAAAACGCTCCTGCATGGGCCAGAAAGTTTGTTATTAACACGACAATCGCTGGTATAGGCTGGAGTATGCTGTGCCTTTTATTTTTCTATGTTGATGACCTTGCCTACCAGACTGTGATTGTATTAATACTACTAGGAGTGCTGGGTGCTGCAGTCCCAGTGCTTTCCTCTTATTTACCTGCATATATAACATCCAGTCTGCCTCCAGCTATCGTATTACCAGGAGTTCTATATACACAATTTGATGAGACTGGTCCTTTACTAACATCCGCAGTACTTCTATATATAGCGCTGATATTTTTTATAAGTATAAAAACCAACCAATATCTTAAAAATACCATTCAGTTAGAGCACAATAACAAAGAGCTGGTCAATTCACTTTATAACGAAGTAGAGGAACGCAATAAAACTCAAGAGCTTCTTGTGCATCACCAGGAACAGCTAGAAGAGGTTGTAGATGAAAGAACAGCACAGCTAAAAGAGAGTAACCAAGAGCTAACAAAAGAAGTAGAGAGACGGAAAAATGCTCAAGATGCATTAAAACGTAACGAGAGGTTTCTAAATACAATCATTCACACTGTGCCAGATCTGATCTGGCTGAAAGATCCTGACGGTGTCTACCTTGCTTGTAATAACAGGTTTGAAAATTTTTTTGGGGCATCTGAAGCAGAAATTCTCGGAAAAACTGATTACGATTTCGTTGCGACCGAGTTGGCGGACTTTTTCCGGGTCCATGATAAAAAAGCTACGCTGAAAGGTGCACCATCAGTAAATGAAGAATGGATAACTTTTGCCAATGATGGGCATCGTGAACTTCTGGAAACAACTAAGACTCCAATGCTGGATGAGAGTGGAGGATTAATCGGCGTACTGGGTATTGGGCACGATATTACAGAACGTAAAAAAGCCGAAGCATTTTCTAAAAAAAACACAGAAATTCTTGAAATGATTGCAACAGGTAAAATCGCATCAGAGATTTATGATGCGATCGCATTGATGTATGAAGAACGCCATCCTGGCATGCGCTGCTCAATGCTGGAGTTAAGTGGCGACACCCTCTTGCATGGTGGCGCACCGAGCCTACCGAAAGAATATTGTGAAGCGGTGCATGGCTTGAAAATTGGCCCAAATATTGGCTCATGTGGCACTTCCACTTACACCGGTAAGCGTTGCCTTGTTGAGAATATCGATACCGATCCGAAATGGGCGGCAATCAAGGATGTCGCTTTACCCCATGGCATGCGTTGCTGCTGGTCTGAACCGATAAAGAACTCTTCAGGAGAGGTACTAGGTGCATTTGGTATGTATTACAATCATCCGGCACTGCCTAATGAGGAAGAATCAGACGATCTCAAATCTGCAGCAAGGCTTGCCGGTATTGTCATGGAACGGGATCATGTTGCACGCACTTTGAGGCAGCGTGAGCAAGAACTGGATACCATAATCGAAAGCCTACCAAACATGCTGTTCGTCAAAGATGCAGAGAATCTACGTTTTGTACGTTTTAACAAAGCCGGTGAAGCGTTGATCGGCAAATCCCGTGACGAGTTGATTGGTTGCAACGACTATGATTTCTTTCCGAAGGAACAGGCTGACTTCTTTACCAGCAAGGATCGCCAAGTCCTTGATTCCAGCGAAACAGTGGATATCCAGGAAGAACCCATCGAAACTCACAAAGGCGTACGATTTCTTCACACCCGAAAAGTATGTATCAGAGACGAAGATGGAAATCCTAAGTATCTACTTGGCATCTCCAATGACATTACCGAACGCAAACAGCAGGAGGAGCGCATTCTCCACCAGGCCCATTTTGATGCATTAACCGATCTTCCCAACCGCTTCCTAGCCTTGGATAGACTGTCCCAATTGATAAACGAGGCGCACCGCGATAGTGAAAGGGTGGCGGTGCTATTTCTTGACCTGGATGATTTTAAGAAAATCAATGACACCATGGGTCACGATACAGGTGACATACTCCTAAAGGAAGCAGCATCACGTCTGCAGGAGGTGATGCGCCGTGGCGATACCATCGGACGGCTTGGGGGCGATGAGTTTATCATACTGCTTAGCGGTCTTAATGATGTGACAGATGCCCGCCCAGCGGCAGAAACTCTGATCAATCAATTTCGTGAGCCATTTAAGATCGAGGGCCGAGACCTGATTCTCACAGCCAGCATAGGGATTGCACTCTACCCAGACGATGGCGACAACCCGTCTGAGTTGCTGCGTAATGCCGACTCCGCCATGTACTACTCCAAGGAGGAAGGACGTAATACCTATTCCTACTTCACTAAAGAGATGAACATGGGAATTGCTCAGCGTTTGCTTATTGAAGAACAGATGCATGGTGCATTGGATCGTGGCGAGTTCAGGCTCACATACCAACCAAAAGTGGACATGGAGAGCCAAGAAATCATTGGGGTTGAGGCCTTGTTAAGATGGAATAACCCCGCCCTGGGTGAAGTCTCACCTTTGGAATTTATACCAATAGCAGAGCAGACTGGACTGATAGTATCCATTGGCGAGTATGTATTAACTGAGGCGATAAAAAAGACCGCCGTATGGCAACAGTTGAAAGGACCATCGTTCACAATGGCTGTGAATCTGTCGCCGCGTCAGTTCCGTGATCCCAGTCTGGTGCAATTTATTGAACAGGCCATTCAGCAGGCAGGAATACCGGGTAAATCTCTGGAGTTGGAGATTACAGAAGGAGTTCTTATGAGTGGTCATGCCTATATAGACGAGGCATTGGCTGCTATAAGTAACCTGGGTATTAATCTTGCCATGGACGATTTTGGTACTGGGTACTCATCACTCAGCTACCTGCGCATTTATCCCTTCAACGTCCTTAAGATCGACCGTGAATTCATTAACGATCTTACTGAAGATTCTGCGGACTTGGAGTTGGTCAATGCTGCTATCGCCATGGCCCATGGTCTGGGACTAAGCGTGGTTGCCGAGGGTGTCGAGACAGAAGATCAGAGGGACATTCTGGCCATACAAGGTTGTGACTTTGCTCAGGGATACCTTTTTAGTAAGCCGGTATCACCCGAGCAGGTGACAGAGTTGCTGGACAAATAAAGTGGAATTTAACTATTTGTTGATTACAGATTTTTTTGAATCATATTCCTAGTCTGCTTCGTGCCTTTTCAGTCATCAACACTCATGCAATATAATGATCTCTTTGGTCACACAGCGGCCCTATTTACCTGTAAAGATCAAGTGGGAGTTGTTACACCTAAGGGTTAATTCTGACAATTACTGCAGAAGAAAGCAGAGCGTTGGCCGATACGCTCTTGCATAATAGTTTTTCCGCAGTTGGGGCATGGCTCGCCAGCCTTGCCGTATACCTGTAGCTGTTGTGCAAAATAACCCGGCTGTCCGTCGCCATGTTGAAAATCCCGCAGGGTGGTACCGCCCTGTTTGATTGCCGCCTTTAGTACCTCCTTGATGTGTCCAGCGAGTATCTCAAAGCTCTCGAGTGATACCTGGTTACATGGGCGTTTGGGGTGGATGCCGCTCATGAACAGTGCCTCGTTGGCGTAGATGTTTCCGGCCCCGACAACTACCCGCCCGTCCATGATAAAGCTCTTGACCGGGGCGCGTCGTTTCTGTGCCAGCCGATGCAGATATTCACCGCTGAATTCTTCACTCAGAGGTTCTGGCCCCAGGTGTTTCAGCAGCTTGTGTTTGGCTGGATCATCTTTGGTCCAGAGTACGGCGCCAAACCGCCGTGGGTCACGCAGGCGCAGGCAGATCTTTTTGAACTCGAGATCAAAATGGTCATGCTTTTCTGGCTCTGTCCCCACAGGCAATACCCGCAGGCTGCCGGACATCCCAAGATGCATAATCAGGGTGCCGTGGGCAAAATTCAGTAACAGGTACTTGGCACGCCGTTCTACCGATTCGATCTTTTTTCCAGTGATCATAGAGCTTAAGCGGGTGGGGATTGGCCAGCGCAGTTGCCGTTGCCGGACAGTAATACCAGATACCTTCTGGCCTTTAATATGTGGTTCAATTCCACGTCTTGTGGTCTCTACTTCTGGTAGTTCAGGCATTATTGGAGCCTCTGATCAATTCGCTGATGAGCCGAGTTTGTATCCAAATGGTGATGATCGCAAGGTATGGTGCGAATGCTGTGTACCATAGTTATATGGCAAGTTCCGCAACTAAATGAATATGCCATTTGGTATAAACCCTTCGGGACGCACCTTTGCACCAGATCTGCTGTGTTGGCTTGCTTGCTAAGGACTAAGGCCATTAGCTGCGCAAGCCGCCTTGCATCTCAAGATGCAAAGGTAGCGTCTCAGCCATCATGGAATTAATCAGAGGCTCCATTATTTGTACTCGTGTTTTTTGGGGGTTGTAGAAGTTCAGATTCCTTGGGAAAGACATAGGCCAATCCCAGGTCTCTGCGTATTAACAGGGTGTGCTGGTCTGTCTGATCTAGTTCAAACCTGATGGGTTGTTGCCTGGTATCCAGTTTGATCTCAATCATGGCGCGGTTTTTATCCTCTGGTGCTGGCATCACCCTGCCGGCTCTGGCCCAGAGCCACTGATCGTGTTTCTGATTCAGATCATCGGCGGATAGCTCTGTGTTGGGTGGAGTCAGAGATCCTTTACCGCTGGGGTGAAACGATAACTGCCACTTCGGGGTAAGTATGGCATTGATACGACTTCCATTGGGAAACAGAGCCGGGTCTATGAACTCCTCGGCACTGGCCTGCAGGTGGTGGATGAAGCGGTCTTTTATCAGGTGTATCCGGTTTTGTAGGCGTAGATAGCGGCGCTGGTTCATGGGGTGAACGTTACCTGCCTCTATTTTGATCTGATTCAGGGTGAGTTTGGCTACAGGTGGTGCCAGGCCATAATCAGCCACATCTGCCGGGGACTGGAAGCGGCTGAAGCTGTTACTGCGCACTATCTCCAGCAGGCGTTGGATGCGATTGTCATCAGCTGATACAACATAAGGGTGTTGCATCATCCAGCCATCTGCCTTGCGTTTCAGTTGTATCCCCTGGTTGCTTTGGTTGGTGAGCGTGATCAGATTTACCTGGTCCGGGTGGAGTTGGGTAAGTAGGATTCTGCGGTCGGTGTTTTGCTCTTGCATACTCAGCCATGCCAGAGCACCCAGGATACAGACCAGGGCCAGGAGAATACCGTTTACCAGGACAGGGCGTTGCATATCACAGATGCCTGCGTCGCCACCATATGATTGTCCCTGCGGTAACAAACAGTAGTGGCAGTAGCAGCAGGAAGCCGAGACCGATAATGGTGCTCTCCAGTTTAGTCAGTTCCAGTTGCAGGTCGGGTGCAGTGCGTGCCGGGATGTCCAGGAGTTGTTCATCACTACTTAGCCAGCGCACCAGATTAAGCCCCAGGTTCAGATTGCCACCATTGCCCAGGTAGGTATTGGTGAGAAAATCACCGTCACCTATGACCATGATGTTCTGGGTTTTCTGCTTTAGCTTACGACTAAAGGCAATTCCAATATTCAAGGGGCCGGCCACTTCGCCAGCTTCCTGATTGCGTGCCACCTCGCCTTTGATTGGGCCGGTTTCGTTCCAGGAACCGCTCATAGTGCTGAGCAGTGGTGTCGACTTCCAGCCGCTCTCGCCAGCCGCTTCTATGGCAGCTGCATGGGGATAGACAGTGATGAGCTTGAAGTTGCCGGTGGCAGGGTGCTTGGGGTAACTCGTCACCAGTGCCATGGCTGGGTCCTGCAGGCGCATGGACGCTGAGTTGGCATCTACGATGGTGCCAGGCAGGATATGCAGCCCAATAGCCTGCTGAAGCTTCTCAAGGCCTTTTATGCCTCCTGGTTCCAGCAACCACAACAGGTTGCCACCGGTCTCAAGGTAACGCTGGATCTTTTCCACCTCCTGTGGCAGGTAGTCAACCTGGGGACTGGCGATGATCAGCAGAGAGAGGTTATGTGGTACCTCTATGGTTGTGGCCAGGTTAAGGTGGCGCAGTTGGTAACCCTTGCGTTGCAGCTCATTACCAAAGCCACTGAGATCATGATTGGCCTTGCCATCTATACGTCTTTCGCCATGTCCTTCGGTGACACCAATCCAGCGTTCCTCTGCCTGCATCAGCTGTTGGATGATATTACTCAAGGCCTCCTCACTGATGGTGCTGAGGTTTTCTGCCCGGCCCTGGTACTCCAGGCGCAGCTCTCCCATTACCCGTATGCCAAGCTGTCGCACCAGCTCTGGTTGCCGGTCAGGATTGACGAAGTTAAAACGGATGTCAGGACGATAACGTTGATAACGATCGATAATGTCCCTGATGCGTTGTCGGAGCTCTGGTGACTCTGGGGCGAATGAGGTTATGTGTAGTGGTTCCTGCAGCCGCTTTAACAGCTCCTGGCTGGTGCTGGACAGGCTGTTACGTGCACTTGCAGACCAGTCCCATTGCCAGACATGGTGGTTACTCAGCCATCCGGCCAGACCTATCACCACCATAAGTAATAGATAGAACAGAATATGATGCAGGTTGTGTATGAATTTTTTCGGCAGTTCCATCCCCGTCCCCTCAGTGCTGACTGCGACGACTATCCAGACGCCGGACGCTGAGTGTAAGAAAACAGATGGTCAGTAGCAGAAAATAGATAAGGTCTGCACTACTCACCAGGCCAGAAAACATGTTCTGCAGATGGCTGATGGGTGATATCCAGGCAAACAGGGCGCTGCCTTGACCCTCAGCACCTGAGGCCAGATTTATTACCCAGAGAAACAGAATCAGTCCGTAGCTGCCGGTGGCCGCCACTGCGGGGCGGGAGGTGATGCTGGAGAAGAACAGTCCGATAGCGGCAAAACCGGTCAGGGCCAATTCCAGTCCCAGCAGACCGGCCGCCAGTTTACCCAGATCCAGACTGCCTCCCAGGAGTAGGGACAGGGGCATGGCTGCGGTAACCAGCAGCAACATAGTTAGAAACAGCATCAGGGCCAGAAATTTCCCCAGCACAATACTGGTCATGGAGATAGGGGCGGACAGCAGCAGGGTGAAGGTGCCATTGCGGTATTCATCACTGAGCAGGCGCATACTCATCAAGGGGATAAGGAACATGATGATGAGAGAGGCGCTGTTCAACAGCGGGGTAGCCACCAGGTCGGTGATGCCAGGTGCCGAGGAGAGCTTTGCCAGACGGGGTTGAATCTGTATGAACTCCTCTACCTGGACCAAGAAAATCCATGCCAGGATAAACTGCACTACTGCAAGCAGACTCCAGGCCAGAGGGGAGCGGAACATGCTTTTTAGATCACGCAGGGTAATGGCTAGCATACTAAGGGCCTGTTAACACTAATCCAATAGACACTGCTGGGACTATTTTTTTGTCCAGCAAGGCAGAATGAGTGATGTGTAGTTACTCTACATGAACGACTGATAACGCCGCTGGGCGGAAAAATAGCCCCAGCCCTTCGGGTTACGCTTGAAAAAACGCCACTCGTTGTTGCTCGTTGTTCATTTGGAATAACCAAACTTCACTCCTCGCGCCTGGATTGGCGCTTTTTCAAAAGTAACAGGGCCTATTGGATTAGTGTTAACAGGCCCTAACCCCCTTCCTCTGTTGTGAGGCGGGTAAATACCTGTTCCAGGGTGTCTCGCTCCGGATTGAACTCTTTCAAGCCCCAGCCTTTGGCCACCAGTTGTCCAGAGATCTCTGCCGGTGGTGTATTCGCTTCCAGCCCGACCCTGATGTGCCCGCCGGAAATGGCTTCTGCCGTACTGATCCCGGTTAATGATCTTATCTCATCCAGGCTCGGTGTCTGCTCCAGTCGGAACATAAGGCTGGATGGCGCTGTTTCCCCGATGTTGCTGATGCTGTCACTGAAGGCGATGCGTCCCTGGTTCAGCACCAGTACCCGGCTGCAGATGGTTTGCACCTCCGGCAGTATGTGGGTGGACAGGATCACTCCATGCTCTTCACCCAGTTCCCGGATAAGCTTCCTTATCTCTATAATTTGATTGGGGTCCAGTCCACTGGTTGGTTCATCCAGGATAATGATGTCTGGTCTGTGGACTATGGCTTGGGCGATGCCGACCCGCTGTTGGTAACCCTTGGAGAGATTGCCGATGAGGCGTGTTCCCATGCCTTGCAGGCCGCACCTGTCCATGGCATCACCAATGGCCTGAGTTATCTCCGGTCTGGCTATGTGATGTAGCCGGGCACAGAACTCCAGGTACTCTGCGATAGTCATATCCCGATACAGTGGCGGTTGCTCCGGGAGATATCCCAGTGCGGCCTTGGCAGCTAGCGGTTGTTGTTGCAGGTCGATTCCATTTAACAGTACCGAGCCACTGCTGGGAACAATATTACCGCTGAGAATGCGCATACTGGTAGATTTGCCGGCCCCGTTGGGCCCCAGTAGACCCAATATCTCACCGCGCTTCAGTTGCAGGGATAGATCCTGAACAGCGTGAAATGAACCGTAGTGGTGGTTTAGTTTTTCGGCAGTTATTAGGGCTTCCATTACGCCTAGAATAACATGACTATTTTCCTAAAGAAGCTTCTGATTGAGGATGTGATTGCCAGTTCTCAAGTCGCCCCTCAGCTCTCTTCCCCAAAGCGGTCTTCTATCAGCTCTTCCAGTGCTGCCAGGGCCGATTTTTCATCCGCGCCATCGATTATCAGAGTCAGGGTTGTACCCTGAGCTGCCGCCAGCATCATTACCCCCATGATGCTCTTGCCATTTACTTCATGGCCGTTGTGGGAAAGGTGGATACTGCTCTCAAAATGGCTGGCACAGGTAACAAATTTTGCCGCTGCCCGGGCGTGGAGCCCCAGTTTATTGATAATGTCGACTTGCTTGTTAATCATGGTCCTTCCGCTACTACATCAATAGCATCTAACCTAGTCTTGGTTTTTTGGTCTGCACTCGATTATGCTCTTTTGGCCACCCGTCAGTGCCGCGTCGGTAATTCCAGTCAGGTCCAACTGTGAGTAGTTAAAAATTCTGGCCAGCATCGGCAGGTTGAGGCCGGCAAGTACGTTTATCCTGTTTTCCTGGTACATGGCAGTGGCGATGTTTCCGGGAGTGGATCCGTACATGTCTGCCAGCACCAGAACCCCATCCCCGGAATCCAGCTGTTTAACCAGGTCAGCTGCTTGTGCGGTGAGTTGCTCCGGATCGCTGTCATTGTGTACTTCTATAGTTCTCACTTCCATTGGGCAGTGCCCGAACATCTTGGTGGCGGTCTGTAACAGCTCCTTACCCGAGTTGTTGTGGGTAATGATCAGCAGGCCGATACTCATGACAGTTCCCGGTGGCGGGTGATGGTATCACGTCCACAACGTTGAAAATGGGAGGATATCTGCTCTACAAGATACACGGACCTGTGTTGTCCTCCGGTACATCCTATGGCCACGGTCAAATAACTGCGGCCATCCTCTTCAAATATTGGTACCCAGCGTTCCAGGAAGTCAATTATATCATCCTTCAGTTGTTGCACCCGATCACTTTTGGATAGATATTTCGCCACTTCACTATCCTGCCCGGTAAGGGAACGTAGTTCCTGTTCCCAGTGCGGGTTAGGAAGGCAGCGCACATCATATACAAAGTCCACATCTCTGGGTATACCGTGTTTATAACCAAAGGATTGGAACTGGAGTGAGATCTTTCTTGGTCCTCTGTCATCCATATGGGAACGGATAATATCGCGCAGCTCATGCTGGTTGGTGCGACTGGTATCTATGCGCAGGTCGGCATCACTGAGGTATGACTCCAGTAGCTCCCGTTCCAGTCGTATGGCATCAGACAGGGGACGGTCTTCATCGGTAAGAGGGTGTTTACGTCGGGTTTCACTGAAGCGCCGCAGCAGGACTTCGTCCTGGGCCTCAAGAAAGATCATCTCACTCTGCACACCATATTTGCGGATATCCTTAACCAACCCAGGCAACTGGTGCAGGTCGTCAGCCTGATTGCGGGCATCGATGCTTACCGCCATTTTGTGATGGACGGCATCAGGGCGCTGCTTCAACTCTTCGAACATGGCGCGTAGCAGATACAGAGGAAGGTTGTCGATGCAGTAGTAACCCAGATCTTCCAGGGTATGCAGGGCGATACTCTTTCCAGACCCGGAGAGGCCGGAAACGATTACCAGTTTGATGTTCTTATCTGCGCACATAGGTAAGGCATATGATCCTGGTCTTATAGCATCTTGGCGCACTGTGATTGTTGTGGAGACCAGGGAATGTTATCTGTTACGTTTAACCTCTTCAATAGCCTTGCGTTGTCGTTCTATAAAATCATCTCCGGCATTGTAGCCATGCATCTTCTGCATAAACTGACGTACGGCTGCCTCTACCAGAATTGCAATCTCCTTGCCGGGAGCCACCGGGATGGTAACCTGTGGCAGTTTCAGGCCCAGTAGTGGGTACTCGGCGAAGTTACCATAGAGACGGTCAATCATATTTATATCTTCATTGGTCATACGCTTGAGATGAATAACCAATGAGAGGTATTTCTTTTGCTTGATGGCGCTATCGCCAAACATACTTCTGATATTCAGCAGCCCCAAACCCCTGATCTCCAGAAAATCCTGGAGTAGTGGGGGGCAGTTACCACTGATGATATCCGGGGCAATACGGGCGAATTCCGGGGTGTCGTCTGCTATCAGCAGATGTCCCCGGTTAATAAGCTCCAAAGCCAGTTCACTCTTGCCCACAGCAGAGTCTCCGGTAATCAGTACCCCAATGCCTAACACCTCCATGAATACACCGTGCACCACGGTACGCTCAGCTAGGATATGGGTCAGGTGATACTGCAGTGAACTCTGCAGCAGGTTGTCATTTTGACTGGATACCAGCAGTGGGGTGTTGCTTCTATCGGCTTCTTTGATCAGGTCATCATCTGCCCTGGCGTCAACCGCAATGATCACTGCAGCCGGCTGGGCGTCGAAGAGTTTTTGTATAATGTCCTGGCGTTTCTCAGATGACAGTTCATCGAACTTGGATTGTTCTGCAGGACCTATGATCTGAATGCGATAGGGATGGATGAGGTTCATGGGGCCAGCAGTTCCCTGTTGCTCGGCCCCGGGGAAGTCTCCCCTCAGACTGGTGTTACGCCCATCCTTGCCAGCTATCCATCTTAGCCCCAATGTCTCCTGCAGGGTTGATACCAGATAGCCTGTAGTGGCATCGGTCATGCTTCATTCTCAACCTGATTCCAATGTTCTATGTGTTGCATGATCTCATCAGGCTGGGTTGATTGACGCAATTTTTCACAGAATTCTGCATTACTGAACATGGATGCCAGATGTGCCAGCAGCTGTAGATGTTCTTTCGTAGCAGATTCTGGGACCAGGAGGCCGAATATGAGGTCTACCGGCTGGTTGTCAATGGCATCAAAATCGACACTATCTCCCAGTTGGATAAAGGCGCCGTATGCCTCATCGATGCCATTAACCCGGGCATGGGGCAGGGCGATGCCATGCCCCAGCCCGGTACTACCTAGGCGTTCCCGCTCCAACAGCTTGTCAAAGGTATCGTCAGGACTAAGCTGAGGAGCGGACTGGGCGAGCAATTCGCCCAGACTTTGGAGCACTCTTTTCTTACTTACTGCAGGGTTACTACAGCTGATGCGCTCTGTGTTGATAAAGTTATCGGAAAACACTTTAAAGTACCAAAAATCAATGACTCAGTTTATATGTCAACCTGTTCCAAACCTTTAATACCAGCTCCGTTCCTATGGCGGGTAGATTTTTCTTTGTGCTTCTTGACCTGACGATCCAATTTGTCCACCAACCCGTCAATGGCAGCATACATATCTTCCTGGGTTGAGTCAGCAAATACATCTGCGCCGTTTAAATGTAGCGTAGCTTCTGCCTTCTGGCGAACTTTTTCCACACTGAGTATGACATGTACATTTGTAACTTGGTCGAAATGACGTTCCAGACGCTCAAATTTGGTATCGACATAGTTTCTGAGAGCTTGAGTGATGTCAATGTGGTGACCGGTAAGGCTAATTTGCATGGTTTGCTCCTTCGATAATATGCGCCTAAGCCAGGCGCTTTCTTTCATTCGATGGTGGTATGGCCATCGACTCTCGATATTTGGCAACCGTACGGCGGGCTATATTGATGCCTTGCTCGCCCAGGATGCCAGCTATCTTATTGTCACTTAATGGTTTGTTAGGCTTTTCGGCGCTAACCAGTTTTTTAATCAGGGCCCGGATGGCAGTAGCTGAACACTCTCCGCCGCCACTGGTGCCTACGTGGCTGGAAAAAAAGTATTTGAACTCAAGGGTGCCGCGTGGAGTATGCATGTACTTGTTAGTGGTAACCCGGGAAATGGTGGATTCGTGCATCTCCACAGCCTCTGCAATATCTCGTAACACCAGCGGGCGCATGGCCTCTTCACCATAGTCAAAAAAGCCACGCTGAAATTCTACTATCTTGGTAGCAACCTTGAGTAGGGTTTCGTTTCTGCTCACCAGGCTTTTAATGAACCAGCGTGCCTCTTGCAGGTGGTTTTTAAGATAGGTGTTGTCATCGCTTTGGTCTGCGCGCTTAATCAGATTGGCATATTCTGAGTTGACTCTAAGCTTAGGAGTTGTGCTGGGGTTCAGTTCCACTCTCCAAGTGCCGTTCCTGCGGCTTACAAATACATCTGGTACTACGTAGCGTGGTTCGCTGTCTGCTATAGAGGTTCCAGGATGTGGATTCAGGGAACGAATCAGGTGATTTACCTGTTTAAGACTATCATCGTCCAGCTTGAGTCGGCGTTTGATCTGGTTATGGTCCTGACGTGCCAACAGATCAAAGTGATTCTGTATCAGATCCTTGGCTTCCCGTAGCCATGGTGTAGAGCTGTTTAGCTGAGATAGCTGCAACAACAGACACTCCCTCGGGTCTCGTGCGGCCACACCTGGTGGGTCAAACTGTTGAATCCGATGCAATACGGCTTCAACCTCATCCAGTTCCACCTCTTCACCACCCACAGCTGTCATGATGTCATCCAGCTCGCAGGTCAGATAGCCGTCATCACTGATACTATCGATTATAGTCGTTGCAATGGCTTGGTCGGTATCACTGAAGGGGGTAAGCTGCATTTGCCATATCAGGTGGTCGTGCAGGGTCTGGGCATTACTGCACTGGGTAAGGTAGTCGGTGTTATTGCTCTCTTTCTGCTGGCTGGAGCCGGAGGATGGGGGTAGGGTGCTGTCATAGATATCGTCCCAGGCACTGTCTACCGGTAGTTCATCCGGCATGGTGTTTGACTCCGGGTCTACCTCTTTCTCATTACTGCCAAGATCTGGTTCAGCTTCAGCTCCAGCCTGGACGGTTTCACTCCCGATACTATCTGTAGCAGGCTCTTTACCCGCAGCATCTTCCTCGGTTTCCAGCATCAGATTGGACTCCAGGGCCTCCTGAATCTCCTGCTGCAGGTCAAGCGTGGAGAGTTGCAACAGGCGGATTGCCTGCTGCAGCTGGGGAGTCATGGTTAGATGTTGCCCGAGGCGAAGCTGCAGTGTCTGCTTCATATGGAGTTATTATGATAAAAGTTGGTACATAAATTGTATGTTCTTACACTCACATCCTTATTCTAGCTAAAACTGTGCCGGAGTTGCAGGGTAGAGTGAAATTATATTTATCTCATTTGACGCCAGGCAATGGGAAGGCGATTAGGCTTGCAACTGTGACTGTTTCGTGGAATAGGCGTGTGGGAAATAAAGCCTTAAATACCGCTGTTATTTGGTGGAAGTGGTGAAAATATACTGCTGCGTAGTAAAAATTACCTGATTGTGGGTGCGCAGCCGTATAACGCTAGAGGCTGAAGCTTTTTCCCAGGTATACCAGTCTTACTTCTTCATTATCCAGGATGGTCTCTGGGTCCCCTTCAGCAATCAGCTTACCTTCGTTGATAATATAGGCCCGATCACATATTCCCAACGTCTCTCTTACATTATGGTCGGTGATGAGTATACCTATACCACGTTCTGCCAACTCCTTGATGATCTTCTGTATATCCACTACGGATATAGGGTCTACTCCGGCGAAAGGCTCATCCAGCAGGATAAACTTTGGATTTACCGCCAGGGCACGGGCAATCTCCAGGCGACGGCGTTCACCACCAGATAGTCCCATGGCTATGTTGTCCCTTAGATGCTCCAGGTGGAAATCAGATAGCAGTTGGTCACATAGTTCGTCACGCTGTCCCTGGGTCAGGTTAGGCTGGGTCTCTAGTATCGCCATGATGTTGTCATGCACGCTTAGCTTGCGGAATACAGATGGTTCCTGGGCCAGATAGCTGAGTCCCTGTTGAGCCCGATGATGCATAGATAGCTGGGTTATATCCTGATCTCCTAAGGATATAGCTCCATGCTCCACCGGTATCAGGCCGGCGATCATATAGAAGCAGGTGGTCTTGCCGGCGCCGTTAGGACCCAGCAGGCCAACTACCTCACCATTTGATACCTCCATGGAAACGCCATTCACTACAGAGCGTTTACGATAGTGTTTTTCCAGTTCAGATGCAGCAAGACGGGTCATTTGGTCTTTTTCTTTTTTGATTTAATGGTTACGCGAACACGCCTTTTGCCTTTAGCGCTGGTACCGCCTTTGATTAATGACTTCTTACGATCATAGGCGATACGATCACTCTTGAATGTATCTTTGCCCTGCTCCAGGGTGGCATTACCGATCAGGTAGAGAATATCGCTATCTACGCTGTATTCCATGCGCTTGCTGCGTCCTTTGACGGGTTTTTTTCCTTTTCTGGATTTCTGGGTCAGTGTCACCGGCCGGCCTACCGCCTTGATCATGTCTGATTTCTTCTCATGTTGAATGACCGTGACCCGGTCAGCTGTCATGCGAATACTCCCCTGGGTCAGGATTACATTCCCCTTGTAGGTGCTTTTGCCGCTGCTATCATCTATTTCAACACTGTCCGCCTCAACCTCGATTGGCTTCTTTACATCACTTTCCAGGGCCTGGGTAGCAAATGGGGCTGAGGCCAGGAACAGTAGTGGTAACAGCAGTGTGAGAAGTTTGTTAATTGACCTCATATTTTCCTCTTACATTAGCGAGAAACTTTATCCGCATCGGGTCTTTTAGCCAGGCCTTCATCCCTTTGGATGTTATTCGGTTGCTGGACGTATTAATGGTAATCACTTCTTCTGTTTCAGCATAATTCTGATTCGGTTGTACCCGCAGGTTGCTGGTGACTAGATGTACTGGTTTCTGGGTGGCGGTTTGTGGGCGCTCGATGATGACCTTGCCCTGCAGTAATAACAGATCTCCATCACCGGATAACCAGCCGGCTTCTGACCAGATTTCCCATTCTGGGGTATCACCTTCAAACATGGTTATTAATGGTGCAGTAAGTTCGGTAGTGTCGTCATCTGGGTAGTGCACCATACGTTTGGCACTCAATTGACGAAAAGGTTTCCCATCTTCACTCATTCGAGTGGTAGTGAAATTGTTTACGTAGTAGTCCATCTTGTGTTCTTCTGATACTACACTCGGGTTCTCTGGTGGGCTGGTTATCAGCCAGTGACTGCCCAGCGATAGTAGTACCAGAAGTATCCCGATTATGATGTTTTTTTGATCCATAGACCTAGTATTTTGCCAGTATGTGGTCAAGATTTCCCTGCGACTGCATTATGAATTCGCAAATTTCCCGTGCAGCTCCGCGGCCACCGGGGGCCGTGGTTTGCCAGTGTGACTGATCAATCACCGCTTGGCTGGCGTCCTGGACTGCTATAGCTAGCCCAACCTTGCGCATGATGCACAGGTCCAGCAGATCATCGCCTACATATGCAATCTGCTCTTGTTGCAACTGCAGTTTTTTCATCAGGTCAGCAAAGGCCTTGAGCTTGTCTCGCTGTCCCTGATACACGTGCTTGATGCCAAGATTCTCCATGCGCAGTGCCACCACCCGGGAGTTGCGGGCAGATATAATACCGATTTCTACCCCTGAAGCCTGTAGCATCTTCATACCGTGGCCATCTTTGGCGTTGAACACCTTGTACTCCTGGCCGTCGTCGCCCATGATCAGGCCGCCGTCGGTGAGTACTCCATCCACATCGAAAATCACCAGGCGTATCTGTTGGGCGAGTTCTCTTATCTTTTGCATTTGGCTATGTTCAGTCATGGGCAATGCTGCTCAAACTACTCCGGCACGGAGCAGATCATGCATGTTTATGGCGCCCACCAGTTGCTGTTCCTGGTCCACTATCGGGATGGCGTTGATCTTTTTCTCATGCATGATCTGTAGTGCCTCAGCGGCCAACATGTCTGCTTGGGCCATCTTGCAGTTACGCGTCATTACCTCAGATATTTTAACATCACGCATATCTACCCCCAGATCCAGGGTGCGTCTGAGATCGCCATCGGTAAAGATTCCGGCAACAATATTATCTGCATCTACCACTACGGTCATACCCAAACCCTTGTTGGTCATCTCAACCAGACCATCCCGTAGTGAGGCGTCAACGTTTACCCGGGGAATCTCGTCTCCCGCATGCATGATATCGGCGATGTGTAGCAATAACCTGCGGCCCAGAATGCCACCAGGATGAGATTTAGCAAAGTCCTGTTCAGTGAAACCTCTTGCCTCTAGCAGGGCAATGGCCATGGCGTCACCCATAACCAGGGCGGCAGTGGTACTGGAGGTGGGTGCCAGGTTCAGGGGGCAGGCTTCCTGTTCCACGCTTACGTCAATGTTTACATCCGCCTCCCGGGCCAGGTTTGAGTTCTGATTGCCGGTCATGGCGATGAGGGGTACACCCAGGCGCTTGATAAGTGGCAGGATGGTAAGCAGTTCCGAGGTCTCGCCTGAATTTGATAGTGCCAATACCGCATCGCTGGCAGTAATCATGCCCAGGTCGCCGTGACTGGCCTCGCCTGGATGCACAAAAAATGCCGGGCTTCCGGTGCTGGCCAGGGTGGCTGCAATCTTATGTCCGATGTGTCCGGACTTGCCCATTCCCAGTACTACTATGCGACCTTTGCACTCGAGCATGAAGTTGCAGGCACGAGCAAAGTGGTGGTCAATGCGACTGGCCATTGATTGTACAGCCTCGGTTTCGTGGCGTATGACGGCCAGTCCCAGTGCCTGTAGTCGTTCTGACTCTTCTGTAGTTGGCTGTAACTTTTTGTGCATTATATTTCTGTCAGGTTCCTTGAATGCCTAAAAATAGCATCCCCTGATAACCGATGAAAGCCGACAGTAGCAAAAGGCCCTCAAACCGGTTGATACGCCCATTTCTGCGAAAACCGTAGCTCATGACAAACATTATCAGGGTCAGCCCGATCATCATGGGCATATCCCGAGTCATTATCTCTGCATCAAAGGGGCCTGGGGCCAGAAGTCCTGGCATGGGCAGTACCGCCAGCAGATTGTACATATTGGATCCAATTACATTGCCCAGGGCAATATCATGTTCCCGCTTTAGGGCACTGGTAATACCCGCCGCCAGCTCTGGCAGACTGGTACCCAAGGCTACAATGGTCAGCCCGATAACCAGATCGCTTACCCCAAAAGCCACGGCGATATTTGTCGCCCCCCATACCAGCATGCGCGAGCTGACAAGAAGCAGGGTTAGACCCACCAGAAACCAAAGAACGGCTTTGCGGTTAGGCATGTCTTCTGGAATTTCTGCTTCGTACTCAATCTCCATGGGGTCTGAGTGACGACTGGCTTTACCAATACGTACCATTCCGAACATTACTAGAATCAGCCCTGATACAAGAATGGCTCCGTCCATCCGGTCCAGATCTCCATCCAGCATCAACAACAGGGCCAGCAGGCATACCGCCAGCAGTACCGGATATTCCCGCTTCAGAGTTGTGGAGTGAACAGTAAGTGGGGCTACCATGGCGGTCACGCCGAGAATCAAGGCAATATTGGCGATGTTGGAACCCACCGCGTTACCAATAGCCAGCCCTGGATTGCCCTGAATAGATGCCATGGCTGAGACCAGGATCTCAGGTGCCGAGGTGCCAAAGCCCACGATGGTAAGTCCAATCAACAGGGGAGAGACCCCCAGGTTGCGGGCAATGGCCGCGGCTCCGGTAACAAAACGCTCAGCACCCCATACCAGGAGAACAAAGCCGAGGATGATTGCTGCGACGCTTACTAACATTAGTGTTTACAGACCCTAGTCGATGTAGAACTGTTGACTGAAGCGGGCGTTTATGGGGCGGCTCTGACCTTCAGGTGTAACTTTAAGATTGAAGTTGACTATCTCGCGGTTAACCACAGGAAAATCACCTAGGTAATAGATAGCCTGATCCTCAACCACCTGGCGCAGGTCAATCTCTTTGGGAATACCATTCAGGTTTGCAACCTTGAGTTCTATCTGTGCCTTTACCGGGGTGCCGGTAGTGCCGGCTTGGTTCTTGATCACGCTGATATTCAATAGCCCGCGGTATTTGCTGCGCTGAATGTTGTAGGCCTTGGCGATTGCCGGTGTCAGGAAGTCTGATTTAAGTGCATTATGGTGGATGGTGTAACCACCACTGCTGGTGCTGTTCTCAGCCAATGCCGCCGAGCCGGTGCTCATGAGCAGGGATATGCAGCAGGCTTTTATCAAGTAACGAAAATGCATAAATCCTATCTCCAGATATTCTGGTTGTCTGCGGCAGCTTTAGATATCCAAAGGTAGCGTGCAGGTTCCGCCTAGTAGTCAGAGGGAGAAGTATATCCCTTTGTGTCACACGCTGCCGCGCTGACAGCGGAACAGTGCAATTTCTCCCAACAGGTTGGGCAGAAACCGGATAGCCGGGCGGGTGCGGTGAGCATGATCCACCACCATGCGTTCCAGGATCCTGATATCGTGCTGATGACAGAGGTTTTCGAAATCCTTAACCGTACACAGGTGGATATTCAAGGTGTCATACCATTGAGCAGGCAGAGTCCTGGATACCGGCATTTTACCTCCAAAACCAAGCTGCAGCCGGTTTTTCCAATTGCCAAAATTAGGGAAGGTGACTATACCCTGGTGCCCTACCCGCAGCATTTCGGTCAGCAGTTGATCAGGGAAATGCACCGCCTGCAGGGTCTGGGTCATTATTACGTAATCGAAGGTCTGCTCGTCGAAATCACTCAGTCCGGCATCCAGGTCACGTTGTATGACATTGATCCCTTTGCGTACACACTGGATTATGTTCTCCGGCTCGATCTCCAGGCCATAACCATCCACCTCCATCTCATCCCGCAGCATGGCTAGCAGGGTGCCATCACCGCAGCCCAGGTCGAGAACCCGTGAGCCAGGTTTTATCCACTTCTTTATATTGGCAAGATCTGGACGTGGCATTATGCGGTCACCTCTTCTGCCACCCGGTCCATATAGGAACTGAGTATCTGCATATAGTAGGTGATGGGCATCAGGAAGGCGTCATGACCACCAGTGGCCTCCACCTCGGCGTAACTAACCTGGCGCTTGGCATCTATCAAGGCCTTGACCATCTCCTTGGAACGTTGCGGGGCAAAACGCCAGTCGCTGGTAAATGAGACCACCAGGAATTTGGCCGTGGCCTGTTCCAGGGCGGTCACCAGATCATTTCCATATTCAGTGGCTGGATCAAAATAGTCCAAAGCCTTGGTCATTAGCAGATAGGAGTTGGCATCGAAGCGATCCACGAAGGCGCTTCCCTGATAACGCAGATAGCTCTCTACCTGGAACTCTACGCTGAAGTCATAGTTAAGGTGACCCTCACGCAACTCGCGCCCGAACTTGGCGCGCATGGCATCATCTGACAGGTAGGTGATATGGCCCAGCATGCGAGCCAGCATCAGGCCGCGTCGGGGAATGGTTTCATGGGCGTAAAAGTGGCCACCGTGAAAATCAGGGTCGGACAGTATGGCCTGTCGGGCCACTTCGTTAAATCCAATATTCTGTGCCGACAGACGTGATGCTGCAGCAATCAACAGTGCATGGCCAACCTGGTCTGGGTAGTCTATGGACCATTGCAGGGCCTGCATGCCACCCAGGCTGCCACCGATGACAGCGGCCCATTTTTCAATGCCCAGGCTCTGCATCAGGCTATGCTGGGTCTTGACCCAATCTTTCACCGTTACTATGGGGAAGTCCGGGCCATAATAGTTGCCGGTTTCCGGGTTGATGGTGTTGGGTCCGGTGGAACCTTTGCAGCTGCCAATATTGTTTACCGCTACTACATGAAACTTGTTGGTATCGAATGGCTTGCCGGGGCCGATACATGCATCCCACCATCCAGGTTTCTTGTCGTTTTCATAGAATCCAGCAGCGTGGTGATCACCAGACAGGGCATGGCATATCAGAACTGCATTGGATTTTGCCTGGTTCAGCTCGCCATAGGTTTCATAGACCAGCTCATACCCGGGCAGGGTGCGACCACTGATCAGGGAGATCGGCTCATGGAAACTCTTTTTCTGTGGCTGTACCAGACCGACTGAGTCGGCAGGAAATGGCTCGGGCATTTGGTTTTCAGGCTGATTGGTGTATGACCGCAGCAGTCTAATCACTGTGTCTGCAGTACGCAACTATTGTGGCAATCTTCCTGTTGTTCAGGCGCTATTTTGTCGCACCAGCTGCGGTTTGGGACGTTCATCTTCGGTCCAGGGTTGCAGGTTGGTGAGTTTATTGTGCATGTTGCGCAGGGATGTCAGGTCCTGAGCGATTCTCATGTGTTGTTCTTCCAACTCCCCGATCCTGGATTTAAGGGTATCCCGCGAGTGGCTGATCTTTTTCAGATCCTGCAGGTGATTCTCAATATTGTCATGGTGGTTATGGATCTCGAACACCAGTGGCTCCAGGCAGATCTTGATCCAGGCGTTGATCTCCTGGCGGGCCTGAAAGAATATATCCCTGGCCTTGCTTACCATGGCTACGAAGAAGCGCTTTACCACAAAATGCTTTTCGGTCATGGCCGTTACCGGGCTATTGCGAAAGATCTCTGCCTCCTGGGCCAGCAGGTCCAGATCCATACGGTGGCGCATGATGGAGAATGTCTTGGGTTGGGCTGCGGTGAATCCATGCTCTTTGTGGAAACGTTGATAGATGCTGCGGATCAGTTTCCGGATCTGCTCACTCTCTTTGGTGACGGTCTGCATTTCAGTGCGCATGTCATCAAACAGGTGTTGCATGTTGATTTTAAGCCCCAGGGTAGTCCAGTTCCCTGACATGCTGTGACGGGTCTTCTTGATCTTCTCTTCCAGTCTGTCCATGTCCAGGGCTTCGCGCAGGGTCATGGCGTGATCCTTTAACACCTTGCGGCTGGCCTGGAAGCTCTGGATGTTCTTCATGTACAGGGCCTGCTCATCCCTAGTCTTCTGCATCATGGCGTCAATCACATCCTGGCTTTTGCCGCTGATCTGACGCAGTTCGTCCAACTGGGCGCTGATTCCAGCCAGTTTGGAAGAGACCATACCGTAGCTGGTCTCGATCATATCACTCACATCATGAGTAATGGTGTCCTGGATTATCTCATGGCGAGAATTGAGGATGTTGTCAGACAGATAGTCCTCTAGCTTTGGCAGGTTACTTCTGGCGAGCAGTTCATCCTCTTTCCGAATTTTGGCCAGCAGGCCCTTCTGGGCTGATAGGGGAAATATGGATTTCTCACTTATGCCCAGTACCCTGGCTGTGGAGCGGCATTGTCCGCTGATGGCCCGGTCAATATTTTCCGAGGCGGAAAGATCATCCCACATGGTGTCAATTTTATTCAGGACCACCACCAGGCCACGTTTGCGACTGTTCTGAAAACCCTTGATGTGGTGTTGCCACATATCCAGGTCGGTACGGGTGACGCCGGTGTCAGCGGCCAGTACGAACAACACCGCTTGGGATGCCGGTAGCATGTTCAATGTGAGTTCCGGTTCGCTACCCAGGGCGTTGAGTCCCGGGGTGTCCAGTATGGTCAGGCCGTCCTGCAATAGAGGGTGAGGGAAGCTGATCAGGGCATGACGCCAGCGGGGAATCTCCACAAATGCCGGTGGATTCTCCAGGTGGGGGTGCAGTTCCGGGTTGTACAGACCCAGGCGCACAGCTTCGCGCAGACTTACCCTGCGGGTTTTGACTACCTCACGTAGGGTGTCTTCAATCTGTTCAGCAGAACCCAGGTCCAGAGGATAGTTTACCCACTGTCCTGTCTCCTGTTTCAGGTCATGCAGGGTAGTGTCTTGAAGCCTGCTCTCGATGGGTAACAGGCGCACATAGGATTTATCTGCGCCAGTGTCGTAAAAGATCTCTGTGGGGCACATGGTGGTGCGCCCTGCGGTAGATGGCAGTAGCCTGCGACCATATTTGGCGAAGAAGATGGCATTGATCAGTTCAGTTTTACCGCGGGAGAACTCTGCCACAAAGGCGACAGTGAGGCGATCACTGCTGAGTGCGGTGATGGATTCCCTTATCTTGCGCTTGCCACTCTTGCTGGCCATATCATTGTCGATTAGCCAGTCCTGGTAGTTATTCAGGGTGCGTATGAGCTCAAATTTCCACTCTCCGTATGCCTGAACCTGTTTTCTCAAGTCAGTGTCGCTCATATTATCTTCAACCAATTTGTTTTGGTTTGCGCATTATTCCATGATTATACTAGAATTTTTCAATAATTCTCCATCTTTTTTCGCGCGCGCCCTATCTCGGTCTGTCAGTCGGGATTGGAAATGTGTCTGGAGCATTGATGCGAAACGATTTGTTGCGCGAACACTGGCCGCTCTGAATGCTGACCTGGGATCTTTTGACCCCGAAACTTCTAGCCAGAAATCGTAGCAGATGGTCATTGGCCTTTCCATCCACTGGTGGCGCCGTGATGCGCACCTGGGGAGCCTCTGATTAATTCCATAATGGCCGAGACGCTGCCTTTGCGTCTTGAGATGCAAGACGGCTTGTGCAGCTAATGGCCTTAGTCCTTAGCAAGCAAGCCAACACAGCAGATCTGGCGCAAAGGCGTGTCCCGTATGGGTTTGCGCCAAATGGCGCGCTCGCTGTGTTGTGGCGCTTGCCGTATAGCTAAGGCATGCGGCCTGCGCACCACGCCTTGCGATCATCG
>JANQEV010000096.1 GCA_028278145.1 Chromatiales bacterium | reverse complement strand
GCATCACACTGGGCATTACCATATCTATATTCCTTGGCCTCTTTACCACCATCGTGGGTAACCTTATCGAAGCCTTGGAAAACACCCTGATAGCCCTTTCTGCCGATCTTATGGCAACCTGAGCACCCTTTATGGCCCTGTTTCACTATTGATGCTGGCTGGCTGTGCCAGGCAACCTGGGACTTCATGCCAAACCAGGCCAGCTCATGCTTGCCCTTTCTATACTGTTCCACCTGCTCCTTATGGCACTTGCCACAAGTGGTAGGGGTTGGAAACTCTGCGCTGGCAAAATCATCCATATCCTGATGCAGATCACCATGACAGTCAGTACAACCAACATAATCCTTGTGTTTTTTAGGGTTTGCCATCGGACTGTCTAGATGTTGCTTGACGATCCCCGGGGTAATGGTCACATGACAACCAATGCAGTCATCATCCGCCTTACCCTCCTTCTCTTCCATGGCCGTAACAACGGTAGAGCACAACAAAAACAGGAAGCTTACTACTACAACATTGGTGAGAACTCTCTTGATATCCACTGTTCTTCTCCCTCCTATAGCAATGCTGCAATTCCCCCTATACGACAACAACAGCTAAGGGGCTCTCGAACGAGGTAAACATCTCATTTGTATCTGATTTAGATCAAAATGTCGTTGATTCTCCTCAAAATGAAATACCTTACAGATAACGCTTTTATATATTTTTGACCTAGATCATTTAGTAATTCAGGAATCACTAACGAACTATCCCGGCCCTGTCTCTAGGCATATAGTTACTGATGCTGTTCCCCGCATCTTTGTGGGAGGCATGTGGTTTCACCCATACTTATAATCAAAGCCCCATGCAGAACTATGATAGATACCAGAATTTATCAATTTTCATGAAACCGCACCTTTTATTGACCCAAATCAACTTCACACCACATTTAGCTAATTTCTGAGTAATATCACAATCCTCAAAGCCCATATTTCGGTTTTTTTAAAGGTTTACATCGCACATATAGTGTTGTTTTTACTGGTTATTGCCCTTAAATCATGGGCACTTGATCAAATTTATCCAAAAACATACTCCATACAACTTGCTAAACCTCATTTACCCCATTATGCTGGACCGGCTCCACTTGAATAATGTACTTGATATAGGTCAAAGACGAAAAGGACCGCCTATCTCATATTCCCGTCTCGGACGGAATTGGGTTGTAAGCGAACTGAATTTGTCAGTCCTGTGTCATCGTTTTTTCAATAGCTATTGATAAATGGGGATTTACTAGATGAAAAAAATGAATTTTGGAATATCTGCTCTGAGCATGGCTGTAGGTCTGGCAGCTTCCGGTATTGCCGTGAACGCTTCCGCCGCCGGCCTCTCTGAAGCAGAATTTGAGAAGGGCAAGACGATCTACTTCCAGCGTTGCGCCGGTTGCCACGGTACCCTGCGTAAAGGCGCCACCGGTAAAGCTCTGGAGCCTAAAGACAGCAAGAAGTTGGGTCAGAAGCGTCTCGAGAAGATTATCACCTACGGAACAGAAGGTGGTATGAACAACTTCGACGACATCATGACCAAGGAAGAGATCACCCTGATCTCCAAGTACATCCAGGAGCCTGCTCCAATTCCACCTGAGATGTCTCTGAAGATGATGAAAGAGCGTCATAAGGTCTTCGTTGATCCTAAAGACTACCCAACCAAGCCAGTACACGGCCGCAACTGGGAGAACTTCTTCCTGGTAATCGAGCGTGATGTGGGTAAGGTTGCTGTAATCGACGGCGACAAGAAAGAGGTTGTTGCTCACGTACCTACCGGCTACGCCGTACACGTACTGAAAGCTGCTGAGCACCACAACAAGCTGCACGCCAAGAACCCAGGCCGTTTCTGGTACACCATGGGTCGTGACGGCAAGCTGACCAAGATCGACCTCTGGCAGAGCCCAGACAAGATGAAGGTTGCTGAAGTGCAGATCGCCTATGACGCACGTGACGTTGCTGTATCCGGTGACGGCAAATACGTAGTTGGCGGCGGCTACTGGCCACCTCACTTCGTAATCGCTGATGCTGTAACCATGGAGCCTCTGAAAGTGGTATCCGCACGTGGCGTAAACGTTGACGGTAACTACGTGAACGAGTCTCGTGTTGCTGCTATCTACGATACTCCTAACCACCCTTCCTGGCTGGTCTCCATGAAAGAGCTGGGCCAGATGTGGCAGGTTGACTACAGCGACATCGACAACCTCATGATCTCCAAGATGGATACCGCCAAGTATCTGCATGACGGTTTCTATGATCCTACCGGTCGTTACTTCCAGATCGCCGCTAACGCCTCTAACAAGATGGTTGTTGTGGACACCGATACTCAGAAACTGGTTAAGCTGATCGATACCGATAAGAAACCTCATCCTGGTCCTGGCGCCAACTGGATCGACCCGAAATGTGGTCCTGTAGGCGGCACCGTACACTTGGGTGTTGGTAAAATCACCTCTTGGGGTAACGATCCTAAGGGTCGTCCTGACCAAGCTTGGAAGATCTGCCACGAGACCGAGCTCGACGGCGCTGGTGTATTCATCCGCACCCATCCGAAGAGCGACTACGTCTGGGCTGACCAGACCAAGCATCCTGAGCCAGAGGTTCAGCAGTCCATCCAGGTCGTCTCCAAGAAGACCCGTGAAATCGTCAAGACCATCCGTCTGACCGAGAAGACCGGCTACGCAGCCGTTCACATCGAGTTCAACAACGATGGTTCTGAGGTTTGGACTTCTGTCTGGAACCGTAAGGATTCCTTGAAGCCTAATGGTGAAATCATCATCTTTGATGCCAAGACTCTGAAAGAGATCGGCCGCGTTAAAGGTCTGTATGTATTAATTGGTAAGTTCAACGTACACAATCGCGTACACCACGTGACCTAATTGTGTAGGTAATTGAAGCGGGCATGGATGTTTATCATTCGTGCCCGCTTTTTTGCATCTGAAATAAAAAATGCCAACCTGGTTGGCTGGATTTTTCCAAGACCTTCAACGAGAAGGCTCGTTTCACGGCCAGAATTTAGCTGCTGAAGCAAGGGGACTGCCATGAGTAAAGATAGTTTTGTCGATTGTTGCGAAGAGGCCAAAAAAATACTTGGCCGGCGCATGTGGGTTCTATTAGCGATAGCAATGATGTTCGGCGTCATTGTTTGGGGCGGTTTCAACACCGTTATGGAACTTACCAATACCCAGGAATTCTGTATCTCCTGCCACGAGATGGAGGATACTGTATACAATGAGTACCTTGGCACCATTCACGATGCCAACCGCAGCGGTGTTCGCGCAGGATGCCCTGACTGCCACGTACCCAAACCGTGGATCCACAAGATCGCACGTAAGATTCAGGCCAGTAACGAGGTCTACCATAAGATTCTAGGCACCATTAACACCCCGGAGAAATTCGAGGCCAAGCGTCTGCAGCTGGCCAATAATGTCTGGAAATCCATGAAGAAGACAGATTCGCGCGAATGTCGCAACTGTCACAACTTCGAAACCATGGATCCGGAGAAGCAGAAACCACGGGCACGCAACCAGCACACCAATGCCATGCGTCAGGGCAGTACCTGTATCGACTGTCATAAGGGCATTGCCCACAAAGATGTAAGAAAGATGCTGCCTGAGGAAGAGCTGGAAGCCCTGGAGGCACCAGATCCTACCAATGTACGCGAACTGCCCAAGAGCTTCACCGATGGCCTGAAACGCGTAGCCCTGGCAGAGGCGGAGCAGAAGAGAAAAGATGCCGAAGCCAAGGCCAAGGTCAAGGCAATGAAGATCGCAGCTGAAGAGGCCGTTCAGGCCCGTATCAAGAAGGCAGTTGAGGCCGCACTTGCAGCAGCAGGTACCAGTGCAGGAGATGCAGCTGCTGCAGCTTCCGCTCCCGCCGCCTCCGGTGGTGGTTCTGGCGTAAACTGGGCCTCTGTACCAGAACGTGAGATTACAGTCTTCTACCCTGGACAGACCTCCATCGAATGGACCATGACCGGTAAAGACCATGGTGGTGCCCGCCCCTTCATAAAAGGTGGTGACCGCTGCATGACCTGTCATGATAAAGAGGTTGCCGACATGGGTAAAAAGATGGTCACCGGTGAAAAGGCCGAGGACACCCCCATGCCAGACAAGCGTGCCAGTATCCCGGTCAAGGTACAGGCTGCCCACAACGGAGAGAGCCTGACCCTGCGCTTTGAGTGGGAAGATACCCCCCATGTACCGGTGCCCTTCGTGGACGGCGGCAAAATGGATCCGGAGAATCCCATGAAGATCGCTGTCATGCTGGCCACCGACGAGGTTGAGTACGCTGACCGTGCCGGTTGCTGGGGCACCTGCCACCACGATGCTGTTAAGATGCCGCATGCACCTGAAGCTGATGCCGCCAAGGCCAGCGAAGCGGCCAAGCGCATCGATCTGGCCAACGGCATCACCAAGTACCTGAAGGAGAGCCGTACCAAGATCGAGGTCAAGGGCCGTCGTGGTAAAAAGAAAGGTGGCTGGGACAAGCTGAAGGAAGAAGGCGACATCAAGGCTGAGATGGACGCCAAACACTTCATGGACCTGCTACGTTACAAGTCCGGCTCCAAGGCCGCTGAAGATGGCCATATCATGGAGCAGCGTGTCATGACAGGCGGCCAGGGATTCAGCGTAAATGCCAGCAAAGAAGGCATCAACTGGGTGGTTGAGATGACCCGTAAGCTGAAATCCGACAAGCCTGGTGACCTGACTCTGGAACTGGACAAGGTCTACAACTTTGGCTTTGCCATCCATGATGACCACACCAACGGTCGTTACCACCATGTATCCCTGGGATACAGGATGGCTTTCGACAAGGAAGAGGAAGGTATCGAGATCAACGCCACCAAGCAGTAAGATCCAGCCCTTCTGAGCACAAATCAGGGGCGCAAGGCATTAGCTTTGCGCCCCTTTTAAGTTCAGGACCGTAGGCCAGAATAAGCGGCAGCGTTTCTGGCAATTGGCCGGATCCTGCTGTTTATATACGCATTTGCCGGGAACGCTACGCTTATCCCAGCCTACTTGTCTACTCGCACAAAGACGCAGGGTACGCCAAGTTTTTCATTGTCACTCTGCGCTCTTGCCTACATGGATGTAGGTAAGGGGTGATAGCAGGACGCGGTAGCTTTGGCGTCTCTGCGAGGGAAAACGAACTAGCTGAAATAACTACTAGTTATTGCTAAAGGCAAAAAATACCCACAAGGGCTGGTTACAGCAGGTAAAAAAACAGATAATATTTGTTTAATCCGTAAGTTAGAGATTGAATATGTTGAAGGCCATACTGGTCACGCTGCTCGTATTGACCAGCACCACCGCTACCGCGGAAATATCACCGGAAAGACAGACAGAACTGATGTATCTGTTAAAACACGACTGCGGGTCATGCCACGGCATGAGTCTGCAAGGTGGGCTTGGGCCAGCGTTAAAGCCGGAACCATTGCAGCGCTGGACTGCCGAACAGCTTGCCATGACCATACTAAGCGGACGCCCTGGCACTCCTATGCCACCGTGGAAACCATTTATCACTCCACAGGAGGCCATGTGGCTGGCCCAACATCTTAAACGTGGGATAACACCATGAAAGCACTGTTCAGATATCTTCTCACCCTGATTCTTTTCGGATCGGCACTAGCCCAGGCTGGAGAATCCAGCACCTGCCTAACTCGTGGTACCGGTGATATGGGAATCATCGTTGAACGAGCCAGCGGCAGTCTCAAGGTGGTGGACAGATCAGCCCACAGCGTACTGTTTCAGGTGGATGGACTGGGCGACCTGTCCCATGCCTCCGCAGTGTACTCCCGTGATGCCCGCTACGCCTATGTATTTGGGCGTGACGGTGGCCTGACCAAAGTAGATATCCTGTGCGGCAAGATCGTCAATCGGGTGATCCAGGGCGGTAACAGCATAGGCGGTGCCATCTCCCAGGACGGAACCCTGATTGCCGTATCCAACTACGAGCCAGGTGGGGTAAAGATATTCTCAGCAGAAGATCTGTCCCTGGTGCTGGACATACCTGCTACCAAGGTGACTGACAAGAGAGGTGCAAAAACCGTAGGTCTGGTGGATGCCCCGGACCAGCTCTTTGTATTCAGTCTCTACGACACCGGTGAGATCTGGGTGGTGGATATGAGCAATCCCAAACAGCCCCAGATTACCAAACACCAGAATGTTGGCCTGCAGCCATATGATGCCCTGATCACCGGTGACGGCCGCTACTACATTGCCGGCCTGTTTGGTGAAGACGGTCTGGCCATGATGGATCTATGGCATCCGGAGAAACGCCCAGGCAAGATCCTGGAGCACTATGGCAAGGGCGACAAGAAACTTCCCGTATACAAAATGCCCCACCTGGAGGGATGGGCCATGGCCGGGGATGAGGCCTTCCTACCTGCCATGGGGCAGCACCAGGTGCTGGTAGCCAAACGGGGTGAGTGGAAGGAGACCGGGCGTATCAAGGTACATGGCCAGCCAGTATTCGTTATGGCACGGCCGGATGGACGCCAGGTCTGGGTTAACTTCGCCTTCCCCAACAATGATACAATTCAGGTCATAGACACCGAGAGCAAACAGGTGGTCAAGACCCTGAAGCCGGGTAAGGGTGCCCTGCATATGGAGTTTTCACCCCGTGGTGAGGAGGTGTGGATCTCTATTCGGGATCTGGATGAAGTGCATGTTTTCAGCACCAGAACCATGGAACTGACCCACAAACTCAAGGTAAAGAAACCCAGCGGAATCTTCTTTACCAACCGGGCGCACCAGACCGGGCTCTAGGGCTGCATTAAGGCAGGATTGATGAATTCAGTGATACTGGACAATCGGGAACAGCAGAGCGATAACCTGGCCTTGAATGAGGTCGAGAAGAAGCTGCTGAACGAGTATCAGAAGGGTTTACCCCTCTCCCCTACCCCTTTTGCCGATATGGCTGAGAAACTCGGCATCACAGAAGAACTGGTACTCCAGACCCTCCAGCGTCTCCAGGAAATGGGCGTTATCAGCCGCGTTGGTCCCGTATTCAGACCACACAGGGCTGGAACCAGCACTCTGGCCGCCATGTCTGTGCCTGCGGAGCAGCTGGAATCAGTAGCTCACAAAGTAAGTAGCTATTCAGAGGTCAACCACAACTATGAACGAGAAGACAGATTCAATCTCTGGTTTGTGGTTACCGCCCCCAACCAGGATAAACTTGAGCAAGTTCTTGCACACATAGAACAAGAGACCGGCTACAGAATCCTCAACCTGCCTCTGGAGCGTCACTTCCACATCGACCTGGGGTTTCCTCTATGGTGCTGACTGAAATCGACAACAGGCTGATCTCAGAGATCCAGGGGGGGTTGCCACTGGTAAGTCACCCCTATGCAGAAATCGCCAGCCGCATCGGCATCAGCGAACAGGAGGTGATCGAGCGCATCGCAGCCATGCAGGAACAAGGGGTAATCAAACGCATGGGTATTGTGGTACGTCATCATGAACTGGGGTATACCGCCAATGCAATGGTAGTGTGGAACGTACCAGAAGAGCGTCTCGAAGAGGTTGGCAACAAGATCGGCTCCAAGTCCTGCGTAACCCTCTGCTACCAACGCCCCCGACGCCTGCCAGACTGGCCCTACAACCTGTTCTGCATGATCCATGGCCAGAAGCGGGACAAGGTACTGAACTTCATTGAAACCATGGTTAAAGATGAGGGACTGGAAGATATTCCCCATAAAGTCCTGTTCAGCGGCAAGAGATTCAAACAACGTGGAGCCAGGTACCAGTAATGGACTCCATCGATAGAGCAATCATCAACCAGCTACAGGGTGGTTTTCCCATCTGTGAACACCCCTATCAGGTGATGGCTGATCAGTTTGGAATTACCGAATCAGACCTGATCCAACGCCTGGAACAGATGCTGGAGAAGAAACAGCTTAGCCGCTTTGGCCCCATGTACCATGCTGAGCGTCTGGGTGGTGGACTCAGTCTATGCGCCATGAGCATCCCAGATGATGAATTTGACCATGTAGTTGATCAAGTAAACAGCTTTCCAGAAGTAGCCCACAACTATGCCCGCGACCATGAGTTGAACATGTGGTTTGTGTTAGCGACCGAAACCCCGGAACGCATCGACAGCGTCCTGGAGGAGATAGAACAGGCCACCGGTTACCAGGTCTACAACATGCCGAAACAGCATGAATTCTATGTTGGTCTTAAATTTGAAGTGTAACCGGCCCTGCCCCGCTAAGTTATGACAGAAAACAGAGACAATACCCTGGACGAGCTAGACCGCAAGATTGTGGTGGCAACCCAATCCGGCCTGCCACTGGTGCCCGAACCATACCAGGCTGTAGCGGAAGAGGTCGGAACCACAGCAGATGATGTAATGGCCCGCATGCAGAAGATGCTGGAGAGTGAAGTCATCAGGCGCATTGGCGCTGTTCCCAACCACTACACCCTGGGCTTTCGCGGCAACGGCATGTCAGTATGGGATGTGCCGGATGAGAAGGTCATGGAACTGGGGGAGAAGATCGGTGCCCTGGACTTTGTCAGCCACGCCTACCAACGTCCGCGCCACCAGCCAATATGGAACTACAACCTGTTCGCCATGGTCCATGGCAAGGACCGAGCCGAAGTAATGGTAAAGGCCGACGCCATTGCCGAACTCCTGGGAGAAGACAACAGGGGCCACGAGGTTCTGTTCAGTACCAAAATCCTGAAAAAAACCGGCCTGCGAATCAAGAGTAAGTAGTAATGTTCAGAATCTCCCAATTCATCCAGGAACTGCTCGACCCCAAACCTATCGGCCCCAAGCGTAACCCGCCAGGCCCGGTGGTGATCTGGAACCTGGTACGGCGCTGCAACCTCACCTGCAAACACTGTTACTCCATATCTGCCGATACCGATTTTCCTAACGAGCTGAGCACTCAGCAGGTATTCGAGGTGATGGACGACCTGAAGCAGTTCCGAGTTCCGGTATTGATCCTGTCCGGTGGTGAACCACTGCTGCGCCCAGACATTTACGACATTGCCCATCGTGCCAAAGACATGGGGTTCTATACCGCCCTATCAACCAATGGCACCCTGATCGATGAGAGCAACATAGACCGCATTGCAGAGGTCGGCTTCAACTACCTGGGCATCAGTATCGACGGCATTCGTGAAACACACGACAAATTCCGCCAGATGGAGGGAGCATTTGAGGCCTCTATGCATGGCTTGCGCCTATGTCGTGACAAGGGCATCAAGGTGGGACTGCGTTTCACCATGACCCAGGACAACGCCGAAGAGCTGCCACAACTGCTGGAACTGATGCAGGAGGAGCATATCCACAAATTCTACTTCTCCCACCTGAACTACGCGGGACGTGGCAACAAGAACCGCGAGGACGATGTATTCCTCAACACCACCCGCTGGGCCATGGACCTGCTGTTTGATCATGTATTGGAAGAACAGCGTAACGGCCGCGAGACCGAGTATGTCACCGGCAATAATGACGCCGACGGTGTATATATGCTGCTGTGGGTCAAGAAACACTTTCCAGAGCAGTATGACCACATCCGCCAGAAGCTGGTGAACTGGGGTGGCAACAGCTCCGGTGTAAATGTAGCCAACATCGACAACACCGGCACAGTACACCCGGACACCATGTGGTGGAACTACGACCTGGGCAATGTAAAAGAACGCCCCTTCTCCGAGATCTGGACCGACACCTCTGACCCGATAATGGCCGGCCTCAAGGCCCAGCCCCGCACCGTGAGCGGCCGCTGTGGCCAGTGCAGTCACTTCGACATCTGTGCCGGTAATACCCGGGTACGGGCCATGCAGCTCACTGGTGATGCCTGGTCCGAGGATCCGGCCTGTTACCTCACTGACGCAGAGATAGGCCTCAAGACCTAATTTAGACCGGATTCATTCGCATGCATAACAAAAAGACACCGTTTTTTATCTCCTGGTTGATTGCGCTGCTGGGTATCACAGGGTTTTCCCACACCCAGGCAGCTGTGGATGTAAATGCGGTATACAAACAGCACTGTGGCGAGTGCCATGGTCAGGATCGCCTGGGCAGCATCGGCCCGGCCCTGTTACCCCAGAACCTGAAACGCCTGCGTAAGAAGGCAGCCTTCAAGGTAATCAAAAACGGCCGCGTGGCCTCCCAGATGCTCCCATTCAAGGAAAAACTCAAGGATGAAGAGATAAATGCCCTGGTAGAGCTCATATACACGCCTCTGAAGGAAGTTCCGGCCTGGGGCTGGGATGAGATAAAGGCCAGCCAGATCGTCACTCACAAGCCCGGAGAACTGCCTGACAAACCAAAATTCAAGGCCGATATCTGGAACCTGTTCATGGTGGTGGAACTGGGTGACCACCATGCCACCCTGCTGAATGGTGATACCTTTGAGCCTATCCACCGCCTGAAGACCAGGTTTGCCCTGCACGGCGGCCCCAAATGGGCCGAAAACGGACGCTATATCTACTTTGCCTCCCGCGATGGCTGGATCAGCAAATTCGACGTATTCAATCTCACCTACGTAGCTGAAGTCAGGGCCGGTATCAACACCCGTAATCTGGCGGTATCCCACGACGGCCGCTACGTTATGGTGGCAAACTATCTGCCTCATAACCTCACACTGCTGGACGCCAGGGACCTGTCGCCCATCAAGGTCATCGAAACCAAAGGAGAAGGCGGCAAAACATCAAGGGTGAGCGCGGTATACACAGCAGACCCCAGAAACTCCTTCATAGCGGCCATGAAGGATATCAAGGAGATCTGGGAGATCAGCTATGCCGATAATCCACCAGCAGGTTTCACCGGCTGGGAGCACTCGTATAACGAGGTAACTGGTGATGTTGTGAAACCAGACCCGTTCCCGGTCAGGAGGCTTGGCCTGGATCATTATCTGGATGATTTTTTGATGGACCAGGAGTATATCCAGATTATCGGCACCTCCCGTGAAGGGCATGGCCAAGTGGTGGACCTGGATGTAGGCAAACCCCTTTACAAGATGGATATAGCAGGCATGCCACATCTCTCATCCGGCATCACCTGGAACTACCAGGGAAAGCCTGTTCTTGCTACACCTGACATGCGCCGCGGCATCGTAAGTGTTGTAGATATGGAAAGCTGGAAGACCATCAAGGAGATCAAGACCAAGGGTCCTGGTTTCTTCATGCGCAGTCATGAGAACAGCCCCTACGCCTGGGTAGACGTATTCTTCGGCCCCCACAAGGATCTGATGCATGTAATCGACAAGCAGACCCTGGAGATCGTCAAGACCCTGAAGCCAGAACCAGGCAAGACCTCTGCCCATGTGGAATTTACCAAGGATGGTAAGTATGCCATCGTCAGTATCTGGGATCCGGATGGTGCCATTATCATCTATGACGCCAAGAGCCTGGAAGAGGTGAAACGTCTGCCCATGAAGAAGCCTTCAGGCAAGTACAATGTTTACAACAAGCTGACCCGTTCTGCTGGCACCAGTCATTGATACAGGTAAACAATAATGCGTTTATTACCACTGCATATCTTTACACTATCCATACTCATGACCCCAGCCGCCTGGTGTGAGCAATTAAGCATCATGGTAGACAGTGTAAAAGACGGAGATACTATCCTGGTGACCTACAGCGGTAAACAGGAGCAGCTACAACTCTTGGGTATTGATGCGCCGGAAGATGTTCCAAATCCAAAGTTGCAAAGAGACATAAAGCGCACCAAACAGACCCAGGAGCAACTCCTGTCTATTGGCAAACTGGCAACCTTACACTTAAAGAAACTTGCCGCTCCCGGCACCGCTATTCTGGTAGAGGCTAATATGGTCCGCCGCGATCGTTATGGACGCATACCAGCCACTGTGAGAAACAGTGAGGGACGTAACCTTAGCAGTGCAATGGTGGAAGATGGATACGCAGTGGTTATGGGGAGTTATCCATTTAATGCCGAACTCAAGTCACACATGCAACAGCAGCAGGAGATGGCAATCAATAACCGGATGGGACTGTGGGGAAGCAATACGGAAACCACAAAGGCCTGGGGCGGTAAATAAAAACGGGGTCGGTGTTTTACAACAGCACTACCCCTATACCTAGAACATCCAGCAACTATTTACTGAAGTTTATTCAATCATCTGGAAGGTCTCTTATCTCCTGCTCCAGTATATCCAAGGCCTTCAACAAGGTCTCTGATACCCCTACTAACTCTTCCATGTAACTTCTGGCCAGTTCCATACGTTCATTCTCGCGGGTACCCTTGGAAGAGAAGAGCTTTTTGAAGATACCACTGTTGTCCTTTGCATGTAGTACATGGAATATCCGTTTATAGATCTCATGCAACATCTCATGCGGGGTATAGATAGCCTCATAAGAGGTGAGGTGCCCCAGCATGAGCTTCCCATCGTTGTGATACCACTGCCCAAAGTCACAGGAGGTATGCTCAACTGGTATCTTGTCCTCATCCACAGATACTCCAGAAACTAACGCCTGGGCATAGGCACGCCATTTTATATGTGCTCCCTTGGCCTTGCGTAGTTTATCCAGCGCATCTTTTTTATTGATAGACAGCATCTTCCTCACTCCAGAATGAATAGGTACTCAGTTATTTATCTTAGAAGATATGCTGATATTTACGTCAGACTCACTAGCATTCATTCATGCATTGCGTCCTATCAGAATGGCTATTACAACACTTTCTTCTCAGATTAATGGTCACTCTAAAGATGCGCGGTAACCTGATTTTTTAATCAAGCATAACTCAATTATTTAGAAAAGCCAGTGTAACTATATGGGAATATAAGTTGTGTCGATAATTATCAAAAAACGTGCTTTCATTACTCAAAGTATCATAAGACAATTAGCAGATAGGAGAGATACTTAGTTAGTAATCATTTAAGCTGCAAGCAGGCTAAACCGATCTCAATGACCTGATCACACAATTCAGCATTAGTGGAGAGAGATAAAACCACTAGTGATCTTCAGAGCATAAAATCATGCAGCTAAAAATTTGTAGTGAGAGTATCTGGTAGCTAGTGAGTGATTAGCCGTTTGATATCATATGCCGTGCGATGTACACCATGACACCAGGCACAGGCTATTACCGCCACGGTACCGAGATTCTTGCCAGTGGCCTTTTTATCCTCTGCCTGAATTGCTTGGGCCAGGTCGGTTAACAGGTCATCGGTCTGCTTACCAAGAATCCGCTCCCTGGGTTCTGGGCCACGATGGCAGGTTGCGCAACTTTTCCCCATATCATGCAATCCATCTTTCAGGTCTGCTGTTGCCTTAAGGGCAAAATCCTTGCGCCCGTCTTCAGCAGCAATCTTGATACGGTTTATATAAGTCACCAGTTCATTCATGGCATCACGGAAACCCAGCTCTTTTCCTTCGCTCCCACGCTTTACCTTCAGACTGGAATAGTCCGGCACCCGGAACAGTGCCACGGCCAAGGCACGATACTCACGATGGCAGGTGCTACAGCTACGTCCCATTTTCTTTGCTGCCTGTAGGACAGACTCAAGATCACCACTGGCTGCGGCAGTTTCCATTCTAGTCGCCCATTCCAGCTCTAACTCATCCTTCCATTCCGGGACCATCTCCCCCACCTTGCGGTAGTGCTTCACCAGGCGATCCGCCCATTTCTTGGTGAGCTTCTTGTCACCGGCTGCGGCATACTCTTTCAGGGCCTGTAGTTCCCGCCGCATGCTGAACATATTGTGCAGCCACACCTGGCGCTTATTGGCTGGTTTGTACCATTTGTCCATGGTAGATGGAGGTAGTTTCAGGCTGAGTTCCTCAGCAACACTATTTATAGTACCAAGCATGAGGAGACACACCGCCAGCAGTAATTTCAAGTAGTGTGACCTGATTATGTCCTTCACTCTGAACACCTCCAAAAATGAAGTTAGCCGCAAATGAACGCGAATAAACGCAAATTAAAAGCATAAATAATGCGATTGTTTGTTCCCATGTTTTTACTTAGTTTTATTTTGCCACCAAGGTTAGGTGATTTGATTCGTTTGGAGTTTGTATGCCTAAACCTATCAGAACACAGAAATAACCACATATTAAACAATAGCCCCATTCATAAATGAAGGGCATCAACAAAGCATTAGTTTTATTTGCGTTTATTCGCGTTCATTTGCGGCTAAATATTATCTAATCAATAAATCAACCACCGGTCATAGACATTACCCGCACCACCTGACTGGGGTTAGAATCGAATTCATGCTTCTCCGGCTTATTGTGTACCGCTTCAACAATTGCTGTTTTTATCTCATCATCCGACAGACCCTGCTGAATCAGTGGTCGCAACTCCAGCTTGTCACTCTGCCCCAGGCACAGATACAGAGTACCCTCCGATGACAGACGTACCCGGTTACAGGTCTCACAGAAATGCTGTGACATAGGGGTGATAAAACCGATCTTGAGACGTTTGCCAACAATCTTGAGATAGGTGGCAGGTCCTGCACCCTTCATCTTTGCCGGTTCCATCTCAAAGCGCTGATACAGTAGCTCCTTTATCTCATCCAGGCTGACATAACGGTCCTTGGCCTGTTGTCCAGCCTCTCCCACCGGCATGGTCTCAATAAAGCGCAGAGTAAAGCCGTTCTCAAGGCAGTAGTCCACCATATCCCCAACCTCATGTAGGTTGAGGTCACGCATCACCACCATATTTATCTTGATGGGACGAAAACCAGCTTCTTTAGCAGCCTGCAGTCCCCGCAGAACAGGCTCCAGATCACCCTGGGTAATTTCGCGAAACACATCTGGATTCAGGGTATCCAGGCTGACATTTATTCTGCTTACTCCAGCTTCTTTCATGGCTTTCGCATGATCAGCCAGACGGGTGGCATTGGTACTGAGAGAGAGATCGTCAATCATGGGCAGGGCGCCGATCTTCTGTACCATCTCCGGCAGATCCGCACGTACTAGCGGTTCACCACCGGTCAGCCTTACCTTGCTTACCCCCAGCTCACTGAACAGACGTACCAGGCGTACATAGTCATCCAGGGATATACGATCTTCCGGTTCGGTGAAATCTTTAAAACCCTTTGGAATACAGTAGAAACAGCGCAGATCGCAGCGATCTGTAACTGATAGCCGCAGATACTCTATTTTGCGACCGAATGAATCTGTAAGCTGGCTCATGCAAGAACTCTATGGCAAAGAATGCTCACTCGTGAGTGTCTATCGTACATTCTTTCTCTTTTACCGTAAAAAAACAATAGCCCGGAAGATCACTCTTCCAGGCTACAGTTCGTTTTATAAACATCACTACTGATGCTGAAAGCTACAGCCTCAGATTTTACTCACCAGGAGAGTTCCATTTCGGGTCAAAACCCTCTGGCAAGGCGTGGGCGATACCCTTGTGGCAGTCGATACAGGTACGTCCTTCTTTAGATGAAGCATCATGGGTCTCTCCAGCCTCTTCCATCTCTTCATGCTTGTTTACAGAACGACCCTCCTGCTTTTCAAAGTCCATGGATTCGAAACCATGGCAGTTACGGCACTCCCTGGAATCAGTGGACTTCATACTGACCCATACACGCTGGGCCATCTCCATACGTTTGGCCTCGAACTTCTCTGGAGTATCGATGGTGCCCAGGATCTTATGATAGACCTCGTTAGAAGCCCTGATCTTACGCACGATCTTGTGGATCCACTCCCTGGGCACATGGCAATCCGGGCAGGTGGCACGTACACCGGTGCGATTTGTGTAGTGTGGTGTATCCTGCAACTCCTGGTATACCGTGCTTTCCATCTCATGGCAGGAGATACAGAATTCTTCGGTATTGGTTACTTCCATTGCGGTGTTGAAACCACCCCAAAGGATAATACCCAGGATTACCCCTATTACTAGTAGACGTACAGAACCGTTTTTCATCTTACTACTTCCTGGTTAATTGTTATAAAACCCTGAATTATTCGCCTTAGCGGCATCGCGACCATCTCACGAATAATCAGAGCTCCCCATTGTCATAAAAACACCCCCGACCTTCAGGGTCGGGGGTGTCCATTCACAGGCAATTTTAAAGCTTATTTAGCGCCCTGGAAAGTATTTTCTACCAGAGGAGCCTTATCTACCCATGGAGCGTGGCACTGATCACAGAAGTAGCGACGTGCGGCAATTTTTGCTGTCTTCTTGCCGTTACGGTCTACATAGTGTGAACCATCCTTACCAGCCTGTGGAGCCTTCTCTTTCTTGTAGGTCTCTTCACTGTGGCACTTCATGCAGGTGTTGACCTTCATATTGATCTGCTCTTTGTCAACCTTGTGTGGAATTCCAGGTGGCTGGATGCCATAACTACGGGCAAAACCACCTTCCTTCACCATGAGTTTAGCCTTGGCAGGAGCCTTGGCATCTTCATCAATAGGCTGACCTAGGCGCAGGGATTTAACACCAGAAACGGCTGTTCCTGCAAAGATGAGGGCCACCATAGTAACCAACATTATTAAGATACTCTTTTTCATTTCTATCTCCATCAACTTTAGTTCGATAAATCCGAATATTGGGTAGCTACCGGAATATGTTTCACGCCTTTGCACCATTATGATGCTGGCTTGATGCTCCGGTCGCTTCCACCTGGTTATTGGTAAAGCGACTTCCGAATTTAAAAACGTCTCTGGCGCAAACGTCGATGCAACGACCACAATTAGTGCACTCTGATGACATGATCACCGGACCCAAACCACGTTCTGCTCCCTTCAGCGCCGGCTTTATAACCTGCACTTCAGGACAGACCAGGTAACAGTCCATGCAATCGTCACAATCCTCTCGTTTACTGGCTACTACACGTAGCGGACTTTTAACCGTGAGCAAGCTATAGAAGGCACCTACCGGGCAGATCCTGCCACACCAGCCGTCATTACTGATCAGCAGGTCGAACAGAAATATACCCACCAGGACTATCCAAGCCATCCCTATCCCAAACAGGACACCACGGTAGACCAGTGACACCGGATTGATCAGTTCCCAGACGATACCTCCAACTGCAAGAGGCAGAATCAGGGTCAAACCCAGCATCCAGTAACGGGTGGATCTTGCGAGATGTGATTTATCTTTCAGCCCGAGCTTTCTGCGTAGCCAGGCGGCAGCATCAGTGATTATGTTTACCGGGCATACCCATGAGCAGTACACCCTGCCCCCTACCAACAGGTAGAAGACCAACACAATCAATGCTCCAACCAGGCCAGCAACCTCCGGCACTACATCTCCTGACACCAATCCTTGCAGTAGAACATATGGGTCAGTCAAAGGAATCACACCCAGAATCACGCTGGATGAGAGGGTTCCCTTGGCAATCCACAGTTCATCAAGGACCTCCACCAAATATGGGCTGATAACGAATAGCCCCAGGATAGCCAACTGACTAACACGACGAAGAATCAGCCACTTGTGGGCCTTAAGCCAGCCCTTGGCCTCAATAGCTTCAGCACCTACAGTTTCATATTTGCTAGTAGCCATTATTTCTTCTCCGGTCCAGTTCCAAAAGCTCTTATCGATCGTTTCGGCTTATCAACACCTATGCCTTCTGATTCGATAATCAATCCCTTACCCTGTAGATCGTACTGCACACCTTCGGGCAAGTTGTATTGATGCTTAATGTCTGGCGTTACCAGTGACCCTCCTGCTCTATCCTTCTCTTCCCAACCTTTTCGATAATGTTCGCCAAGCTTACCCTTCGCCAAACGATTCGGGAGAACCCTTATCGCTGCCTCCTCCAGAATGCAAACCTTTTCGCAGAGTCCACAACCGGTACAGTACTCTTCATGTACCACTGGTAAGAATCGTGCGTGCTTACCAGACCTAACATTGTGTTCATAATTCAGCGTCAAGGCCTTACCCTGTACGGGGCAGACGTTGAAGCAAACTTCACAACGCAGTCCCAAAAATGCGATACAGGTCTTTTGGTCTACCAATACAGCAAGACCCATTCTGGCATCTTCAATATTGGTCAGACTATGGTCCAGGGCATTTGTGGGGCAGGCCACGACGCATGGAATATCCTCACACATCTCACATGGCGCTTCCCGTGCGGTAAAGTATGGTGTACCTGCTGCAACTTCATCGCCTATCTGCCCAAGTTTCAACATGTCAAAAGGACAATCCTGGACACACAGACCGCAACGGATACAGGCATTTAGGAATTCATCCTCCGGGATCGCTCCCGGTGGCCTTATGGCCAATGCCGGTAGAGATGTTGCCTTTTCCGAATAAAGGCCTATCCCTACACCCATCAATCCCACACCACAAGCCGTCTTCAGTACTCCACTTAAGAACCGACGACGGCTCAGATCACTACTACCTTTCCCTTTTCCATTACCTGAATCTGACATCTGTTACTACCTTACTGCTACTTATCGATTCGGTATTTCACGTTTCAATTTTCGGAAATCCCGGTCCGGTTTTACCCGGACCGGGTACTTACCCTTATGCCTTGGTGACTTTCACCGCACACTTCTTATAGTCTGTCTCTTTGGACAGAGGATCGGTCTGATCCAGTGTGAGCTTGTTCACCAACCGGTTTGCATCGAACCAAGGAATGAATATTAAACCCTCGGGACAACGGTTACGGCCACGGGTCTCGACACGTGCTACCAGTTCACCACGACGCGTTACGAGCTTGGCCATCTGGCCCTGACGCAGCTTACGCTTCTTGGCGTCCTTCTTGTGCATGTATACAACTGCATCAGGTACAGCGCGATACAGTTCAGGCACACGACGGGTCATGGTACCGGAGTGCCAGTGCTCAAGAACACGACCGGTGCAGAGCCACAGATCGTACTCTTTATCTGGTACCTCAGCGGCAGGCTCAAAAGGAGCGGTAATGATGTTGGCCCGGCCATTTGGCTTACCATAGAACTTCACTACGTCCTTTCCACCCTGTACATGTGGATCGTAACCGCCACGGTAACGCCACAGGGTTTCCTTGCCGTTGATTACCGGCCAACGCATACCGCGAACCTTGTGATAGGCATCGAAATCGGCCATCTCGTGACCCTTCTTCGGAATGCCTTCAGCAGAGTTGAACATACGGTACTCTTCGAACAGGCCCTTCTGTACGTAGTATCCGAAGTCTTCCATCTCGTCATTGGCGTACTTGTTGCCAGCACCGTCGGTGATTTCCTGTTTCGGGAACTTGTCGATCTGACCATTGGCATAGAGTACTTCATACAGGGTCTTACCCTTGTACTCAGGCATCTTGGCAATCAGGTCGGCATCCCATACGTCATCAACCTTGACGTACTTGGCAAACTCCATTACCTGCCACATATCTGACTTTGACTCACCAGGAGGTGAAGTCTGCTGACGCCAGAACTGGGTACGACGCTCAGCGTTACCGTAGGCACCTTCCTTCTCACACCACATAGCGGTGGGCAGGATCAGGTCAGCAGCCATAGCCGATACGGTTGGGTACGGATCGGAGACAGTTACAAAGTTCTCCGCACGACGCCAGCCAGGATAGGACTCGACATTCAGGTTAGCAGCAGCCTGCATGTTGTTGTTACACATTACCCAGAAGCAGTTCATCTTGCCGTCTTTCAGGGCACGGTGCATGGCAACAGCGTGGATCAGGGTCTTGCCCATCTTGCCGCTGATGTCGGTCTGAGGCTTCTTGTCCATCATGCCGTTAGCACGTGGGATGGTACCTGCAGGCAGCTTCCACATCTTCTCGGCGAATTTGCAGTGGGCATCCTTCTTGGTCACCAGGTCTGCAGGCAGACGGTGGGTGAAGGTACCAACCTCGCGAGCGGTACCGCAGGCAGAAGGCTGACCGGTCAGTGAGAATGGGCTGTTGCCAGGCTCGGAGATCTTACCCATCAGCAGATGGATGTTATAGACCAGGCCGTTCATCCATACACCACGGGTGTGCTGGTTCATGCCCATGGTCCAGTAGGAGGCAACCTTCTTCTTAGGATCGGCATATACCTTGGCCAGTTTCAGCAGTGCAGCCTTGGGTACACCTGACATCTTGGAGGCCTTCTCCAGGGTGTAAGGTGCAACAGATTTAGCATAGTCTTCGAAGCTAATCTTGCTGAGCTTACCCTTGTTGCGGTTCTTGGCAGCCTTTTCACGTGGATCTTCAGCACGCAGACCGTAACCGATATCGGTTGGGGTCTTGGTGAACTGTACAGCCTTGTCGATGAAGTCCTTGTTATAGGCCTTGTTCTGGATGATGTAATTGGCGATGTAGTTAGCGATCGCCAGGTCAGTCTGAGGCTCGAAGATAATCGAGTTATCGGACAGTTCATAGCAGCGGTGCTTGAAGGTGGACAGTACGTGCACTTCGCAGCCTGGCTTGGTCAGACGGGTATCAGTCAGACGTGACCACAGGATCGGGTGCATCTCTGCCATGTTGGCACCCCAGAGTACGAATACATCGGCGTGCTCCAGATCGTCATAAACACCCATTGGCTCGTCGATACCGAAGGCACGCATGAAAGCACCTACAGCAGAAGCCATGCAGTGACGAGCGTTTGGCTCCAGGCTGTTGGAACGGAAACCAGCTTTCAGCAGCTTCTGGGCAGCGTAGCCTTCCCATACAGTCCACTGACCGGAACCGAACATACCAACACCCTTAGGACCTTTCTTACGGGCAGCAACCCATTTCTCGGCCATGATCTTGAAGGCCTCGTCCCAGGATACCGGCTCGAACTTACCGTTCTTGTCGTATTGACCGTTTTTCTTACGCAGCATTGGCTGAGTAAGACGATCCTTACCGTACATAATCTTAGGCAGGAAATAGCCCTTGATGCAGTTCAGACCGCGGTTTACCGGTGCATCAGGATCACCCTGGCTGGCTACAGCCTTGCCATCCTTCACACCCAGCAGTACCGAGCAACCAGTACCACAGAAACGACATGCGATCTTATCCCAACGGATGCCATCATCCCCAGCCACAGTGACTGCAGGAATAGTGACGCCCGCTGCAGCGGCTGCCGCCGCTACTGCATTATTTTTAATAAAGTCACGCCTGTTTAGTTTCACTTTGTAACCTCCTCGTTTACATTTTCATCTCCACAGTAGTGATAAATCATTACTGTATTGATTACCCCATCTACATCATTAAAAGCAGTCATGGTGTCGGCCAGCTTGTCATCGTCACCGCCCTCCACCGTAACAACCAATTTTCCTTCTTCATGTCCTCCATGGACTTCAACTCCTGAGAACTCTTCCAACTTAGTTGTCACCACTCCAGAGTTTTCTGGCTTGGTATAGACAACAACACTACAAACATTCATGGTTTCTACTATCTCCTTAAGCAGCCTGTTCTTGAGATTCTTCAGCTGCTATGCGAACTGATTTATCAGGGCATACAGTGAAGCACTCACCACAGCCATTGCACTTATCCTGATCCAGCAATGGAATGGCAATGCCACCTACTTCCAGTTTGAATTTTATTGCCTCCACCTCACAGGCCTCGCCGCAGGATCTGCAGATAACGGCATTCATAGAGAGGCAGGAGTCGAGAATGGTGGCTTTCAGGGTCCAGGGAACTGCGTCATCACTGGATTTTTTGATGGCGCCTGGTTTACACACTGGTACACAGTCACCGCAGAAGTCACAGCCACCTTGGGAAAAATCTATTTCTGGATACCCACCGCGACCTATTTTAATTAGTTCATATTCACAGGCCGGGACACAATCACCACAACGGTTACATTTATTGAGAAACTCCGATTCCGGCAGGGACCAGGGTGGGCGTATGGGATCGCGTTGACCGGAAAGGTCTCCGCGCAGAAATTGCATTCGGTTTATGCTACTACTCATTAAGTTTTGCCGGTTACCAGAACCACTTTGTGATCACGATGGAAATTTATACATATAATCCGTAAAAGTAGCGTTGATATCAGTCAATAAACTCTCCGGTTTTCATTGAAAATTCAATCACATCCCTATTACGGAGTAGTAGTCATGTACCACCTTAGTGGTATTTTCTACTGATATGTTGGTATTTCCTGGTGGAATAGTACGGATACCACCAAATTTTCATGACGTTATGGCAGGTCAGCGATTTTTGCCAGATTTGCGCTGTCAGATATTTTTCAGCGACCAAACTGCAGCCTCAACCCGGGACTTAAGATTGAGTTTTTTCAGGATGTGTTTTACGTGTACCTTCACCGTACCTTCAGAGATATTCAGGGTATCTCCAATCATCCGGTTACTCATACCGTCAGAAATCAACCCGAGGATCTCCTTCTCACGCGCAGTCAGATCCACCAGGGCGCCATTCTTGGGAGCCTTGGCCTCCTCACGCAGTGCCTGGGCCAATAGTTGGGTCAGACGTTCACTTATTATTATCTTGCCGGACACACCTGTCTTAATGGACTTAAGTATATCCTCTGGCTCCATATCCTTAAGCAGATAGCCATCGGCGCCCAGGCGTAGTGCGGTAACAACGTCGTCCTCATTATCCGATACGGTAAGCATCATAATTCTGGAGTCGACATCTTTATCTTTTATGGCCTTGAGGGTCTCCAGTCCATCCATACCCTTCATATTGATATCCAGCAGTATCAGGTCCGGGTTGTGCTCCTCTGCCAACTTCAGGCCATCCAGACCATTATCCGCCTCACCTACCAGATTCAGGGTATCGTCCATGTCAATCAGATCGGAAACCCCTTTCCTGAACAGTGGGTGATCGTCAATGGATATAACAGAATAGGTACTATCATTGCTCATAATTCATCCTCTGGAGAACACTCTCGTGGATATTGGATGGGGCACTCTCTGCGGCCTCAAATACGAGTCTCACGCTCGTTCCACCTGATGGTGACTGCCTGATAGTCAGATCGCCACCCAGCCATTCCGCCCGTTCCTTCATGATTGGTAGACCGTAATGTTGCATCATATCACCATCATCATCCATAGCCATACCCTTTCCATCATCTTCCACCAGTATAGTGACCAGGCCATCAATATCACATTCCACCAGTACCTTGGCCTTTTCAGCATCGGCATGACGGCTCACATTTGACAGGGCCTCACGTATGATCTGGATGACATGTATCTCGGCATTGGGGCGGAACTGGCAGTTGCCAATCTTGTTGATCAACTCGATCTCTACACCACTGCGCTCGCGATACTCCTGCACCGTCTCTTCCAGGGCAGCAATCAAACCTGCCTCACTGATACGCAGACGGAAGGTGGTGAGCAGTTCCCGCAGCTCACGGTAGGCCCCGTTCAGAGCACTACGCAGGATACTTGAGATCTCCAGGGCCGTATTCTGGTCCTCTCCGGCCAATACCATATCCAGGCGGCTTACCTGGATCTTCAGATAGGAGAGAGACTGGGCCAGGGAGTCATGCAGCTCGCGGGCAATCACGCTGCGCTCTTCCAGCAGTGACAACATGCGGCTCCGGGACGCCTGCTGCGCCATATTCATGCCCATGGCGATATGGCTGGCCACCGTTTCCACCAGACGCTGTTGCCAATCGCTCAGTTCTGCCGATTCACTAGCATCGGCCAGCTCCAGCACCAGCACGCCATAGTGCTGTTCCTGATCCTTGATAGGGGTTGAGAACATCCTGGTTGCAGATTGGTCCTGGCGTTGCAGTTCAAAGGTATGTGAGGTGCCATCGCCCAGGCAGGTGGCACAATCCAGTGGGTACCTGCCACCATTTTCATCATCAAAACTGGTTGCCGCCAGGCGGAAGGCCTGCTTATCACCCGGCTTACCCAGGCAGACATAACCGCCTCTGATGTTAGTTGTATGCTCGATATCATGGATCAGGTTTCGCAGCACCTCTTCTGTTGGAGTAGATTCATTCAGACGCTTGGTGGCGGTATATAACAGCTCCAGTGACTGGTTGCTCTGCTCCAGATCAGAGGTCTTCTCCCGCACCCTCTCCTCCAGATCCGCATACATCTTGGAGAGGTCTTCTGCCATAACGTTGAATGACTGACCCAATTGCCCCAGCTCATCCTCCTCCAGGTAGTGACTGCGAATGGAGAAATCGCCTCGACGGGCGGCGCGGGCACAGGTCAAAAGGTCGCGCAGTGGTATCAGTACGCTGGTGTGGGTCATATACATACTGACTGCAACCACCAGCAGCATCAGGGCCAGGGTGACAATCTGGATCAGCCTCTGCTGTTGAATCTTCTCCTCAGCATCAAGTTCCAGCACTTTTACCAGGTGATGGATGTCATCTACAAAGCTATCTACATTAGAGAGGTAAAACAGCTTTTCATCTGCACCCTGTGATTCATCCTGATCTGAGCTGGTACTGGCACCAGCTGCCTGCAAGTAGGCCTTGAGTTGGGGCAGAAAGCTCTCCTGCCAGCGCCACTCAACCATCTGGTAGGCCTCCTCCACCCGCAGGCTGGTACCCTTCTGCAGTACGGTATGGATACGGGGGCTATAGATACGCTCTTCGAACTCCTCCACCAGTTTGCGAGTAGTATCACCAGCCTGCCCACCCTCAAGGTCAGTACCATGCACCAGGCTGCTGGCAATACGGTAGGACTGCATACGCAATGTGCCGGCCTGGTTGATGGCTGCGGCAAATCCCTCGGAGGTCTCGGCGATGATCACCGAACTCAATATTCCGATCACTGCCAGGCTGAGAATAGTGGCCATGGCCACACCCACCCTGACCAGGATGGACTTCTTTAACAGTACAGGTTGACGCTTTTGCAGACTCATCTAGCTACCCAAAAGGAGTATATCCATTGAGACTCTATATCCGTACACAGAGAAAAACAACAAAAGAGCCCGGCCATCATTTTCCCCATCCCAACGTTGTGAGACAATCCAGCCCTTGCCAGATAATCCAGTAGTCCAAGTTGATAATGTCCGACCTAGCCAGTACAGCAAGCTCCAGCACTCCCCTATCCAACCCCCTCACTCCGCAATTGCCAGAGCAGACTGAGGAGCGCCTGCAGTGGGGACACCTGTATGGCATCAGCGATGCCCTGGCCATAGCCTCTGCAGCCAGAGAGTATGATGGATTGGTCATGGTGCTGTTACAGGATGTGCAGTCGGCATCTACACTGGCGACCAGTCTCAGATTCTTCTTTTCCGGCGAGGATATCCCGGTAATCAGCTTTCCAGACTGGGAGACCCTGCCCTACGACATCTTTCCACCCCTGCCGGAGCTGGTATCAGAACGTCTCAAGACCCTATATCAACTGCCCAGGGTAGAAAAAGGGGTCTTGATTGTCCCCATAGGCACCCTGCTGCAGCGCCTGCCCCCGCGCAGTTATGTGGACGGAGGCAGTTTTATCTACCAGGTGGGTGACCAGATCCAGCTCAGTGACACCAGGCGGCAGCTGGAACAGAGCGGCTATCAATGTGTATCCCAGGTATTGGCCCATGGCGAGTTCACCGTACGCGGCTCCCTGCTGGACCTGTTTCCCATGGGCAGTCAGCACCCACTCAGGATCGACCTGTTTGATGAAGAGATAGAGAGCATCCGCACCTTCGATCCGGAGACCCAGCGCAGCCTGGACAAAATCCAGCAGGTGGAGATACTTCCAGCCAAAGAGTTCCCCATGCATCAGGAGGCCATCACCAGATTTCGCCGCGCCTTCCGCAACACATTCGAGGGTGATCCGGGCAACAGCCTGATCTACCGTGAGGTCTCTGATGGAAATGCACCTGGTGGACTGGAGTACTACCTGCCGCTGTTTTTTGACCAGACCGCAACCCTGTTTGATTTTCTCCCCGCCGACTATCTGACCATCCATCACTCCGAGTGTCGTGATCAGGCGGAAGAGTTCCTGGAACAGGTAACGGAACGTTATGAACAGAGGCGCCATGACAGCGAACGTCCATTGCTACCACCACAGGCGATATTTCTTACCAGTGACGAATTAGCCAACCGGCTGAAATCCGGGCGTTCGATCCAGTTTCAGCACACCGAGATCGAGTCCCGCGCCAAAGGCTATCGCGCATTCAACAACTTCCAGACCAAGCCCCTGCCACCACTGGGGTTCCAGGCCCGGGCCGCACAACCGGCGGCTGCTTT
>JANQEV010000087.1 GCA_028278145.1 Chromatiales bacterium | reverse complement strand
CGGCCTTCAACGCGCTCGCGATCATGTCGCGGTATCGATGGGCGCCCTGATTGCCAGCTACCCCCATTTTACCGCTACTGTGGATAACGCCTTTGACTTTATGCGCTCGGTGGATGACCACATCCATGTGGAGGTACGTAAACTCTATCCTGATGCTGAGTTGCCGGAGTTTGAATTTTCTTCCCCCGGCCCCGGCCAGTTGATTGTCACCTATCGTTCCCGGCGTGCCCTGGCTGGTCTGGCTCACGGCATGATGGAGGGAGCGTGTGAGCATTTTGGGGAAGAGATAAGCATTCAACGAGAAGATGAGATTCGTTCTTATGGCTCGGCAGTGAGATTCTATCTCACCTTGAAGGAGTGATGGATGGACGAGATTGAGCGGCTTACCAGAAGATGTGCCAGGGAACGTGCGGCCCGCAAGCAGGCAGAAGAGCTGCTGGAGCAAAAGAGCCTCGAGCTTTATCAGTTGAATCAGGACCTGATCGAGAGAGAAAACACCAGTCGTTCCATCCTGGAGGCAACAGCTGATGGAATCATTATTGTGAGTGAAACTGGTCGCATAGAGATGTTCAACCGTGCTGCCCAGATTATTTTTTACTATTCCGAGGGAGCGGTAATTGGTCGTCATATTGAGGACCTGCTCAATTTTGCCGGCAGTGATATTACCTTTGCAGAGTATGTTGAGACCGGTACCAGAGAGCCAACCTGTGCCCTACTTGAGATGGAGGGTAAACGCAGTGACGGTTCCAGGTTTCCACTTGAGCTCACCATAAGCAAGGTTGCTCTTCCAGAGCGGGCGCTGATTATCATTAGCGTGCGTGATATTACCAAGCGGCGGGAGGCCGAGGCGGAATGGAATAGTATGGAGCTACAACTGCGCCAGGCACTGAAACTGGAAGCTATAGGCCAGCTTGCGGCAGGCATCGCCCACGAGATCAATACGCCTATACAGTTTGTCGGGGACAATACCAGGTTCTTCCGGGATTCGTTTATCGACATTGAGCGGTTGGCCAGGGTGCGTGATCAACTGGTGGTTGCGGCCCGTCAGGGGTCGGTACCGGAAGAGCTAATTGCCAAATGTGAGGAGGTTGCAGAGGAGATAGATTTTGCCTACCTGCGAGAGGAGCTTCCCAAGGCAGTGGAACAGACACTGGAGGGGATTGATCGTGTAGCTGGGATTGTGCGGGCCATGAATGAGTTTTCTCACCCTGGGTTGGAGGAGAAGACCTCTATCGATATCAATTCGGCCATTCAGAATACGGTGACAGTTTCCCGTAATGAGTGGAAATATGTTGCTGAGTTGGAGACTGATCTGGATCCAGATCTGCCTCTGGTGCCTTGTTTCCCCGGGGACTTTAACCAGGTAATACTGAATGTCGTGGTCAATGCCGCCCATGCCATCAGTGATGCCTCCGAACTGGAAGGGGCAGACAAGGGGTTGATTCGAATCTCAACCAGAAAGAAGGATAACTGGGTTCTTATCAAGATCAGTGATACCGGAGTTGGAATGCCGCCAGAGGTGCGCGATCGAATATTCGATCCATTCTTTACCACCAAAAAGGTAGGTCAGGGTACCGGACAGGGGTTGGCCATTGCCTATTCTGTTGTTGTGGACAAGCACCACGGGAGTATTGATGTAGAGAGCCAACAGGGAAAGGGCGCTACCTTTGTCATACGCCTGCCAATTACACAGTGACCGGAAATGAGTACTAAGAAAAAAATCCTGTTTGTGGATGATGATGCCCGTATCCTGGACGGGTTGAAGCGCGCCCTGCGTAATGAACGCCGGCAGTGGGATATGTCGTTTGTGCTATCAAGTGAACAGGGGCTGGAGTTGATGGCACAAGATAGTTTTGATGCTTTAGTTACCGATATGCGTATGCCTGGAATCAACGGTGTCCAGTTGTTGTCCGAAGTGTCGCGTCTCTATCCTAATATGGTGCGCTTTATCCTTTCTGGTTACTCCAATGAGGATATGACTATGTCATCGGTAAAGCTGGCCCACCAGTTTTTTACCAAGCCATGTGATATAAAACTGCTCAAGGATGCGCTGACCAGGGCTTTGAGCCTGCGTGAACTTCTGGATGATTCCAGGCTGCAGTCCCTGGTGTCTGGTACTGTGGCCTTGCCCAGCCTTCCGGATATCTATGTGGAAATTGTGGAGAAGATCAATTCTCCCAATGTGTCGGTTAAGGCCGTTGGGAACTCTATTGCCAAGGATCCGGCCATAACGGCCAAAACCCTGCAGTTGGTAAACTCAGCCTTTTTCGGATTTGGCCGACATATATCTACTCCAGGTGAAGCTGCAACCCTGTTAGGTCTGGATACTATTAAGCACCTGGTTTTATCGGTGGGGCTGTTTTCACAATTTGGCAAGAACAGTGCCAAGCTCAGCGGCCTTTCGCTGCGTGAGCTGGCGGATCACAGTATCAGGGTTGGCCTTCTGGCCAAACGTATTGCAGAGTCAGAACAGGTAGATGTGGATATGTTGGATGAGTGTTACCTGTCAGGTTTTATGCATGATATTGGGAAACTTGTCCTGGCTTATAACATGCCTAAAGAGTATGGGCAGGTGCATGCCTTGGCGCAGGGTGGCACTAACTTTTACCGTGCCGAGATGGAGGTGCTGGGAACCCATCATGGTGCGGTGGGTGCCTATCTGCTGGGACTGTGGGGATTTTCCGATGCAGTAATGGAGACAGTTGCATTTCACCACAAGCCAGAGCTGTCTCAAGGGACGGTATTTGCGCCACTTACTGCAGTCCATGTGGCAGATGCCCTGGACAGCAGCTATCCAGGTCAGGACAACAGGCATATCTCTATGGAGTATTTGTCTGGGTTAGGCTTGGAGCATCGGGTTGCCACTTGGGAGTCGATCTATGCTGATGTAGATCTAAGTCAGGAGCAAGCTGTTTAATGCTCTATGTTAGAAGGGATGGTTGTGCAATTAAGCACGAATCGAGCTGTTTGGATGCGAGAGGGTTCGCAGTAGTTTTTTGGATACTAACCGAGGTGGGATATGGCCGGCCCTGCTGAAAAAGTATTGTTGGTGGATGATGATCGAAATCTACTGGCGTCGTTTAACCGCCAGTTTCATAAACGCATAAACCTGGTTACTGCGGCCAGTGGTGGGGATGGAATCCAGGCGATAACCCATGATGGCCCCTTTGCTGTTGTGATTTCTGACATGCAGATGCCAAATATGGATGGCCTGGAGTTCCTGTATCAGGTGCGTGCGCTGTCACCTGATACGGTCCGGGTGATGCTTACGGGAAATGCCACCCTGGATGTAGCAATAAATGCTATCAATGATGGTCAGATATTCCGCTTTCTGAATAAACCGGTGCCAATCGGGGTCCTGTTTGAGACCATGATTGATGGTATTCAGCAGTATAGGCATGTTACGGCTGAACGGGATCTGATCAATAAAACCCTGAAGGGAACGGTCAATCTGCTGGCAGATATCCTCGGATTGGTGGACCCTCACTCTTTCAGTCGGGCATCACGTATAAAACGTGTGGTCCTGTCCATGGCCAAGCAACTTAAGCTCCCGGATCTCTGGAGCTATGAGTTGGCTGCCATGTTGTCACAGCTTGGGTGTATCACCCTGCCCTCGGAGCTGATGCAGAAGATCACAGAGGGTAAGAAAATAGAAAAGTCAGAACTGCTGCAATTCAATAAGCATCCGGAAATTGGTGCCCGCCTGTTGCAGCACATACCGCGTTTTGAAGCAGTTGCCGCTATGGTAAAACAGCAGAATGCTGAAGCGGACAGTATTGAAGTTGGTCCTAAGCTCACCCTGAGTCAAAAAGGTATGCTTGGGGGACAGATCCTGAAGGTGGCTCTGGCCTATGATACGCTTATCGTAAGTGGCAAGAGCGCCGTGGATGCAATCGATGAGCTGAAAGCTGAGCCAGACAAGTATGAGCCCGCTCTGGTGCAGGCGCTAGTGGCAGGAGAGGGAGGGGCCAGCTTTGAGGTAATGACTCTACCCATTACCAAACTGAAACCAGGCATGATCCTGGACCAGTATATTTACTCGGAGGGGGGTGCGCTGTTGGTGGCAAAAGGACAGGAACTGAGCACCGCTGTCCTGTTGCGGCTGGCTGTCTCTGAAGAGAATGATATCATAAGCGGCCCGGTACGGGTGCTGGTTTTGAGCCGCAAATAGGCGGCATGCTATATCTGGGGTGTTTAGGTGTTTTATTTGGAGTCTGACTCCGGTTCTATCTGATCCAGGTTGTCCAGGGGCTGGGGTTTGGCAATCAGATAGCCCTGGGCAAAATCAATCTTCAGCTCCTGCAGGTGACTGCGTATATCCTCATTTTCCACAAACTCAGCGATGGTCTTGATTTCCATGGCCTGTCCAATCTCATGAATAGACTTGACCATGCTTCGGTTTATCTTGTCTATATCCATGGTTTTTACAAAGGTGCCGTCTATCTTGAGATAGTCCACTGGCAGATCTCTGAGATAGGTAAATGAGGAGTAGCCGCTGCCGAAGTCATCCAGGGAAAACAGAAATCCCTGTGACTTGAGGGCATGGATGAACTCCAGTGCGGTATCAATCTTCAGGATCGCAGCGGTCTCGGTAACCTCAAAACAGATCTTGTTGCGAGGTATCTTGCCTGATGCAAAGGTTTCGCTAATACACTGCAATACTTCCTGATTACCCAGAGAGAGTCCGGACAGGTTAATGGAACAGGATGAGAGTTTTTCCAGTTGCCGTGGATGTTGCTCCAGCCAGGAGGCGGCGCTACGGATAACCCAACGGTCTATCTTGGGTGACAGATGGTAATATTCCGCTGCGGGCAGGAATTCACCTGGCATATGGATATTGCCTTCCCGGTCCAGCATGCGGATCAACAGTTCAAAACGCAGTCCCTGATCTGCCTCAGGATTGAGGGGAGCAATGGTTTGATAGTAGAGCCGGAATCTCTCTTCCTCCAGGGCGCTGCTGATATCAGATGTCAGGAGCATGTTGCCCATACGCCGTTTCAATTCCGGGTCTTGCTGGTCGGATACATGCATATTGTTTCGACCATGCTCCTTGGCCAGGGAGCAGGCAGCCTCTGCGGTATGGAGTATGGAGCTGGCGCTCCAGTCATTTCCAGTTACGGGGGTGAGGCCGATGCTGGTGCTGATCTTGATCTGTTGTCCACCATGTTCCAGGGTCGATTCCTGTAAGCGCTGCTGTAGCTTCTCTACCAGTTGTTTGGCCTGTTCCAGGTTGCAGTCGCTCAGCAGAATAGTGAATTTGTCATCCGAGAGACGAGCCACCAGATCGTCCTCGCGCCGGTCCTCCTTGAGGGTGGCTGCTACATGAGTAAGGACCATGTCTCCCACAATTGGTCCATGGGCGGCATTGATGACATGGAAATGATCTATGTCGATATAGCATACGGCATGATTGCGCCCCTCAACTTCCGGGGCTTCTGCCAGTCTGTCCAGCTGGTTTTCAAAGGAATACCGATTATTCAGCCCGGTTAGTGGGTCGTGTAAGGATTGATGGGAGAGAATTCTGGCCAGATCTCTGGCCCGTGAGGCGTTATATTGCATCTCCTCATGCCTGTCCTTGGAGTGTTGGTAGTATTGGATGCCCTCCTCGATGGCAGATTCCATGGTAGTGCTAGCACAGGGTTTGGTGAGAAATCGATACACCTTGCCTTGATTGACCGCATCGATGACGGTCTGCTGGTCGGCGTTTCCGGTGAGCATTATGCGTGCCGTATCAGGGCAGAGTCTGCGGATTTCTGTCAGCAGTTCCAGCCCGGACATGCCAGGCATGCGCATATCAGCGATAACTACGGCATATTCATTATTATTCAGAAGATCAAGGGCTTCCTGGCCGCTGCTGGCGGTATCCAGTTTGTATTTTCTGCGCAGACCCCTGCGGTACCCATCCAGTACGCGCACTTCATCGTCAACCAGTAGTATCTTTTTTGAGCCCATGTATCCATCATAGTCCGCGTTGCGCCAAGATACTTTTGCAACCGTATAAGATGTAGCGACCGGGCGGGAGGCTCCTTTAATGCCCAGATTGTACTAACTGGATCTATATCCCAGTAGTATGCGGTTTCTGGAATATGTTGCTTAGGCTGATGGTTGGCTGCGACTGCTGCTCAGCCATTCAATAATAGGATCCCACTGTTCCAGATCTTGCCATACCTGGGATGGGGCAAGTTCAAACAATCCCAAGCCTTTTTCAGCCGAGCGGATATAGTTCTGGCTTTCACGCAGATGGGTAAGCACCGGGATTTTCAGGTGCCCCAGGTACTCCTCCAGTTCTTTATAGATATTGGTGCGCTCCCACACCCGGTTGGCAACTATGGCTATCTTGGTTTGCTGTTTCGAGACCCTGCCACTGGCCAACAGTTCTTCCAGAAAACGACTGCAGGCACGCATGTCTATAGGTGATGGGAGCACCGGGATGATTAGGGTCTGGACCCGGCGTAGCATGGCGTTGATCTCCTTACCATGGATGGCGGCTGGGGCATCCATTATGAGGAAATCTGTTCCCCGGGCCGGGGTGGCTGGTCCATTTGCGGCATTTACTCCCTCGATATTCGGGATACCTTCGTAGCTGTCGCGGGCCTGGAGCCAATCCAGAGATGAGCCCTGAGGGTCAAAATCAGCCAGGGCAACCTTCTTTCCCTCATCCGCAAACCAGGTGGCGATATTAGTTGCCAGTGTGGTCTTGCCGCATCCGCCCTTGGTATTCATCATCATGATAGTCCGCATGGGTCAGCCTCCGTTATCTGTTAGATTTTTATATTACAGCTCGAGTTGTTACTAGCCTATGTCCAACTCGTCCCAAATATCGTCAATACGTTTCTTTACCGCCGGATCCATGGATATGGTACGTCCCCACTCCCGTTCAGTCTCTCCCGGCCATTTATTGGTAGCATCAAACCCCATCTTGGATCCCAGTCCCGATACCGGTGATGCAAAGTCGAGATAGTCGATGGGGGTGTTATCGATAATTGTAGTATCTCGTCCAGGATCCATGCGGGTGGTCATGGCCCAGATCACATCCTGCCACTCCCGTACGTTTACATCCTCATCGGTGACCACCACGAACTTGGTATACATAAACTGGCGCAGGAAGGACCAGATCCCCAGCATTACCCGCTTAGCATGTCCTGGATACTGTTTGCGGATGCTGACAATGGCCATACGATAGGAGCAGCCCTCGGGCGGTAGATAGAAGTCCACAATCTCCGGAAACTGCTTCTTGAGGATGGGTACAAATACCTCGTTCAGGGCTACCCCCAGGATGGAAGGTTCATCCGGTGGGCGTCCGGTGTAGGTGCTGTGGTATATGGGATCGCGCCTGTGGGTGATGCGATCTATAGTGAAGACCGGAAACTGGTCCACCTCGTTGTAATATCCGGTGTGATCGCCAAACGGGCCTTCAGGTGCCATGTCATCCGGATGGATATGTCCTTCGAGTACAAACTCAGCCGTGGCCGGAACCAGCAGCTCAGAGCCGATACATTTGGTTACTTCGGTCTTGCTCCCGCGCAGCAGTCCGGCAAATGCGTATTCGGACAGGCTGTCAGGTACCGGGGTCACCGCTGCCAGGGTGGTGGCAGGGTCGGTACCCAGGGCTACGGCTACCGGATATGGCTCGCCTGGATGCTGCTGTTGCCAGGCCTTGAAGTCCAGGGCGCCGCCACGATGGGACAACCAACGCATGATTACCCGGTTTTTACCCAGGACCTGCATGCGGTAGATACCCAGGTTGAGACGGGATTTCTCCGTGCCACGGGTTACCACCAGACCCCAGGTTATCAGGGGGGCGGCGTCCTCAGGCCAACAGGTTTGGATCGGGATCTTTCCCAGGTCCACAGCCTCACCCTCAACCACCACCTCCTGGCAGGCAGCACTCTTCTTCTCTTTGGGAGACATATCCAGGACTTTCCTGAATACCGGGAGTTTTTCCCAGGCATCACGCATGCCCTTGGGTGCCTCTGGCTCCTTGAGCATGGCCAGCAGGCTGCCGACCTCCCGCAAGGAGGCTACGGAATCTTCACCCATCCCCAGGGCCACCCTCTTTGGGGTACCAAACAGGTTACCAAGCAGAGGGATTTCAGAACCCTTGACCTTTTCAAACAGTAGCGCTGGTCCGCCCTGGCGCAGGGTGCGGTCGCAGATCTCGGTGATCTCCAGGTATGGATCCACCTCCACCGAGATGCGTTTTAGTTCTCCCTGGGATTCCAATTGCTGGATGAAATCTCTTAAGTCTCTGTATTCCATAAGATTTCAGTTATTGCAGACGGCTTGTTATTTGTTGTTTCATCACAGGTTCGGCATGGGCTGAAATAGGTATGGAGCAGTGGTTGCTCCATATGGAATCAGATGCGAAATCCCCCATAGCGTCGGCGTATGTGGTGATTTTTAAAGGCAATACCCCCGATAAATCCGCCGATCAGGAGTATGACCAGGAAAACAGTCCAGGTGCCAAATCCATAGCTGGATTCGCCATCCGCTTCATCCATGGTCTCTGGTTCATGTTCTGCCCTGGGTGTAGATACCACCTTGACCTCGGGTAGTGGTTGTCCCAGTAACTCGCCAAGTTGTTGCATACGCTTCTTCAGGATGGCGTTCTGTTGCTTCAGGGCTCTATTTGAGGCGCTATTTTGATTCTGTTTGGCCTTTATTACCTCCGCCTCCAGTGCTGCTATGCGCTGACTCGCGGTCTGATCGGTCTTCTTCAACAGGTCTTGTAGTAGTCTGGCTTCATGCAGGGTGGCTTTCAACTCGGCTTCGCTGGAAGAGAGTTTTTTCTTCAGTGCCTTTACCTGTTTGGATTGGTTGTTACTGCCTTTGGAGCTGGCTTTTTTTAGCTTGGCGCTCAGTGTCTGGGCCTTTTTCTTTTCGTTTTTCAAGGCGTTGCTCATGGTGGTCAACTTTTTCTTGGTCTTGGCCAGTTCCTGTTTTAGCTTGGTGGCTGCCTTGGTATCTGTAGGTGCACCACCTTTGGCCTTGGCTGCCTTCAGGGCCTTTTCCGCCTCGATCAGTTTGTTCTGAATGGTGCTGGATTTAGCCTGTAGTTCCAGCAGCATGGCCCGGGCCGGTTTCTCAGTGCTGATGTAGATGCTTTTGACCCAGCCCTCTTTTCCGTCTCCCAGGCGTACTTTGGAGAAGGCGTCTTTTTTACCCAGGACTTCCATTGGGGTGCTACTGGGCAGGACCTTTAACGGTTGTACTGAGGCATCAGGTTTGGCGTAGAAACCAACCAGCAGTTTGTCGGTAATATATGCCGCCTGGGCACTGCCAATAGTTACCAGGAGCATAAAAAAGATTCTCAGCATCAGGTCTTTTCCTTGGGTCTGTCAATACTAATCAAGCAGGCACTGCTGGGACTATTTTTTCGTCCAGCAAGGCAGAATGAGTGATGTGTAGTGACTCTACATGAATGAATGATAACGCAGCTGGGCGGAAAAACAGCCCCAGCCCTTCGGGTTACGCCTGAAAAAGCGCCACTCGTTGTTGCTCGTTGTTCATTTGGAATGACCAAACTATAACTCCTCGCGCCTAGATTGGCGCTTTTTCAGGTGTAACAGAGCCTGTTGGATTAGTGTTAACAGACCCTAGGTGTTGCATCTGCGGCTATGCCGCAATGACGTAATAGGGCATCAATCTCTGGTTCCCGGCCCCGAAAGGCCACGAACAGATCCATAGCATTCTTGGATCCTCCCTGTTCCAAGATGTTGTGTAAAAACGAATCACCGGTATTCTGGTCGAAAATGCCGTTCTTCTCAAATAGAGAGAAGGCATCGGCAGATAACACCTCTGCCCATTTATAACTGTAGTAGCCTGCAGCATACCCGCCACCAAAGATATGTGAGAAGCCGTGGGCGAAGCGATTAAACTCTGGTGGCTGGATTACGGCAACCTCGGAGCGTACCTGTTCCAGGATCTCATAGATCCTGCCACCTTGTTCAGGCGTGAACTCCTGATGTATGCGCATATCGAAGATGGCAAACTCTAATTGACGTACCATCTGCATGCCGGACTGGAAGTTTTTGGCCGCAGTCATACGCTGATACATCTCGTCGGGTATGGGTTCACCACTCTCATAGTGACCGGAGATCAGGTCCAGGGCCTCCCGCTCCCAGCACCAGTTCTCCATGAACTGGGATGGCAGTTCCACCGCGTCCCATTCTACACCGCTGATTCCGGATACGCTGGGATAGTCGATTCTGGTGAGCATATGGTGCAGGCCATGACCGAATTCATGGAACAGGGTTTCTACCTCATCATGGGTGAACAGGGCCGGCTTATCCCCTACCGGGGGTGAAAAATTACAGGTGAGATAGGCTACCGGGATCTGGGTGTGTTGGTGGGTTACAAAACGACTGGCACATTCGTCCATCCAGGCACCGCCACGTTTTTGCGGGCGGGCATATAGATCCAGGTAGAACTGTCCGCGCAACTCTCCGTCCCGGCCCCGGATCTCATAAAAGCGTACATCCGGGTGCCAGCAGTCTATATCGTTAATCTCAGAGATCTGCATACCATAGAGTCGCCCCACCACATCAAACATGCCCGGGATAACCCGGGTCTCGGGAAAATATGGCTTTAACTCTTCCTGGGTGATGGAGTAACGGTGCTGGCGGAGTCTTTCCGAATAGTAGCCTATGTCCCAGGCCTCCAGCTGCTCCATGCCATACTGTTCGGATGTAAACTGTTCCAGTTCTGCCAGTTCGGCGCGAGCCTGTTTTGAAGAGCGGGCGGCAAGATCGTGGAGAAACTCCATTACCTCCTGTCCGCTACGGGCCATCTTGCGCGCCAGGGAGCGCTCGGCGTAGTTGTCAAAATCCAGTAGTTGTGCCTGTTCATGACGTAGGTTCAGCAACTGCTCCATGATTTCGCTGTTGTCCCATTTGCCTGCATCCGGTCCCAGGTCTGAGGCCCGGGTGGTGTAGGCCTCATACATCTCATGCCGCAGTTCCCGGTTGTCGGCATAGGTGAGCACAGGAAAGTAGGACGGGAATTCCAGAGTTAACAGCCACCCTTGCTCCCCTCTCTGTTCAGCGGTCTGGCGGGCCAGATCCAGGGCTGACTGCGGCAGTCCGGCTAGCTCTCCCTCATCGCTGACCAGTTTGCTCCAGGCATGGGTGGCATCCAGCAGATTTTCACTGAATTTACTGCCGAGTTGGGACAGTTCCTGGCTTATCTCCTTGAATCTGGCCTTTTTCTCAGCCGGCAAATCTACCCCCGAGAGTTTGAAGTCCAGCAGCGCGTTGTCCAGGCTCTTTTGTTGGGCCTGGTCCAGGTTTGGATCATGTTCCCGGATGTATTTATATGCGTTGAACAGGCGTTCATTTTGACCCATCTCGGTTGAGTATTCACTGAGCTTGGGCAGACAGGCGTTATAGGCGGCACGCAATGGTTCCGAGTTCACAACCGAGTTCATATGGCTCACCGGTGACCAGGCCCGGCTCAGGCGATCGTCCAGTATCTCCAACGGCTCCACCAGATTGATCCAACTGAACTCCTGGTTACTGTCCAGTAGCTGTTCGGTGCCGGAACGGCACTCGCTTAGCAGTTGATCAATGGCAGGTTCAACATGTTCCGGTTGGATGAGTGAAAAGGGTGGCAGTCCCTCAAGCTGCAGAAGGGGATTGTCCATAAATGTAGCATGACCTCACTGGATACAGGATAGAACGTTTTCTTATAGTTTAGACATTGTGACATGAAACCGCATCAGCACACAGTCTAATACAAAATAATAATGAAGCTGCGCTCAGGTTAATTCAGACCACTCTTGAGTTTTAAAGTTTAAATGATAGCAACCATACGCAAAGAGTGCCGCTGGCAAAGAAGGCGCAGGTAGATAAAACTACAAAGCGTCGATAGCGGCGTACCAGATCAAACTGTTCAAGGGTGGATAGTAGATATGGAGCACGCCGGTCATTGGTGTCGCTCATGGTGTGTAGATTATTGTCGCCCAGAAGCTGCTGTTGTTCGGTGCGAGCCTGGGCGGCCGCAGCCTTGCGCGCCTGCTCCCACTCTTCAGGATTGATCTGTCCATCCCGGTTACGATCAAATCTCAACATAAGTTCAGCTCGATCCTGCTTCCAGTCGCGCAGCAGGTCTCTGGTTATCTCATCCCTTTGCCGCATCTGGTGTATCTCGTCATGGCTCCGGAACATGCCAATGGCATACAGAGGGTCTTGGTGGGCGATGCGGGATTCGGTATAGCGGTATCTGGAGCTGTGCTGCGGATTTCTGCCCAAGAGACTCACCAGTCCTCCCAATGTGCCTGGGCCTAGATCGGTGCTGCCGGTAATTGCAGTGGGTCTTCTGTTGTGGCCATGCCAGGTATCGGTCTGGCTTGGGGTTACATCGGCACCGTCGGGGTCTATGATGCAGTCTCCAGTGTTGTCACGGAGCAGGAACAGGTGATCGCTGCGTCCCTTCTCTATGGTGCGCCAGTTTTTGTCGCCCCGCTGTTCCACTTTGTAGCTGTACCAGCAGCACTCCAGTCCGGTGAGCGGCCCCAAGATGGGCTCGCCTGGCATAGTAATAGCCATGCCCGCAAGCTCTACATAACCCTGATGAGCCGAGCGCACCTTGGCTGTGGGGGTGTCCTCAATCGTCCGGGCTTTGCGCAAGTAATGCACCAGAAGGTAGAGCCCGGCCATCGAGACGGCCGCAGCCAGCAGGGTCAGCGCCCAGAACTCCCAGTTGGAGAGGAGTTGGATCTGCTCTGTAAGAGGCATTACTCAAACAGAGACTTCATATCTACGTCCTGTTTTTCCTGTTCAGAGAACTCCAGCAGTTCGGCCGCCTTGAAGTTGAACATGTTGGCAATGATGACGTCAGGGAACTGTTCTATGCGTACATTGTTGTTGTTGACGCTTTCGTTATAGAACTCTCTGCGGTCGGCGATGCTGTTCTCCAGGCCGGTGATGCGGCCTTGCAGATGCAGGAAGGTCTCATTGGCTTTCAGATCAGGATAGGCCTCGGCCACTGCAAACAGGTTGCCCAGACCAAGCCGCAGCTGGCTTTCGGCAGCACCCAGGGCTCCAATATCGCCCTGTTGTCTGGCGGCGGAGACGGCGCTTCTGGCCTGCATCACCTTTTCCAGGGTCTCCTGTTCATACTGCATGTACTGTTTGCAGGTCTCTACCAGCTTGGGTAGTTCATCATGGCGCTGCTTGAGTAGTACATCTATGTTTGACCAGGCCTTGGTGACGCCATGTTTCAGGTTTACCAGGCCGTTGTATATGGATACCGCATAGATGGCAGCCACCACAATGACTCCCAATACCAGAAAGGTAGATATGTCCATGCCAACTCCTTTTTTCTGTGATACCAATAATTGTATCATTACGGTGTCTTGATCATTTTAATAATGATTGAGACAGGGTCTTAGTGTTATGAAATGCAAGGCGGCATATACAGCCCAAAGCTTTAATCCCTCAGGAGTAACATGTGGCAGATATTCGATCTTTTCAAGGCAACACCCCTTCCATCGCTGAGGATGCGTGGGTAGATCCCACGGCGGTAATCATTGGTGATGTTGAGTTGGGAGCCGGCTCCTCCATCTGGCCGCTGGTGGTGGTGCGGGGTGATATCCATCATATAAAAATCGGTTCCAATACCAATATCCAGGATGGCAGCGTGGTGCATGTAACCCACGATAGCAGGTTCAATCCTGGGGGATATCCAACAATCATTGGTGATAACGTAACCGTTGGTCACAAGGTGATGCTGCACGGCTGTACTATCGGTAACAACTGCCTGATCGGCATGGGTGCAGTGGTGATGGATGGTGCGGTTATCGAGTCACGGGTGGTACTGGGTGCCGGTAGCCTGGTGCCGGGAGGCAAGACCCTGGAAGGAGGGTATTTGTGGCATGGATCACCAGCTCGCAGGGTGCGGGAGCTAAATGAGAGGGAGCAGGGGTTTCTGGACTACTCACCGGCTAATTACTCCAGATTGGCACAGAAATACCGGGGCGGCTAACTTCGGCAACGCTCTAACCGGCAAAGCCTATCAGATATAGAACGATGTCCGTCAGTGACAGAATCTATAGATAGATATCCCTACCCACAGGCATGCATAAAAAGATGAATACCATTGCATAGGAATTATTTTCCTAACGTGATGTGGATTATGTCTTAAAGCTGCCTTTTGCTGCCTGGTGACAGGAAAGTGGCATTAAGCTGTCAGGTAAATTGGTTTACGTATTTATGTGCTCTCTTACTAACATGCTGATTTGTCTTAGGTCATGGAAACTATATCTGGAGTTCAGGTATACGTATTAGCTGCTTAGGAAATGTTGCATCGTATTGTGAATGGAGTTTGCGATTGGGGACTATACTGGTCAAACAGGGTTCTATGGGCTGTTTGATCCTTAATTCTTGTACTCAATAGCAATAACTATAAGAACAAAAGGATGTTGGATGAAGACGACCATAAGCATACGTACCTATCTCTTGCTGGCAGCAATCTCAGTTTCAGTGGTATTGCTGGGGGTCTCCTACTGGTTTGTGGGTTCCTACTATGAGCGCACCCTGAAGGAGGATGCCCGTATCCTGGCCGGGCAGATCGCGCGTCACACCTTCAATACCATGTACCAGGTAATGTCCAGCGGCTGGTCCAGGGAGGAGTTGGAACAGTTTCTCTCCAGCATGCGCGAGGGTCAGGGGGAATCAAGTTTCAACGTGGAAATATATCGCGGTGCCCTGGTGGAGCGTCAGCATGGTGCAATTGAGCAGCCAGCTATGGATAGTGCAATTCAGCAGGTATTCAGTTCGGCGCAGCAGCAGTCTTTTTTAGATGGCAGCGGGGTCAGGCATCTCTCGCCTCTGGTGGTTGCTCCAGAGTGCACCAAGTGCCACAGGGGTGTGGTGGTGGGAGATGTGTTAGGGGTTATTGAGGTCAGGCAGAACCATGCGCCCCTACTGGCAAAGGCACGCAACAGATTTCTTACCTTTTTCCTGTTTCTACTGCCGTTTCCACCCCTGGTGGCCCTGTGGGTTGCATACCTGATAGGTCGTCGTATCGATCGTGGAGTTACCTCTCTGAAGGAGGATGTGGCCCAGGTTAATCAGGTATCGGATTTTACCCGGCTCTCTTTTCAGAGCTACTCCAGCGGCTTTAGTGAGTTGGATGAGCTGATTACCGAGTTGGACCTGCTCAAGGAGCGCCTGCAGGGGATTGCTGTAGATAAGGAGCTGTTGGAGTTTGAGATCTCGCTGATGGAGGGTTTTGTCCTCACCTCTGAAGTGGTGCGGGACTGGCGTGCCCATGTACAGAGATTGCTGGAGGATATGAACCGTTTTCTTCCTGCCTATGCCCTATTCTCCGCTTTTCGGGTCAAGGATGAAGCGGTCAATCTGGAGTTTTTCTGGCGTGAAGCGGTATCTGATGATACCCAGCAGGAAATGGAGTCGGTGGCCCGGAATAGTTTTCGGGAAAATCCCTACCTGGCAGGAATAGAGATAAATTCGATTGAACACTACATGGGGAAGGGTGAGGCCAGTGTCGATGAGATCGACCTGTCCAAAGAGCAGATCCAGTTGCAGACCAAGTCGTTGACCGTTGAATCACCCAAGATTGGCGGAATAGTTGGTATCGGTCTGCAGGTTGATCTGTCCGGTGATCCAGTGCGCTTGCTGGTGGTGGAGAGCATCCTGACCACCCTGCTGAATGTGGTTGGCTCAGTGAAGGCCATAGCCAAATATACCCGTGAACTGGAGTACTACGCCACTCGTGATCCGCTTACCGATCTCTACAACCAACGAATCTTCTGGGAGCTGCTGGATTATGAGATTGGACGGGCATCCCGCCACAATCACCGGTTTGCATTGCTGGTTCTGGACCTGGACAACTTCAAGTCCATCAATGATACCTACGGGCATGTGGCCGGGGATAAATATCTTGAAGAGTTCGCCCACTCGGTGCGACAGACACTGCGTAATGGCGACATCTTTGCCCGGCATGGAGGGGATGAGTTTAATATCCTGTTGCCGGAGATCGAAGATGACACTGCAAATGATGTGGCTGAGCGCATAAGGGAGCTGACACAGAATCTGATTGTGGCGTGTGGGGAAGAGGGTGAAGCCTGCAACTCAACCGTATCAATAGGTATGGCCATCTATCCGGACCATGCCGTCTCTACCAAGGAGATGTTCCTGTTTGCCGATCATATGATGTACAAGGCGAAGAGTGAGGGTAAAAACCGCCTGGCCATACCAAGCGCCGAGGATATGATTGAAGTATTGCGTGAGGTATCAGAGGTAAAGGCGCTGGTGCGCAGAGCTCTGGAGGAGCGTCTGGTTGAACCCCATTTTCAGCCTATTGTGACACTTACTGATGGCCAGACCATGGCTTATGAGGTACTGAGCCGTATAACCCAACAGGACGGTAAGCTCATCCCCGCCAGTAGGTTCATAGAGGTGGCAGAGCATGAGGGGCTGGTTCATCGGTTGGACTATATTGTGATGGATAAGGCCTTTTCCAAGGCAAGTAGAGAAGGCTACAGTGGGCTGTTGTTTATTAACCTGTCGCCAAAGGCACTGATATTAAATGAGTTCTTTGGTGTGGTTAAGGGGCTACTTGATGTTAGCTCCCTGCGGGCGGATCAGATTGTTTTTGAGTTGACCGAAAGGGAGACAGTAAAGAACATCTCGCTGCTGGAAGGATTTGTGAAACGGCTGCATATGGAGGGATATAAATTTGCCATTGATGATTTTGGTTCCGGGTTCTCCTCCTTCCACTATCTGAAACGCTTTCCCATTGATTACATCAAGATAGAGGGCGAGTTTGTCTCCAATATGTTACAGGATGAGCGTGATCTGGCCTTGGTGCACAGCGTGGCGGAACTGGCCAGTCGTCTGGGGATCAGGACCATAGCGGAGTATGTAGAGAACGAACATATCGCACATGCAATAAAGGCTGCCGGGATAGACCTTGGCCAGGGTTATCACTACGGCCGCCCAAGAGCAGATTTTACACCTGTTGATCAGGAGACGCCGGAAATGGGACCCAGCGATTAGCTGGAATATCCTAGATTATGGTTTAAATCAGACTGTCCTCTTCCTGTCCCATTTCCACTCTTTGCTCAACCTGGCTCAACAGGCCTACGATCTGCTTTGAAAGTGGCTCTATTTTGGCGAAATGCGCTTCTGCTTCTTCATCCTGCCCATTCTCCTTCAGGGTCACTATCTCCCGAATGACATTGTGCATTTCGGTATGAGGTGCTTCCATCTCTCTCATCCCGGGGATATGACCGTACTTTGAGATTCCTTCCCCGTAATACCAGCTGCCCAGTACGCAATCCCGATGTGAGACTACCTCTTGGCGTGACAGAGATTCGCGCCCATCCAGGAAGCCACGCAGGCGTGCCTTCCATGCCAGGTGGGCTGACTTTGCCACTTCAAAATCTATGGTGTCATCGCCAGATATCTTGAATTGTCCAATAAGTGACTGCAGGTTGGATGCCAGTTCACCTAGATCTTCGGTAATCTGGACTGTTTCCTGAGATAGCAATGAAGTTTCAGAGCTGGCATCACTGATGGCTACAATGGAGCGGTTGATATCTTCGGCCACTGAGTCCTGCTGCACTGCTGCCGTTGCGATTTGGCTGTTCATGTCAGTAATGGTGCCGATGGCTTCGGCTATGGACTCCAGTGAGTCGCGAGCTTGACGGGATTGCTCTACGTTGATCTTGGCCTTTTCACTCCCTGCATTCATTACAGTGACCGCCTCGCGCGCACTTTCCTGCAGGCGTCCGATCATCTGCTCGATCTCCACGGTTGACTCCTGGGTGCGGGTGGCCAGGTTTCTGACCTCATCTGCAACCACGGCAAATCCCCTGCCCTGTTCTCCAGCACGCGCGGCTTCAATCGCTGCATTCAGGGCCAGCAGATTAGTCTGCTCAGCAATGCCCTTGATCACATCCAGAACGGTGCCGATATCGTCTGTGTCCTTTTCCACCTTACCCATAACACCTGATGCAGCCTGTACATCCTGAGCCAGTTCCTGGATGGAACTGGCGGTTTTGGCGACTGTCTCCTGGCCGGAGACGGCGGCGGCGTTTGCCGCTATGGCAGCTTCTTCTGCCTGTCCGGCATTTCTTGCTACTTCTGAGACCGTAGCTGTCATCTGTTGCATGGCGGTGGCGACCTGTGAGGTCTCTGATTCCTGGCTGATGATTTTCTTGGTAATTACATTGGTCTTTTCAGTGGTCTGAGCTACTGAATCCAATACCTGGCCGGTGGCATTTGCTGTGCGTTTGATGATGTCCTGTATCTTACTGACGAAGGTATTGAAGGCCAGGGTCAGGTTGCCGAGTTCATCCTGGCTATCGCTGGTGAGGCGTTTTGTCAGATCCCCCTCGCCCTCGGCAATATCTCTCATGGTCATTACCAGCTTAACGATTGGAGAGCCGATCAGGTTACCAATGAACCAGGCAAGTATGATGCCTATCACTAGGCCGGCAATGAGCAGGGCTCCAACTGTTTTAATGGTGCCTTCGGTGCTGGCCAGTAGATCCTGGCTGATGGTGGAGATTGATTGGGATTGGATATCTACCAACTGCTGTAGCTTCTTTTCGATACCAGCGAGTAATGGCCCCATCTTGCTGCGTACCAGCCAGGCATCGGTGCGCCACTGTTCGCTTCCATGGATCTTGAGCATCTCTGCCTGGTGTACGGTGAACTTTTTGTATAAGGCACTGAACTGTTCAATTGCATCCAACTGGTCCAGGGCCAGGTCGTCGCCGTACTGTGTGATTTTGTTAATCAGGAATTTTGCCCTATCCAGGTATAGCCCCAGATCCCGGGCAGCGGCTTCAGCACGGAATGCCAGAAAGCCACGGATGCCGGTCATGATATTGCTCCATACGTAACGCAGCTCGGCAACATCCATGAGGATCTTCTTACGTAGATCGCTGGTCTCCTCCTCCTGCTCGGCAAAGACCATCTGCGAGGCCAGCTGAATCATCTGGCGGTTTAAGGGATTGATGTTGGCATTTGCGTATGCAATACCTGGAAAGTTTTTCTCCCGGTCGGGGGCCACTTTAATCAGGTCGTCCCCAAGCTTTTTAAATTGTTTGATGGAGTTTTCCAGGTCATCTGTTAGCTGCTTTGATGTGCTATCGGAACTGATATTGGAGAATCCTTGCAGTTCGGTCAGGATCCCGGCTGCACGCTGTACTTCGCTATTGAAGTGCTTTTTATGTGCCTCTTCTTTGCTGGATAGGAAAAACCCCAGGGCGCCTGCAGCTCCATGAATACTGGAGGCCAGGTCCTTGGTGAGCATGGCGGTGGGTTGGCGTACTTCCACCACATCTGTGACGCTATCTTCCACTTGAGACAGGCTATTTAGGGCTTGCAGCGAAATCGCTGCCATTATCAGGAGAACAACAGCAAATCCGATAAAGATCTTGTGGCGTACACGAAATCCACTAAGCAATCTGTTCATTAATGACTTCCTCTTTTGAGCTTCTGTTTTTTATTCCTCAATCTGGTGTCAACCAGATGGCGTAGCCCTGTAAGCTGCTAGGCGTCAACTTCCAATATAAAGTAAAAACAAGAAGTTACATGTATATCACTTGTCGAATTAAAACCTTTCCTGCTGAATCAGATTTGTAGCTTGATAAAACCGCCATAGACTGTGCTATGTATGATCAGTACAAATGATTGGTTCTTGGGAGGTTCTAGCGGCAGGGTCGGTAAGATCTTTAATTCCTACCGGAGCCTGTTGAGGTCCATGGCCATGGTCTGGCCAAGGTATGTCTCCAGGGGCGTTGTCAGGAGGGTGATAATGTAGGGGTTATTTTGTGCGTAGCAGAGTAATTACGGCTGCAGTGTCCGGGCGTACGCCACGCCACAGATAGAAGGACTCAGCGGCCTGCTCTACCAGCATACCCAAGCCATCCAGGGTTTTTGCGGCTCCATGGCTTTGGCCCCAGCGCACAAATGCGGTGGGAATATCGCCATACATCATGTCGTAGGTCCAGCCGCCGGAGCGTAGGATACTGTCAGGGATGTCTGGTACTGTACCTGCGAGTCCCGCTGCAGTACCGTTGATGATGAGATCAAACTTCCGTCCTGCAAGCTGGTCCAGTCCACAGCCTGAAACAGCGCCCAGAGTTGCACATTCTGCAGCCAGGGCAGAGGCTTTGCTGGCGGTACGGTTGGCTATGGTCAATTGCTTTGGTTTGGCATCCAACAGGGGGCGAAGTACTCCGCGTGTGGCGCCGCCTGCCCCCAGAATCAGGATCTCTGCACCCGACAGTGTGCAGTCATGGTTGCTAACGAGGTCGTTTACCAGGCCAACGCCATCGGTGTTGTCTCCGCGCAGCTGCCCGTTCGGTAATAGTATCAGGGTGTTAACTGCGCCAGCGGTTTCTGCCCGGTCACTACGCTCATGTGCCAGACGCCAGGCATCCTCCTTGAAGGGCACAGTAACGTTCAGGCCTTTTCCGTTGTTGGCCAGAAACTCCTGGACTGCCTGATCAAAATGGCCGGGCTCAGCCAGGATGCGACCATACTCCAGTTGTTCCCCGGTCTGCTCGGCAAAAGCCTGATGTATCAGAGGAGACTTGCTATGTTCAATTGGGTTGCCAATAACGGCGTATCTATCGGTCATAGTTAGCCGGTGTATCTGTTTAGCTGTTGAGCCACTGGGCGGCCTGTTTGGCGAAATAGGTCAGGATTCCATCGGCACCTGCACGCTTGATGCACAGTAGAGATTCCATCACTACGGCCTGCTCATCAAGCCAGCCGTTCTGGGCTGCGGCCATCAGCATGGCGTACTCACCACTTACCTGGTAGACAAAGGTGGGGGCGCCAAACTCATCCTTTACCCGGCGTACAATATCCAGGTAGGGCATACCTGGTTTTACCATTACCATGTCTGCACCTTCCTGCAGGTCCAGAGCGATCTCGCGCAGGGCCTCATCCGAATTGGCCGGGTCCATCTGGTAGGTGTATTTATTCCCAGCACCCAGGTTGGCAGCTGAACCCACAGCATCGCGGAAGGGACCGTAGAAACTGGAGGCATATTTTGCCGAGTAGGCCATGATGCGGGTATGGATCTGTCCATCTGTCTCCAGGACCTCGCGGATGGCTCCAATACGCCCATCCATCATGTCAGATGGGGCAACTATGTCAGCACCTGCGGCAGCATGGGAGGCAGCCTGCTTTACCAGAACCTCCACAGTCTCATCGTTCATGACATAGCCAGACGCGTCGATCAGGCCATCCTGGCCATGGGTGGTGAATGGGTCCAGTGCTACATCTGTCATGACCCCAAGTTCGGGAATGGCATCTTTAAGTGCACGTACGGCGCGCTGGGCCAGGCCGTCCGGGTTGAATGCCTCGCTTGCATCCTCAGATTTGGCTTCTGCCGGAGTTACCGGAAACAGTGCAATAGCAGGTACTCCCAAAGCATGTATCTGTTTTGCCTCCTGTATCAGCAGATCTATGCTGAGGCGTTCCACTCCCGGCATGGAGGCAACCGCCTCCCGCTCCCCAGAGCCTTCCAGAACGAACACCGGATAGATAAAGTCAGAAGGAGTCATTGCAGTTTCCCGCATTAGGCGGCGGGAAAAATCATCCCGGCGCATGCGCCGCATGCGGGTATTGGGGAATGGTGCGCTCAGGGCGGTCTTGTCTTGCATCTGCGGATCTCCCGTTTGCCGGTATGGCTGATCAGCGCTATAAGATACCTTAGGCGGCGGCCTGATATAAGCGTTAAAGCCCTATTGATAGAAAAAAATGGCTATTTTTTGGGTTTTAGATTGCCTTGATACTGGATTTTCCCTCCGGCTCCTGTTGAAATCAGAGGTTCCTGCGGTGTGGGGAACATTAATCGGTAGGCTATTGCCTAACATTTGGCGCGGTTTATGAATAATAGTTGGCTGGACGCTATACGCCTGAAAGGCCACAACATAAGAGACGGAGAATGTATTATGGAGCTGTCAACACTTACCAAGTCACGACTGCCAATTCACCTGGTAGCACTGTTTTTTCTGCTATTGATCCTGCCTGTGCAGCAAGAGGTACATGCTGGAAAATTGAGTGCACCCCAGGCTGTAATTCAGAAGCTTTCGGACCGTATGCAGCGGGCGTTGAAGGGTAAGACCAGCCCTGGTCGCGCGTATAGCCTGGTAAACAGGATTCTCGTACCCCATGTGAATTTTCATATGGTTTCAAAGCGAGCGCTAGGTAAAAGGTACTGGAATAAGGCATCTTCCAGTCAGAAAAGCAGATTTTCCGCCCAGTTCAAGAAGATGCTGGTCCGTACCTATGGAACGGTCTTCTCCAGTTACAATAGCTGGAAAATGAAGCATCTTGGTACTAAGGGCAAAGGCAAGAGCGTGGCTGTACGCACCCGGGTGAAGCCTTCAGGGGCCGGTGCGGTGAGCGTGGTCTACCTGATGTATCGTGGAAAGGGAGGCTGGCGTGCCTATGACATAATTATCTCGGGCGTTAGTCTGGCCAAAAGCCATACCGCCAGTTTTCAGGGGATAATCAAGCGTAAAGGCATGGAGGGCCTGATCAAGGAGATGGCGGCCATGAACCGGGGAAAGCGCAGGGGGTAGTAACGCCTTTCTCAAAGTAGGTAAAAGGGCGGCTGCGTTAGCAGCCGCTTTTTTTTTGCCTATGTTGAGTAGTTCAGTAATGGGGAGGTGGCTCGTCGGTGATAGCTGCACCAAGCTGTGGTGCCAGGTTGCGGACCTGTTCTTGCAGCTCTTCTATATCCCGGCGTAACTCCAGCAACTCCTGCTGTTGTCCAGCTACCGTGCGGTTCAGGGCCTGGATGAGGTCATCCTGAAACGCCAGTTTGGTTTCCAATTCAATCAGTTGGTCCTGCATTTTTGGTTTCGTTTAAACAAGATATGCTGTGAAATATATGAATGTAATTCCTAAAGATCCTGTTTACATCAGGTATAGGGGTCTATTGTGTCAATATATTGAAAAATGTCAGTTTCATGACTAAAGTTTTGTTTAGAGTTGCCGATAGACCAAGTGAAGACTGAATTCAGGACTTGTTACTAGTCCTTAGCCGGTTGATCCTCCGTTAGCGTCACTTGGTGGCGCCCTAAGCCCACCCCTCCCCTGGTGGGCTTTCTTTTTTACCTTAACTCCGAATGATATCACCAGTTACAGCATGTCTGATGGTTGAGGGGGTTTTTTGCCCTCCGGTAGGGCCGTTGAGTATGAAATCTATCCTATCTCCCAGACGAGTTCTGACCTGGGTGGCGTTCTGTGCCGGTTTTTGGGTACTGATATTGGCGCTGGTGGATACCAAGGGTGATGCGCAGGCCAGACTCAGGGCGGCGGCTATTGGGTGATCTGTAACCCGCACTGCCAGTGTGTCGTGCCTACCGCTAAGCCAGAATGGCAGGCCATCTGCTGCCGGAAGCAGCCAGGTGTTGGGTCCAGGCCAGCTGTTTAGGACCGGTTGCATCTGCTCTTCAGTGAGAGGCTTGATAAAAGGCCTTAGTTGATCAAAGTTTGCCGCGATCAGTATCAGGCCCTTGTCCACCGGCCGGCGCTTTAGCTGTAGCAGGGCCTTTACCGCGTCCCAGTTCAGCGGATCACAGCCAAGTCCATAAATGGCCTCAGTTGGATATGCGATTATGCCGCCATGTCGAAAGCAGCGGGCGGCCTCACGCAGTTTCCAGGGGTGAATTTGGCTGCCAGGCATGTCTAAGAGACTATGTGGTTCAGCAGCAGTTGCAACTAGCCAGCCAGATCTGCCTGCAGTGCTGCATCCTTGGCTATCACACCCTCGGCATTGTTCTCGCGTTCGGTGCGAATGCGCTGGGCCAGATCAGGGTCGGACAGGGATAGGATCTGGGCTGCCAGATAGGCAGCATTCTTGGCACCGGCCTTGCCTACTGCAACAGTGGCTACCGGGATACCGCCTGGCATCATTACCGTGGAGAGCAGTGAATCCATGCCCTGGAGTGGTCCGGCGTCCAGTGGGATACCGATTACCGGTTTCAGGGTGGCGGCGGATACGGCGCCTGCTAGATGGGCTGCCAGGCCAGCAGCAGCGATGAATACTGAACAACCGCGGGCATCTGCATCTGTCACATAGGCGTGGGTTACTGCCGGGGTGCGATGGGCGGAGGTAATCTTGGCCTCAAACGGGATCTCAAGTTTTTTGAGTACGTCGAAGGTGGACTGCAGTACTGGCAGATCTGAATCTGATCCCATCAAAACCGCTACAAATGGCTGGCTCATAACATCTTATCCTGTATCTGTTTGGAAAGGTTGGGGAAGATACCGGATTTTCCGGATTTAGGCCAGTGCGGCATGTTGCACCAAAATCTGGGTGGTGCATACGGCTTTCGCCTGACGCACTCTATGGTCTGGAGTGAATGTACTCTATTAGCTGCAAATGAGAGCAAAATAGTCTCAAATGGCCACAAATAGCCGCAAATTCCAAAAGTCATGTATGAGGCATTTACATGACAATTTGCGTGTTTTTGCGGTGATTCGCGTACTTTGCGGCTAACTAGGGGTGTGGATGCGATAGTGACTAGTCTGCAACTGGTTCCGAAAAGGAGCAGTCCTGCTGTGGGCATACCTTTTCCGTACCCTTGCGCTTGGTGGTCTTGATGGTAAGGATAGGCCAGCCGCAACTGGGGCAGGTCTCGGCTATAGGTTCGTTCCAGGTGGCGTAATCACAATCCGGGTATCCGGAGCAGGAGAAGAAGATCTTGCCGCGCCTGGACTTGCGCTGCATCATGGTGCCGCTGTTGCATTTGGGGCAGGTGACGCCAGTATCTTTCGGCTTTTCCAGAGGCTCGATATAGCGGCAGTCTGGGTAGCTGGAACAGCCGATAAACTTGCCGTATTTCCCGCGTTTGATTACCAGATCCGAGTTGCACTCTGGACATTTGCGGCCCTCCACAATCTCCGGCTCTTCTTGCTCCTTGCCATCTCCATTCAGGTCGCGGGTATAGTCGCACTCGGGATAGTTGGTGCAGCCTATGAAGCGGCCATGACGCCCTAAACGTATGGATAGTGGCTTACCGCATTGGGGGCACTCTTCATCCATGGCCTCATGGGTGACATCACTGCGTTTTACGTTCTCCTGGGTATGGTCGATGCGTTCTTTAAACGGACTCCAGAAATTTTCCAGCAGCGGGATCCAGTCCTCTTCACCGCGTGATACTGCATCCAGTTCATCTTCCAGATCTGCAGTAAAACCATAGTCCACATAGCGGGTGAAGTAGTTGGTGAGAAACTTGTTTACCACCCGACCCACGTCGGTTGGCAGAAACCGTTTCTTCTCCAGCTCCACATATTCACGATCCTGCAGGGTAGAGATGATAGAGGCATAGGTAGATGGACGACCTATTCCATGCTCCTCCAGGGCCTTCACCAGGCTGGCCTCGCTGTAACGTGGTGGTGGCTCGGTAAAGTGTTGTTCCGGACGTATCGCCTTGAGGGTCAATTCTTCGCCCTGTTCCAGCGGTGGCAGCATCTTTTCATCGTCCTTGCCCTTTTTGGCGTCGTCCACATCTTCCATATACACGGCCATAAAGCCAGCGTTGGCTATAGTGGAGCCGTTGGCTCTAAATGTGTTGCCAGCACCACAGCTCAGGTCTGCCGTTACCGTATTCAGGGTGGCGTGGATCATCTGACAGGCCAGAGTGCGTTTCCATATAAGCTCATACAGTCGGAACTGATCTTTGGTCAGGTGGTCCTTCAGCTCCTCCGGGGTACGGGTGATTGAGGTAGTACGAATGGCCTCATGTGCTTCCTGGGCGTTTTTGGCCTTGGTTTTGTACTGCTGGGGAGAAGCCGGCAGGTTCTCTTCACCGAACCGCTTGGCAATAAACTCCCGCAGTTCCGCCACTGCCTCATCAGACAACTGCACCGAGTCGGTACGCATGTAGGTGATAAGACCGGTGGCGCCACTGCCGGTATCAATACCTTCATACAGTTGCTGGGCGGTACGCATGGTGCGTTGGGTGGTGAAACCAAGTTTGCGTGCTGCCTCCTGTTGCAGGGTCGATGTGGTGAAGGGTGCTGCCGGGTTGCGCTTGCGCTGTTTCTTCTGGATCTTTTCCACCACCAGCTTGCCATTGGCAGCAGCCAGCAGCTGTTGTTCAGCCTCTTTAGCGCTGTCGGTGGTGGTGATACTGAACTGTTCCAGCTTCTTATCCTGGTAATGGGTCAGTTTGGCGCTGAATCCCTGTTTCTCCTTTAACAGATCAGCTTCAATGGACCAGTATTCACGCCTTTTGAAGGCCTCAATCTCCTGCTCCCGTTCTACGATCATGCGCAGGGCAGGACTCTGTACCCGCCCGGCGGAGAGTCCGCGGCGAACCTTTTTCCACAACAGCGGGGAGAGGTTGAAGCCTACCAGGTAATCCAGCGCGCGCCTGGCCTGTTGTGCATTTACCAGGTCCATGGACAGTTCTCTGGGATTGGCAATGGCCTCCTGTACCGCCTTCTTGGTGATTTCGTTGAAAACCACCCGGTGCACAGCTTTGTCTTTCAGGTGGCGTCTGCTCTTTAGCAGCTCCAGCAGGTGCCAGGATATGGCTTCGCCCTCGCGGTCCGGGTCAGTTGCAAGATAGAGGGCATCAGACTTCTTTAACAGTTTGGTTATGGCCTGAACATGGCGCTCGTTTCTCTCAATTGCCTGGTACTTCATGTTAAACCCGGCATCCGGGTCTACAGCGCCTGATTTGGGTATAAGGTCGCGTACATGACCGTAGGAGGCTAGGACTTCAAACCCTTTTCCCAGGTATTTTTTTATGGTTTTTGCCTTGGCGGGCGATTCGACTATAACCAGATTCATGTGGATTACGAATTAATGGATCTTATGTGATTGTGGGTTTGGGCCAAGGCGGCGGTGTTGTTGCTGTGCAATATCAACTGGTGATTATCCTGGGCTTGGGTTTAATCTAGTGCAGATAGATTGGCTGATCGTTATAGACCAGATCTTCCATCTGAGCAAAAGCCGTCTCTTGTCCTGGCTGATTCATCAGTACCATCAGTACCACCCACTTCAGGTCATCAACCCGTATGATGGGTGAATCCAGGGCCATGGCGCGATCGATAACAAACTCGCGATTAGCCTGGTCCAAGATATTATTCTGTTCCAGAAACAGCAGCAGGCCGCGGCAATCCATGTCCATGCGAGCAATCTCCTGTTCAGTATATACCCGGATAGAGTGTCCGGTCTGAGGTCGCAGAGTCCCCGAATCGCGTTGCAGTGCCAGCTCATCCAGCCATTGGAAGGCCTTGTATATCTCTTTTTCCGGGAAGCCCGCCGCTACCAGTTCTTCGTGTAGATCGGCTTGGTTCGATGGTGCTGGTTGGTCGCTATCCATATAGTTTTCATAGAGATAGATCAGGATGTCGACTACATTTTCATTCATTTAATCAACCTAGATAGGTTCGTGCCAGTCTGTAAATTCAAGATGCGGACTGACTGGTTTTGTGTGCGCTATTCCCTGTGCGGCAGTATATTCCACCGGGCGCAGATGATACATGACCCTCAAGCTCAAGCAAAATCAGCATGGAGGAAACCTCCTCCGCAGTCAATCCACTGCGTTCAATTAGGGTATCAGCCTGGATCGGATCAAACCCCATGCAATCCAGCAGCAGTTGATAATCAGGGTCCAGTGCTGGTTCTGTCTGGTTGCTGTTTGAATGCCCACGCTCTGGTTGGCGTGCCAGATCCGGGAGCAGTGGGCCCAGTTCTTCCAGTATGTCACGGGAAGTCTCCACCAGCTTTGCCCCTTGGCGTATGAGTTTGTGGCAGCCGCGTGCCAGTGGGTTATGGATGGAGCCTGGGATGGCAAACACCTCCCGTCCCTGCTCCGAGGCCAGGCGTGCTGTTATCAGAGAGCCGCTTTTTTCTGCCGCTTCAACCACCAGGGTTCCCAGAGACAGACCACTTATGATCCGGTTGCGGCGGGGAAAATTCCCTGGTCTGGCCTGGGTGCCGGGAGGTAATTCTGATACCAGGGCACCCTGCTGCGCAATAGTGTGGGCCAGTGCGTGTTGACTGGCTGGATATACCCGGTCCAGACCGGTTCCGGTCACGGCTATGGTTAATCCATCGGCCTCCAGGGCGCCTGTGTGGCAGGCACTGTCGATGCCTATGGCCAGACCGCTGGTAATGGTTATTCCAGAGGCAGCCAGGTGGTGGGCAAATTCGCGTGCAGTCTCCCGGCCAGGAGTAGTAGGGTTGCGTGATCCAACCATGGCCAGTTGTGGGGTGCTGAGTACTTCAGGGTCACCATGCACGAATAGCAGGGGTGGTGGATCCGGGACCTCTCTGAGCTGGGCGGGATATTCTGGGTCTTGTAGGGTGATCAGATGGTTATTTGGTCCATTGGCCCAATCCAGGCTGGTTTCTACCGCTTCCCAGTCTGGGGCTTGCAGGTACTGCTTGAGGCTGTCTGACACCCCCCATTTTGTAAGGCCAGTTCCTGGCGTATTGAAGAGAAGGCCGGGTTCGCCCGCCAAATTGAGAAGACGGTTGAAATTGACACTACCTACGCCAGGGGCGTGGAGCAGTGCCAGCCAGTATCTTAGTTCTGGCCGCCGCTGTTGCAGAAGGCTGCCCTCCCCGTTGTTGCTGTTCCATCAGCAGGAACAAGGTGTATCAAAATAGCAGGACCCTATGGGTTGCGTACCCGGTCGTATACATGTATTGCCTTGGTGGCCCGCATCACCAGACCGAAACTTACCCTGGGGAAGGTGCGGAATATCATCAGTGTTCCAGCCCTCTCGTTAGGGAGCTTAATCCGGTCGCGTGGATTGGGGCTCACATTGTCACGTACCACCTCTCCCCTGCGGTCTATGGCCAGCACATGGCCGGACTCCAGGCCATTTGCCTGCCCTTTGTCCACCACCACAATGTTGTACTGTCCAATCTGGGATACGCCATTCAATACGCCAATAATGCTGCCAAATATCTTCCTCTTAGGTGGCTTGGGAAAGAATGCAACCAGAGGCTTATCCTCTTTAGACTTAAGCAGGCGGTCGCCCTTCAATACTTCTAGTTCACTGGAGGTGAGTAGGACAGTGGCTGGATCACCGGTGCGCTCCAGTTCCGATGCCGCTATATACAGCGCTTCATATCCCAGGATTTCACCGGTATCGGCATCGCGGTAAGGCTTGCCTGGTCGCACAACATCAAACTTGGTCTTGTTGCCACCCCTGATGGCGCGTACATAGGCCTTGTTGCCAGGACCTGCGGCAATGTGTTCATCGGCAAAGTCCACTACGTATGGTGCCCGATCCAACTGCGCCCTGTCAGCAACATAGGGACGGGTAAGAAACTGCTGTACCGCATCAATGGGGATAGCCGGGATTGCCTTGGGTATGGCGGCGGTCCGGACCCGGGGTGAGAGCTTTACCAATGAGCCTATGGCCTGGTCGGACCCTGGGAGTTCTGGTTCTGGCTCTGGTGCGGTTTCCATTGCAGGTGCGCTGTTGTCTGCAATGCTGAGTTGCGGTTTACCATCGATGAAACTGAGGACGATGGTGTCACCAGGATATATCAGGTGTGGGTTGGCGATCTGGGGGTTGACCTGCCAGACGTCCGGCCAGCGCCATGGTTCGTTCAGGAATCTTTCGGCGATATCCCACAGGGTGTCACCTCTAACTACCGTGTAACGGTCCGGGTGGTCCGGATTCAGGGTGACATGTCCCGCAGCAGCAGCGGAACAGGAAAAGATCAGGCCCAAGAAAAAGCCGGTAAGCTTATGTAGAGACTTTGGCATGGTGATCCCTTTACAGTTATTTGTAATTTGTTTATATCCCAAAATGACCGGATTTCAGAGCGGATTAGACCTCTAGAATCCTGTATCATCATAATGTTAGCGCATATATCTAATGTATACCATAACCTATTTACATAAACTATTCATACCTTAATAGCACAATCTGAGAACTCTATCCGGGTTTGATATGTCCAGTAAACAGGGATTGTTTGGTTTTTGGCGTGATTTTTTCTACGCTCTGCGGAACAATAGCGCCATTTTTACCCAAAATGTCCACCTAGCCCTAAAATGGAGACCTGATGTCCATACTTGAAATTCTGCACTATCCGGACCCAAGGCTGAGAAAGAGCGCCAAGCCGGTAGAGAAGTTTGATGCTCAGTTAAGAGAGTTTGCCGACAATATGCTTGAGACCATGTACCACTCCTCAGGTATTGGGCTGGCTGCCACTCAGGTGGGCGTGGCCAAACGCGTGGTGGTGATCGATGTATCCGAGGAGCGTGATCAACCCCAGTTTCTGATAAATCCAGAGATCCTTGCCCGAGAGGGCGAAGAGATATCGGAAGAGGGGTGTCTTTCAGTCCCGGCTATCTATGAGAAGGTTTCCCGGGCTGAGCGCATCCGGTTCAAGGCCCAGGATAAAAATGGGGATATGGTAGAGATGGATGCCGAGGGCCTGCTGGCAGTCTGTATTCAACATGAGATCGACCATCTGGATGGAAAGCTGTTTATCGATTATCTATCGGGACTGAAGCGCCAGCGCATAAGAAAGAAGCTGGAAAAAGAGGCGCGCCTGGCTCAGGCCTAAGCTGTACATAACATCTATATACTCCTGCTATACCCCGGGTAGCGCTAGAAGTGCCGGGTAAAAGGAATAATAATGACCCAACCCCTGAATATCATCTTTGCCGGTACCCCGGATTTTTCTGTGCCACCTTTGGCTGCCCTGCTTGAAACAGAGCACAATATTATTGCTGTATTTACCCAGCCGGATCGTCCGGCCGGCCGGGGACGTAAACTAACCGCCAGTCCAGTTAAACAACTGGCCCTTGAGCACTCTATCCCGGTATATCAGCCCAAGAATTTCAAAGCCGAGGAAGATCTGGTGCAACTGGAAGGGCTGCAGGCGGATCTGATGGTGGTAGTGGCATACGGTCTGTTGTTGCCACAGCGGGTGTTGGATGCACCGCGCTTGGGTTGTATCAATATTCATGCATCGCTGTTGCCGCGCTGGCGCGGAGCGGCTCCTATCCAACGTTCCATTCTGGCCGGTGACAGTGAGACCGGCATTACCATTATGGAAATGGAGGCCGGGTTGGATACCGGACCCATGCTGCTGAAAAAGAGCTGTGATATCTACGCGGAAGATACTGGGGGTTCTCTACATGATCGTCTGTCACCAATGGGTGCTGAAGCCTTGCTGGAGGCTCTGCCCGGCATTGCTGATGGCAGCCTGCAGGCGCAAGTCCAGGATGACAGTGAAGCGGTGTATGCCTCCAAGATGAATAAAGATGAGGCGGTAATGGACTGGCGGCTTAGTGCAGCTGAGCTGGGGCGACAGGTACGGGCGTTTAATCCCTGGCCGGTGGCCCAGACTACTCTTGAGGACAAGGTGTTGCGTGTCTGGGAGGCTGAACCCCTGTCGGGCGGATCAGGAGAGGTGCCGGGGAAGGTGGTAGCAACCGATCGTAATGGCATAGATGTGGCTACTGGTGATGGAGTCTTGCGTATCAAGACTCTGCAACTGCCAGGGAAGCGAGCCATGAGTGCGGCAGATTTTCTCAATGCCCATTCCCTGGAAGGGGTAACGCTTGGCTAAGCAGCGCCAGCGCCGGAAACATCCCTCCTCAGGCCTCAATGGAGGCAAGAGTGTAAAGGGGCCACGAGTGAGGGCGGCCCTGATTATCTGCGAGGTTGTTGCCGGATGTTCACTGTCTGACGCCTTGGTAACCGGACTGGAGCAGGTGCCAGCGCAGGAGCGGGCCCTGGTGCAGGAGTTGTGTTATGGCGTGCTGCGTTGGTGGCACCGGCTGGAGTGGATCGCTAACAGCCTGTTGGAACGCCCACTCAAGCAACGTGATCAAGACCTGCAGGTTTTGTTGCTTATCGGTATCTATCAGCTGATGTATATGCGTATTCCATCCCATGCTGCCGTGACGGAAACCGTGGAGGGAGTCAGGGGCTTGGGTAAGCCTTGGGCCTCAGGGCTGATCAACGGAGTATTGCGTAATCTGATACGTAATCAGGAAGATCTGCTGGCGAGCATTGGTGAAGATGTTGCCGCTGATCTTTCCTGCCCGGAATGGTTGCTGGGTATGATCAAGAAGGCCTGGCCTGAGCAGTGGCGTGCAATCCTGGAAGCGGCCAATGAGCGTCCTCCCATGAGTCTACGGATAAATCAGAAGCGCTGTTCCCGTAGCGACTATGTTGCAATGTTGCAGAAGGCTTCCGTGGTTGCCCGGCCTATTCCAGGAGTTGCTACTGGAGTGGTTCTGGATCAGCCCCTGGATGTGTTTGCCCTGCAGGGCTTTGTCGATGGTCTGGTGTCGGTGCAGGATGGTGGGGCCCAGCTTGCTGCCGGCCTGTTGGAACTACAG
>JANQEV010000068.1 GCA_028278145.1 Chromatiales bacterium | reverse complement strand
ATAAATGCTACTGCTTAGTTATGATAATCCGTAACTCTAGCATCTTTCGCTATGTTACAAAAGCTTACAAACACATTATAAAGCGATTTCTATCATTTTGGGGCCATGAAATCCAAGGATTGTGGAGAATAGCGTCCAGATACTACATTTTCTTTACCTCAATACATCGAAAGATATACATCTTTAAGGAGAATCAGGTGGCAAATGACCAGGTGGAGATTGGAGGTGCTTTGCTGGCAGAATTTCAATTGAAGATTTTATTTACATACCTTTGTAGAAATTTCCTACAAGTAGATGGCAGAAATCTTATATTTTGAGCCCTTTGGCTGGATTATATTATCAGCAGGCAATATGCCAAGGATCTTCGGATACGCGGCTTGGAAGCCTAAAGGAAGCGGATCGTGCCAGGATGGCGCAGCATGGAAGCACGGCAAGGATGCACCCTTAGCATCATAAGGCCGGTTACCTGTACGGGTAACCGGCCTTTTTCTGTCTGTCTATAATCTAATTTGAATAATATTAAGTAACCATATTGGAGTGGATATGCCATACGTCAATATCAAAATTACCAAAGAGGGTGCCACAACTGCACAGAAGCAGGAACTGATTTCAGGAGTAACAGGGCTACTACAGGATGTGTTGGGGAAAAACCCCAAGACCACATTTGTGGTGATAGATGAGGTGGATACTGATAACTGGGGCATAGGTGGAGAGAGCGTAACCGAACTTAGAAAACAGGCAACATGAACTATTGTCTAATGGGTTATGGCTATGTTTGAGATTGCTGCAATTGACCATATTGTATTGCGCACTATAAATCCGGATGTGATGATCGAGTTCTATTGCCGGGTACTGAACTGTACCCTGGAGAGAGAGACCGAAAAGGAATTGGGTCTGACCCAGTTACGTGCCGGTAATGCCTTGATTGACATTGTTTCTGTGGACAGCAAACTGGGAAACAAAGGAGGAGGAGCACCTACTGGAAGTAGTAACAATATGGACCATTTTTGTCTGCGGCTACAACCAATCTCAGAAGATGTGATCAGGCAACATCTGCAGAAAAACGGATTAGAGGCCGTAGAGTTTACCCGTCGTTATGGTGCTGAGGGGTTCGGTAATTCTGTCTACATCCAGGACCCGGATGGAAATACAGTTGAACTGAGATCTGGGGTCGCTTAACTGAGAAACATCCCGCGTACCTCGTCCACCTCTTCAGCTACCCCATCTATATTAATTACTTCAATTTCCGGTTCCAGGCCAATCTTGGTAAATGATGGTATATGACTCCAATCAGCCTGAGACAGATAATGATCTGCAGGCAGGGCCTGTAGTTTGGCGATAATTACCAAATCCACATAGTCAGCTGTTGGCCCCCCGTCATACTTTAGGTTTTGGCAATGCAGAGGGATTTTACTCATGCTATCTGGGAAGCCCCATGTCTTTAAGATGGTCTCACCAATGTGAGGACTGATGCTCTCCACCATCTTTCTTAACTTAATCCCGTCCTCAATCAACTCTGGGTAGTTTTCAGCCATTACCAGGACTGGCAGACTACCAATATTGTGTATTAGTCCAGCCAACATGGCTTGTTCCGGTTGTAGATGTGGTACCTGCTTAGACAAGGCGCGGCTGATGGCAGCCACCTGTACGCTCTGTTCCCAATTGGCATGTAGCTGAGTATCCATGGTGTCAGATGTGGCCTGGAATATCTGTTTCATGGCCAGGCTTATTATCAGGTTACGAATCAGATTGTTACCAAGCCTGGTTACAGCCATTTGAATACTATCTATGGTTTTACGCCCCCGGTAGAGTGGGCTATTGGCAACTTGTAGCAGTCGGGCGGAAAGTGCCGGGTCGGTGGCGATCATATCTGCAATCTCGCGTGCTCTGCTGTCTTCCTTTTCTACGGCATCCCGTATCCGCAGAGCAACCTCTGGAAGGGTTGGCAGGGTTATAGAGTTATCTTTAATCGCCTTATTTATCTTATTCAGAAACTCTTGTTCACTGATCATATTGTCAGAATCTCCCCCAACCCTTTTACCAAATAGTAGACCAACGCCAGGTTGGTATGTACGGTTACGCCAGATTTTTACCTGGGTTATGTCTTTATCCTGAGTAATGTCATCTTATTCTTCAACTTGGTATGGCATGGGAAGAAAGTTCAGCTCTGGTCCTGAACTGTTCTCCAGGTGCAAGTCACCGTTTTCATGACTTGAGGTCTCCACTACAACCAGGATTTCATACCCACCCTTGTCAGAAGAAGCTGACATTACCACGTTACCATGGCCTTGTCCGGCTTCAGTATCAATTGGAGAAAACAGTTCATCACCTGGGATGGGTTGTTGCTCTGTATCCACCTGAGCCAGATACATACGACGCTTCAGAGTCCCAAGGTATTTCATTCTGGCAACAATTTCCTGGCCAACGTAGCATCCCTTATCGAAGCTGACGCCATCCACCAACTGCATATTCACCATCTGTGGTACGAATGATTCTACGGTATTGGCATAGACTGTAGGGATGCCTGACTGTATATCCAGCAGCTTCCATAGCTCGTGGTTTGTAGCTGTGGTCTGTTGTGAGCATGTCTCCCAAATGCCTGCTATCTGTGTTGGCTGGCCAATAAGCATGTATCTGTTGGCAGGACCAGGAAGTAGTAGCAGACTGATGCCGTTCTCTTCCACCGCTTCTCCTGGGTTTACAGGAACAGTTGTAAAATGATTGTTCAGTAGTTCTGTGCTGCATTCTCCTGCCAGGCCAATGGCAACATATTGGTCACTTACATCCTCCAAGCTAACCTGTGATCGCAGTACAAACATACTGAGGCGTTGAAGCAGTGCTGGCTGGGTATCTATAGGTGTCTGGAGCATATATTGACCAGCATGGGAACAGATGCGGAAATTTGCCAGCATGCGCCCTTTGGGAGTGCAAAAGCTACTCATCTGGTGATGTTCTGGTGATACTAAACGAATATCATTGGTGAACTGTCCCTGCAGGAAGGTCTCAGCATCTTCGCCAGACACTGAGGTCAATCTAAGGTGGGATAGATCAAATATGCTGCAATCTGTTAGTTGATCGCCATTCTCAAAGCAAACCTCATCTGCGTCATTGAAAATTGCTGACTGTGATTCGAGAAATGTTCGCCACTGCTGGTTCATCGGTACTCCTGATCGTGTGGATTGTATAATAAAACGGTATCATACCCTCTAACGTCCATCCATTAGACAAAATTTGCATGAATTCCCATAAACTTCCAATGCGCCCCTCACTGGGCAGCCTGGTTCTTTATAAGATACGACCAGCCATTGTAACTGCTGTAACCGACAAGATTGATATCCAGTTAGATGCGGGCAAGACCAAGCGAGTGCGGCCGAAAGATGTCACAGTGTTACATCCTGGTCCCTTGTCTGATCTGTCTGAGTTGGTGGAACAGGCTGGAAATGTAGAGGAAGCATGGGAGCTGTTACTGGGGTCAGAGACTGACCTGGTGGAGCTAGCTGAACTGGTATTCGGTGACTATAGCCCGGCTTCGGCCTGGTCTGCATGGGAATTGCTGAATGCAGGACTTTATTTTGAAGGTGACCCAGGCTCTATTCAGGTGCGTAGTGCAGAGCAGATCAAGGTGGATCAGGAAGAGACAGCGTCGAAGCTGGCAGCAGAGAGGGCATGGAGTGAATTCCTGGAGCGACTACAGCAGGCCAGATTTGACCCAGATGACCGCGACAAGTTGATTGAAGTAGAGAGGCTTGCCCTGAAACAGTCTGAGCATAGCCGTATTCTTAAGGCTCTGGGGCATCAGGAGAAGATGGAGCATGCACATCGTTTACTAAATAAAATCGGTTATTGGGAACTGGATTACAATCCGTATCCACTGCGTCAGTCGCTAGCTACCGAGGACCCTGACTTTCCATTACAGGAACCAAAAGCTATAGAACGTCTTGATCTCACCCATCTTGCTGCATTTGCCATCGACGACGTGGATAGTGAAGACCCCGATGATGCCATCAGTCTGGATGGAGATCGCATCTGGGTACATGTGGCCGATGCTGCCGGATTGGTACAACCGGATTCTGACCTGGATATGGAGGCCAGATCCAGAGCGGCCAATCTGTATCTGCCGGAGCGAATAGTACACATGCTGCCACCACCTGTTACGCACAGGTTGGGATTGGGATTGCAGGAGGTGTCAACCGCATTCTCCATAGGCTTTAAGCTGACAGATGATGCTGAGGTTACAGATATCAGGATTGCTCTGAGCAACATTCGCGCTGTACGGCACAGCTATGCCGATATCAACCAGCGACTTGCAGATGAGCCATTCTCAAACCTGGTTGAGAAAATGCAGCGATACCGTGGACGGCGTAAGAGCTCTGGGGCCAGCCAGATAGATCTTCCTGAAGTAAGTGTACGAGTGGTTGATGATGAGGTAGTGATACGTCCGTTGGATCGTATGGGCAGCCGGGATATGGTGACCGATGCCATGCTGATGACAGGCGAAGCTGTAGCCAGATACTGTCTGCAACATAGTATTCCCATCCCATTTGCTACCCAGCCGCCCCCTGATTCAGATATGCAGGCTGATGGTATGGCAGGGATGTATGCTTTAAGACGAAAGTTCAAACCCAGTCGTAACAAGACCCTGGAGGAGCCTCATTCAGGTCTGGGGCTGGAGGTGTACACACGGGTGACCAGTCCGTTGCGACGCTATCTTGATCTGGTGGTGCATCAACAGTTGAGAGCACACCTGACAGAAACAGAACTGTTGAATACTAAACAGATCTCAGAGCGGATAGCCATGGCTGAGGGAGGCGGTGCTGCCGTACGCAAGGCAGAGCGGTTATCAAATAATCACTGGAAGCTGATATATCTGCGACAAAATCCTGACTGGCAGGGGATGGGCATAGTGGTAGAGATGCAGGGTGGTCGAGCCACTATACTGATACCGGAGCTAGCCATGGAAACTAAGATTAGAACAGGGCAGGAGCTTGCATTGGATAGTGAGGTTAGCTTGCAACTTCAGGATGTTGATATTCCGGATCTTTTGGCCCGGTTTCGTATTGTGAAGCCGTAATCCAACCTCTCTTCCAGTCGATTTTTATTACCACCAATTCTATACTGAAGATTACAACATCAAGGGTAGATATAGTACCAATGAATCAGCAGAAAGACCCTTATAGCTCATGTGCATTCTGTCGTTTTATGCGCAGCCTTGCCTTCAGTGCAATTGGAGCAGGTGTGGTTGGTTATTCAGCTATCTGGCTGGGAATGGAGCGTCAGGATGCAATCATTGCGGCATTTTTTGGGGCTATGGCAGCTGTTATCTGGGTAAGCCGGAAAAAACAGGAGTGACTGTTTTCCAGCTTCGTTTTGTATATTTCTTATGACGCCGGATCTACCCGTAAAGTCCGTACTACAGCAACTTCGTATGGAGCTTGCTACTGCATCTAATGCTGTGCTTTCTGCTCCACCAGGTTCAGGTAAAACCACACTGGTACCACTGGCGTTACTTGATCAGTCATGGTTGCAGGGTAACAAGATCATAATGTTGGAACCCAGGCGGCTTGCTGCTCGTGCCTCTGCAGCAAGGATGGCTTCACTATTGGGAGAGGATGTGGGTGAAACCACTGGTTATCAGGTGCGTTTTGATCGTTGCGTCTCCAGTAATACCAGGATCGAGGTGGTAACAGAGGGCATTCTTACTCGGCGTCTGCAACAGGATCCAGAGCTTGCAGATGTGGGGTTGATAATCTTCGATGAATTTCATGAGCGTAGTCTGCATGCAGATCTGGCCCTGGCTCTGTCATTGGATGTACAACAGAACCTGAGGGATGATCTGCGATTGCTGGTCATGTCAGCAACTATGGATGAGCATGCGGTTAGCAGACTGCTTTTTAATGCGCCAGTAATAACTGCTGAGGGCAGAAGTTATCCAGTAGCGATCAACTACCTCTCCGCAGAACCAAAGGGAAGAGTCCATGAGTATGTTACGTCTGCGGTAGTGAATGCGTTAAGAAATGAAGAGGGTGATCTGCTGGTTTTTTTGCCTGGGGCCGGTGAGATCAGGGCTACAAATGAGCTGTTATTACAGCATCCAGCATGCAGTGATATTGTTTTATGTCCGCTGTATGGGGATCTTACTAGGGATGATCAGGATCGTGCCATATTGCCAGACCCAGAGGGTCGGCGTCGGGTGGTACTGGCTACTTCAATCGCAGAAACCAGTCTTACCATAGAAGGTGTCTCCACCGTTGTGGATAGCGGTTGGTCACGTCTGCCACGGTTTGATCCAAACAGTGGATTGACCAGGTTGGTGACGCAACGTGTATCAAAGGCGGCGTCGGATCAGCGTGCCGGCAGGGCAGGGAGATTGGGTCCTGGCGCCTGCTATCGCCTTTGGAACGAGTCGACACAAACCAGACTTCAGCCTTTTGTCCAACCTGAAATAATGGAATCGGATCTGGGACCATTGCTGCTTGAACTGGCCCAGTGGGGCATAACTGATCCAGAGCAGTTGCGTTGGCTTACTCCGCCACCCACAGGATCAGTTGCCCAGGCCAGAGAACTGCTACAGGAATTGGATGCAGTGGATAGCAATGGTCTTATTACCAGACTGGGGACTGACATGGCTGGTATGGGAATACATCCGAGACTGGCCCATATGCTTGTGATATCCAGCAGTAGCAATCAGGAAGAGTTGGCGGCAGACCTGGCTGCCATATTGACCGAGCGTGATGTAGCGAATAGATCACAGAGTTCTTCCTCTCAATCAGACCTCTCCTACAGACTGGAACTGCTGGATATCTATCGTCGGAATGGGGTGGCTGCAGCGAGAGATGCCGGAGCTGATGTGAATGCTTGTCGCAGGGTGGGGCTCACATGCAGGCAGTTGCTGCGCAGACTTCAAACAGGGAATAGGTCCGATATTACAAAGATGTCAGCTGCGGCGCTGTTGGCCATGGCATATCCAGACCGGATTGCTCAGTGTCGTGGAGGTGATGGCACCAGTTACCGATTAAGTACAGGAAGAGGCGTGCGTCTACAGGCCGGTGACCTGCTGATCGGTAGTGACTATCTGGTTGTGGCCCAGATGGATGCAGGTAGTAGAGAAGGGCGGATATTTCTTGCTGAGCGTCTGGATATTAGTGAGATACGAGAGTCGCTATCCAGCCATATTACACAGCATTCATCTATAGAGTGGGACCAGTCAGCAAGTTGTGTTGTGGCCAACCGCCAAGAGTGTCTGGGTGAACTGGTGTTGAGCAAACAGCGGTTACAGGATGTTGATACTGAAGTGGTCAGAACAGCCATGCTGGATGGTATACGCAATATGGGTTTAGGTTCTCTTCCATGGTGTAATCAATCCAGAGAGTGGCAGGCACGTGTGTGTTCGCTGCGCCATTGGCAACCGGATGCAAGCTGGCCCGATCTATCTGATACCGCTCTGTTAGATACACTGGAGCATTGGTTGGGCCCATGGCTGGATGGAATCAGATCCAGAGATCAGCTAGGGAAGTTGGATCTAAAATCTATACTACGTAACTGCATGGATTGGAAACAACAGAATCTGGTGGATGAGCTGGCACCTACCCATATTCAGGTGCCGAGTGGTTCCAAGGTAAGGTTGGAATATAGTTTAGGTGAAGCGCCGGTTCTGGCAGTCAGACTGCAGGAGATGTTTGGGCTGATGGACACTCCAGTGGTGTGTGACGGGCAGGTGCAGGTTATGTTACATCTGCTTTCTCCAGCCAGGCGACCAGTGCAGGTTACGAGAGATTTACGTGGTTTCTGGGAACGCACCTATGCTGAGGTAAGAAAGGAGCTAAAGGGACGCTATCCAAAACACTATTGGCCGGATGACCCCATGCAGGCTGTGCCCACTTCAAGGGTGCGGCCAAAGTCATAATAGTTATCTAACCAATATTAGAGTGTGATGCCTGTTGTGTGCTAAATGATCAATGCTGTAAAAGTATCTTTTCCACTCTGTGTTTTTCATCTGGGGTATTAACATTGATGAATGCCTCGGGATGATCAGAAAAATCAGCTATCGCAGCTTCCTGTTGCTTTACCCATAACTGCAGTTTGCGGTCCCCACCATTAAGATATTTTTGGATGTCAGCTAAGGCCTGTTTTCTAAACAGTGCAAAGACCGGTTGCATCCGTTCTCCATCATGAGCAACACAGACATTTGATGGGCTGGCCTCTAGTTTCTGGTGCAGACGTGATACCAGGTCTATCGGTACCCATGGTCCATCACAGGGCACACTTAGTATCAGATCTGTATCTGCTGCCTCAATACCAGCACAGATGCCAGCTAGAGGACCGGCATATTCATCGGTTGCGTCCCGAATCACTCGTAGATTGTAGTTTGCGTAGTTATCAAGGCTGCGATTGGCATTAATCAGAACCGTATCTACTTGTGGTGCTACGGCCTGGATTACATATTCAATCATGGGTCTACCAGCAAGCTCTATCAGACCCTTATCCCTACCATTCATGCGGGTTGCTTTGCCGCCAGCGAGTATGACAGCAGTGATCCCATTTGATGCCTGGTTCAAAGTTTGCTCCGCAATATTCCACTAAGTTTAAAAAAACTGTGCGGAATTATACGCACAAATGCTAAATGGTCTAATTCTGTCATGTTTATTTTTTTAATTAATAAGTTGTGTGTTACTTCTCATAAATTACCTTAAAAATCGGCCATGTTTGTATCAATATTATTTTTTTATTTGGGTATCAGATGTTTGATACAGGACACACTTTTACTATTGCAATCAATAAATTAGCGGACATAACATGAGGGTATTAAGAATGAAAATACTATTCTATTCTCAATAGAGTAGGAATTAGCTGACTAAGCAGGGGGTATTAAGATGAAGGCTACAGATACGAAAAGACTGGAAGATTCCACTGACTATAAACACTTATCGATAAAATTTGATCCTGATTATCATGCTGTTTGGAGCTCATTTAAATATCCAGGTCGACCTTGTATTAGTCTGGATCTGCTCCGCGAGTCCAAGCAGGCTCATATGCAGATAGGGCAGATGGCAAAATCTGGCTATGAGCAGAATGACGAAAATCGTCTGCTGTACCAGATATTCACCTCCAGCCAACCTGGGGTGTTCAGCGTTGGTGGAGATCTGAAATATTTTACTCAGCTGATCAGAGCCAAAGACCGTGAGCGTCTGTTTGAGTATGCCAAGCTCTGCATAGACAGTAGTTTTCCTGTTGCTACCAGCTATGGGGTGCCTTTTACCACTATTGCCCTGGTTCAGGGTGAGGCTTTGGGCGGTGGTTTTGAAGCAGCACTATCTGCCAATGTGCTGATTGCTGAGCGGAGTTCAAAGTTTGGTTTTCCAGAGACGGTATTTGGCCTGTTCCCAGGCATGGGTGCCTTCAGTTTCCTGGCCAGGCGTCTATCGCCGTCCCTGGCCAAGAGAATTATCAATAGCGGCAAGGTCTACTCAGCAGAGGAGCTGTATGACATGGGCGTGGTTGATGACCTGGTTCCAGATGGCAAAGGCAAGCAGGCCGTTTATGAATATATGCGTTATAGGCAGAATCGCCACCTGGGATTTCAGGGTGTGGATATTCTTGCTGAACAGTTCAATCCATTGACCTATAAGGAGTTGCTGGATGTAATCGTGCTTTGGGTGGACACAGCCATGCAGCTCTCAGATAAGAACCTCAGGTTGATGGAGTATCTGATCAGAGCGCAGGAGAAACGCTGGGTTGATACAGAAACCAAGCAGGATGAGCCGGTAACTATTGCTGGTTAGTGTGAGGATGGTTCCTGGAGGCCGATCTCCTCTGAGATGGCGGTCATAGCGCGTTCATAAGCATGTCGGATCTCAATGATATGGGCATTCCCCCGTGCCTTTATCTCTGGATCCGACATGTGCTGCGCTGATGAGGAAAGCCTGGTGAGTTCTTTCAGTCCCAGGTGCGCAGCAGAACCCTTAAGTGCGTGGGCTAGTTCCTTAAAATGAATAAAGTCATGGCATTTAACTGACTCTTCCATACCTTGTAGTAGCTGCTGGCAATCTCTTTGCAGGTTTTTGTACAGTCGTTGCAGGAAGTCCTTACCCTGAGATAGTTCCACTACATCGTCAAATATCTTGTAGTCAATAATCGGTGAGTCGATATTCCTGGCTGACGCAGTTGTGCCTGATTTATGGTTTACCCCATCATGTTCGGTATCAGATAGGTGGGCCGTGGCATGGGATATGCTGTCGAGGAGCTTTTGGGAAGAGATCGGTTTGGTTAGGAAATGTTTTATTCCCACCTCTCGGCATTCTCTACGTGCCTCCAGGGTTGCGTTAGCAGTGAGCATGATGAAAGGGATTGGTTCTTCGCTGGCGTGGGCAAAACGGTACATCTTGTAAGCTTCTATTCCGCTTACAATCGGCATCTGCATATCTGAAATTACCAGGTCAAACTCTTCTTCTTCAAGGGCATCCAGTAGATCTTGTCCATTCTCGACCAAGCGGTGAGAATGACCCTTGCGCTCCAGGATTCTGCCAATCACCATACGGTTGACTGAGTTGTCCTCGGCCACCAGAATTCTATATTTGTGCTGGGCTTGGTGTTCGCTAATGAAATGGTCAGCCAGGCTGATGATGTCATCGCCTTCAAAATGTGAAGCGTGTGATGCATGCAGCGCATTGAACAACAATGCCTTGTCCAGAGGTTCAGTAAATGTGTAGAGTTGATTGGTTCCTGCATCAATTGCTGGAACAGGCTGGTTTGATTTCTGGATCACCAAAATAGTAATACTAGGTAGTGATAGCTCTTTACCAATTGATTGGACAAATGCAGAGATATCACCATTCAGTGGCATACCATCAATAATTAGTACTTCATATGGTGCGTTATGTGCTGCCGCGTCCATTAAGAGTCTGATGGTATCACGGGTGTTGTTCACATTTTGGTATTGTACATCCCAGCCATGCAGTGCGCTGGCAATACTGGTAGTTATATCTGAGTCTTGAATCAGCCTGAGTACTTTACAGTCTTGCAGGGCAGCAATATCCAACTCACCTGAGGCCTGATCCTGGAGTTCAAACTCAATATCAAACCAGAAGGTACTACCAATGTTGGGGGTACTCTGTATGCCTATACGTCCACCCATCAACTCAACCAGCTGTTTGGTAATAGCTGTTCCAAGCCCAGTCCCACCAAAACGGCGTGTGGTACTCTCATCCGCCTGTGAAAATTTATCGAAGATGCGTTCCTGAACCTCTTCAGGTATACCGATACCAGTATCTACCACCTCAAATCTAATCAGAACTTTGGTGTCATCACTGCGTTTAACATGGCAGTGGATCTCGACAGATCCCTTTTCGGTAAACTTAATAGCATTTCCCACCAGGTTGTTGAGTATCTGCCTGAAGTGAAAAGGGTCGCCAATCAATTTATATGGAGTATCAACTCCAATGTGGCAGGATAGATTAAGACCTTTTACCTCGGCCTGTTTGGTTAGCATCTTGACCGTGGTGTGCAGCAGGTTATGCAGGTCAAAGTCAGTCTTTTCCAGAGTTAGCTTACCAGCCTCAATCTTGGAGATATCGAGAATATCCTCAATCAGGTGGAGTAGGTTGTGGCCAGATGCATAGATGGTATCTGCATATTCCTTCTGCTCCCGTCCCAGATTGCACGACTGCAACAGTTCACTGGAACCTATGATTCCATTGAGAGGAGTACGAATCTCATGGCTCATCCTGGCCAGGAACTCGCTCTTAGCCTTATTGGCATCCTCGGCAGTTTGTTGCGCCTCAGTGAGACGGCGCATTGTTTCAGTTAATTTTTTCAGGAGTGTAGATACATATCCTGGAAGGGCAAGAAGTGAGATAAGCAGCCCAATACCCAGGGCTGTGTGGGCCTGCCAGTATTCAACTGTCAGGAGGATTACACCAAAGCAAATAAAACCAAATCCGGATGCCAGATATAGATAATTTTCACCATATCTGAAGCCGAACCCAAGGATGACCCACAGATACACTGGCCACCATGGTGCACCATTTTCACCAAATATAGCCAGGCATAAGCTTAACATCCCAATATCAGCAATTAGAGAAAATATTCTTCTGAAGACCGATTTTTCAGGTCGAACAATGATTGCTAACAAGATTCCAAGGGAAAAAAGTACAGTAAGGGATGTGAATGCCAATAAGACTTGGTCAATCTCCTTTTCCTGGTTTGTCAGAGAAGCTACTAATATATAGATAGTGAAAGAAAGGATGATAGTAACCCTGACTATAGCTTGCTCATGCTCACTATCTTCACGATCCTTAAGCCGCGAGGAAATGAATGATATATAGTTAGCGCATTTTTGTGCTAGATTGGATATGATTGTTATCATAACTTGCTAATTATACTACAATTCAAGTACCTTGCACGTGGATTACATAAAACATAACAATAAGCATTTACTGGAAGGACTAAATGAGTGATCAAATCTTAAGTTCGGTTGTCGCAGCAATAGCAAAACAAAAACGCATAGACCACGATTTAATAACAGCAAACTCTCTTCTTGAGGAGCTTGGGGTCACCTCTCTGGATGCAATTACAATTGTATTTGATATTGAGGAGGAGTTTGATATTGAAGTACCAGGCGATCTCCTGGAAAACCTGAAATCGGTGCAAGATATTGTGGATGGCATAACAGAGTTAACAAGCGCCAATTAGAACCATGTCAAGAAAAGTTGTAATCACCGGTCTCGGTTCAATTTCAGCATTGGGACACAACACCGATGATTTTTGGAACGCATTACGTAATGGGCGTTGTGGAATTAATCCATTTCAGAATATTGCTACTGACAGGCTTAAAGTCTCCATAGCTGCTGAGGTGACTGCTTTTTATCCAGAGCAGCACATTCCTCCCAAAGAACTCCCTCTCTTTGACAGATTTTCACAGTTTGCCTATGTAGCTGCAAAGGAAGCCATAGCAGATGCGTCTCTAACAGAGGCTCAGCTTACCCGGGCGGCAGTTATATTGGGTACCTGTCTTGGTGCAGAGCATACCTATGATGAGTCATATCACTGTTTGTATGCTGAAGGTAAGTCTAGGGTCCATCCACTAACAGCGCCAAAGGGCATGCCCAGTGCTGCAGCAAGCCAGGTCAGCATGCAGTTTGGGATAAAAGGACCAGTATTTGCAGTATGTAGTGCTTGCTCATCAGCGGCACATGCCATAATCCAGGGACATACCATGATTCAGAGTGGTCTGGTTGACGTAGCCATTGCAGGTGGGTCTGAAGCGCCACTGTCTTTAGTGCTTATAAAGTCGTTTGAAGGTTTAAGGGCTCTTTCCAATGATACATGCCGGCCATTTTCAGAAGATAGGAGTGGTCTGGTGCTGGGTGAAGGGGCTGGTATGGTGGTAATGGAGTCAATGGATCACGCCAGTAAACGCGGTGCTAACGTTTATGCAGAGTTAGCTGGGTTTGGTATGTCTTCTGACGCTGGGCATATTACAGCGCCATCTGTAGATGGTATTGCAGCAGCAATAGGTAGTGCTTTGGATCATGCGGGGGTTTCTGCATCAGAAGTAGATTACATAAATGCCCACGGTACCGGTACTCAGGCCAATGATATTGCTGAAACTGCCGCCATTAATAAAGTATTTGGTCATCACGCATCTAAACTTGCAGTTTCATCAACTAAATCCATGCATGGCCACACCCTAGGGGCCGCTGGTGGTATCGAGTTGATTGCAACTATCCGTGCAATTCAGGACAAAGTTATTCCACCAACTGCCAATTTTACCAAAGCTGGCGAAGGGTGTGATCTGGATTATGTGCCTAACAGTGCCAGGGAGATGGAAGTTAACGTAGCGCTTTCAAACTCTTTTGCATTTGGTGGGCTTAATGCGGTCTTGGTGGTTCGGTCATTGGCTTAAGCATGTGTTTTCCAATCAAGCTTATTGTTTATAAGCTTGTCTGATTCTGACAGCTCAAGGTTTGAAGGCAGTGGAGCTAGTTCAATATCGAAGTGTTTTTTTCTTAGTCCAATATAGTTATCTACATGGTCCAAATGAAGTTTTCCCATTCCACCTGACATAGGATGTATTCCTTGCTTTGCGTAGTGTCTGAAAGCTAGGGCAGTTTTTTTATTAATATCTGATAGGTTTCCTGCCTTTAATTTTGCAGTATAGAAATCTATATAGCAACGATAGAGAAGCTTTTCCATCTCTTGAGAAGAGATTGTTGGATGCTTCCATGTCAGATTGGTAGTGTCATATCGATCAATGTTTTTTTCTACCAACAGGCCTCTAGATTTATACTCATTGTATTGTTCAGTTCCAGGGATTGGCGTTAGTGTGTAGAAAGAGGATACATCCGGGTTAAGAAATTGAATTGCACTTAGTTGTTCTTTAATAGATTCAGTAGTATCAGTAGGGAAGCCGATGATATTTGATAGGTGTGAGTCTATACCAGCTTCACGGCAGAGACGGATAATTTCCTGGTAGCTGTCTGGTTGATTATGGAATTTACTTACCTGCCTCAAAGTTTCTTTATTGAAAGATTCAACCCCAACGAACATTTCACGGCAACCGGCGCGCCCGAGTAGTTCAACAAATTCAGGTTGGCGTGCTATCTGTGCATCACACTGGCAGGTAAAAGGCATTGTTAGTTTATAATTTATCATTTCCTCCAAGAGTAATTTAGCTTCAGGATATTTGTTAAAGTTATCAGATACGAAAAAAATAACCTCTATACCAGCTTTCTTCGCTCTCCTCAGACTCTCCAATGTGCACTCAACAGGTGCATTTCGGACTTGTTGTCCGGAAATCTTTATTACAGAACAGTAATCACAGTTATAGGGACAACCCCTGACAGGATATAGCCCTAATAGCGGTACTACATAGTGCTCTAATTCCTCCTTACTTGGTGGTTCTACTACGTGACTATCAAGTTTAGTTGCCCAGCGCTTTTCTAGTCCATAAACTGACTTAAGCTCACCAGCCAAGGCATCTTCTAATATCTCATTCCAGATCACCTCAGCTTCAGCAAGGGCAAAGCTGATACCGTTATTCTGGAATTGGCTGGTATCACAGGTCATAGGATGTGGTCCACCAATAATGCAGTGTTCTATGCCGTTGTTCCGTGCAAGAGCAGCAAGATCAAGTGCGCGATGAAATTGATGGGATTGAACTCCAACCAGGGCTACAAGAGTAATACAGTTTGGATTTTTATCTGGTGTAAGAAGATCTAAGTATTCAAGATCATCTCTGACGTACTCATCCACTGTATGTGTGATAATCTGAACAGAGTTCAAATATTTTGGTGTCAGGCTAGCTATATGGTACAGCGTTGCATTTGGCATAAAACCAGATTTAAACCGCTCGACATAACCATCGACAGCATATTTACTTGGTTTAACAAGTACCACTTTGAGAGTGGTCATAACCTGATCCTGTGGAATCTGCTTATATACGAATCTTATTCTGTTTCAGTAGCAGAATTATTGCGCTGTATCACATAATTGTGCAAGGCATATTTGGTTTTTGCCTGGGCAATATTAAGTTCATCCAGAATCAGTTTTCCCTGTTTCTTGAACTCATGTTGACTGATTTGCAGCGCTTGTAGACTTAAGTGGTGCAGCAAGTCGGCACCAATGTTACATGAACTGTCTCTTAAGGCGTGGGACTGGTCCATAAATTCACTATATTGATTGTTTTCTATTGCCAGTTTCAGGGTGTCAAGTAATTGAACCATGTCTTCATCGAATCTTGATATCAGTTGGTCAAGAAATTCATCACTGGGTGAGAGATGTTCTAATTGCCTCAGTGTCTGAATGTTCAGAACTTGGCTGTTGCCATCTGTTGTACTTGTGCTACAGCTGCTGGTCGAAATAGCTGGGCTGTCAGGATTGGAGGTTTGCTTTATTCTTGCAGTAGTAATATCAGCTATTGTGGTCAATAGTTTCTGCTTCTCTATCGGCCTGGTTAATACGGCGTCAACCTCTGTCTCTCGGCACTGGGACAGAATTTCCGGAGTGGCTTTGTCAACTAAGGCAACAAATGGAATCCAGTCCTGGCTTGGGTAGGTATAGTAGTAAAGGCGAATTACATCCTTGCCTTTTATGTCGTGCATTTTAAAGTCGATTATTACTATATCGAACTGATGGGTATTCAAGGCATCCAGTGCTTCTGATCCATTCCTCACTGTGTATACGCGTTGTCCCTCTTGCTCCAAGATCTCTTTCAGGTTGTTTTGTTCTGTAAAGTCTGAGGTTGCCAGTAGTATGTCAGATGGTTGTGGTGAACTGTCCTTGCTTTCGTAATGATGTATTAACTGGGTGATGTTGTCATTTTCCTGTGGGATAGGATTTGTCGCATGTAGTGCATCAAACAGGATTGTCTTATCCAGTGGTGTCTTCAGTACTTTCGAATACCCGGCATCAAGCAGCTGGGTTTCATTGTCACTGCCATACCCAGGAGAAAGATGTAGAAGATTGATATGGTTCAACGTGTTATCTGATCTCAGTGATTTGCAGAATTGAATTGGCTCCATGTCGAGGTTTATAGAATCTACGATCACAATGCTATATCCAGCACCTCTGCTTGCTGCATTCAACAGTTCAGCAAATGCCCTTACTGCACTGTTGCATACATCAATTTTGATTCCCCAAGAGTCAATATAGTTCAGAAGCAAATGCCGGTCTGTTGAGTCAGGTGTTATCAACAGCAGTTTATTCTGATCGTGTTTTGCTGGATTCTGAAGAGATGGCTTGGTCTCCACCTTAATGAATGTAACTGGGAGGCCAGGTGCTTCCCTGATTCTGTATTTGTTTAAATAGTTGCTGATTAGAAGTGATGTTAGGACCATCCCTGACAGTAATCCAAACCCCAGATATTGTTGGGAACCCCAGTAACTGTTTATAAACAGTACTGATGTAAAGCCTATAGCAGATAGTGAGGTGGTTACCCAGACTGCACGTGAGGGTCTATGTAGACCGTTGATCAGGATAAGGAGATAGTAAATAACACACAATGGGGCTGCGACTTCACCTCCATAGGCCATAAAGACAGATAAGGCCGCAACATCGATAACGGTTGCAGCAGATCTCAGTTTTGACTGGGTGAAATAGTTTTTACCTTCAAGAAAAAAAAGGCCGATAGATATGACTATATAGCCGAGACCTGTGAGTATGGGAAGATCAAAAAGCCATGTGGGTATGGTATTACTGTTGTGCCATATGTAGAGCCCGATTATACATAGACCGACTAAGAGTCTGATCACACTAGGGTGATACTCTTGGTACTTGTGGGCTGAATTGTGTTCTGAAAAAGATGGCAAGTTTGAAGTTCTCCATACCTGGTTAGTAAACTTCTAACAATTGATCAGCTTCGGCTGGTCTGGCCATTGATTGTGGATGGCAATAATCTCAGAGAGTCTGGTAAAGAATGCATCCACGCAATCAGGGTCCATGTGATTACCCCTTTGTTGGGTAATATAATCCAGTGCCTGATCTATGCTCCATGCTTGTTTGTAAGGACGCTCAGAAAGCAGGGCATCAAATACATCAGCTACTGTTACTACTCTGGCCTCGATGGGAATGTTGGTTCCGCTAATCCTATACGGGTAGCCAGTCCCATCATAATGTTCATGGTGGGCCAGCGCAATGATGGCACCGGTTTGCAGATAATCTGAAGGACTGTCTCTTAAGATTTCATATCCAATGGTGGTATGGGTCTGTATCGTCTGTATCTCTTCCGCAGTGAGTTTCCCTGGTTTTAGCAGAATCCGGTCAGGAATACCGATTTTTCCAATATCGTGCATTGGAGCTGCGTGTCGTATGGTTTCACACTTGGCTTTTGATAGTCCGATCTCTTCGGCAATTATGGTGGCGTACTGGGACATTCTGGTGACGTGAATACCTGTCTCTTCATCCCGATATTCACCAGCCCTGGCCAGACGTAGCAGAGTCTCTTTCTCTCTTTGCTCAATATCGGCAGTTTTTTGACTGATTTCCCGTTCCAGCCAGTGGGCGCGATCCTTGATTATTGCCTGCTGGCGGCGCAATTTCAGAAGATTGTGGCAGCGTGCCTTGCACTCATAATGGTCGAATGGTTTGGAGAGAAAATCTGTGGCACCCGCTTCCAGAGCTCGATAGCGTACGGCCTTTTCGTTCATGCAGGTAATTACCACTATGGGAACATCTGAACACGATGGTATCTGGCGCAGCCAGTGGGTAAACTCAACGCCATCCATATTTGGCATTTTATAATCAGTAATAACCAGATCATGTGGATTGTGTTTTGCCCAATCCAGGGCCAATACAGGATCCGCAAATGACTCTATGCGAATTTCCGCATCAATGGACTGAATCAGCTCTTCCAGGATCATACGGCTGACTGATTGATCGTCCAGAATTAATACAGTCGACATGATTACCTCGGTTAACTACAGCTTTAACTTAGCCGATAATAATGAGAACTTACCATAAGACAGACATGCAAATCACTAAGTTTATTGTTAATAACGAGACGTGATTAACAAGTATAGTCTGCTTTTCCAATCCACCAGCATATTTTCATTATGCAGAGGTATAAGTGATGGCCTGAGATGCCTATGGCAAAGGTTAAATTGTATATATGGACCTTGCTTGGTGAAGATGGCTTGCAACCGATGCGTAGTGACATATCCATATGAATTCATGTAGATACGACCGGTTATTAAAAAAACCGTAAGCATGATTGCTATGTTAAAACAGCTGCTGGTTAACCCAGCCAATAACACCATCAGTTCGCCGAGCTGAGTGCCCATACGACCCTCCCAATTGATGAAGTATCTTGGGTTTAGCCATTCAGCTATCGGTAGGTTCTATAAAACCTTTAATGTATTTAATGTGTTATGTGACGTATGCACGCCGCCCCGGTTAAGGGGCGGTGTGGATGGGCTTCAGATTACTTGAGTGGCCGGTTGCTGGCCTCAAGAAAGGCGGCACGAAAATCATCGTAACTGGTTACAACCGGGTACTGGGGGAATTCATCAATGACGTTCTGAGGTGGGCGGAACAGGATACCTCGATCAGCTTCTTCCAGCATGGTGGTGTCATTATAAGAGTCACCAGCTGCAATAATACGGTAGTTGAGGGATTTGAAGGCCTTGACCGACTGGCGTTTTGGGTCCTTCTGGCGTAGGTGGTAATCGGTGACGAATCCGTTCTCATCCACGCTCAGTTTGTGGCAGAGCAGAGTAGGGTAGCCAAGTTGTCGCATCATGGGGGCGGCAAACTCATAGAATGTATCGGACAGGATTACCACCTGAAACCTCTCGCGCAGCCAATCAATAAAATCCCGGGCTCCATCCAGTGGTCCCATGCCGTCGATGACCTCCTGGATATCAGGTAACCCAAGCTTGTGCTCTTCCAGGATACGCAGGCGCTGCCGCATTAGTACATCGTAATCCGGGATGTCACGCGTGGTGGCCCGCAACTCATCAATACCGGTACGTTCAGCAAAATTGATCCAGATCTCTGGGATCAGAACCCCTTCCAGGTCAAGGCAGGCGATCTCCACACTTATTCTCCTTACGGCTGTTTTCGTATAATTATGTAGGCCAAAGGATACTATACCCTTTCGCCAGGTGGCAGATTTCTTGAGCAGAATAACTGTTTCGCTAGTGAGACAGTTTTCCCACTCCTCTTATCTAGTGTAATATTCGCGCTTCGTCTTTATTAATAGAGACTCCTGAGACTATAGCAGGCGCGATACGTCAGGAATCTCCTGTAACAATAAAGATTTTTATACGAGGCGGCACATGCAGGATATTAATCCGATAACAAATAAAATCAATGAGTTGCAAGGGCGCAGTGACTCCCTTAGGGGGTATCTTTGACTATGCCGGTAAAAAAGAGCAACTGACTGAAGTACTGCGTGAGCTTGAAGTCCCAGATGTGTGGAATGACCCGGAAAGGGCTCAGTCACTGGGTAAAGAGCGTTCTACCCTAGAAGCCATAGTACTAACCCTGGAACAGCTCGGTGAAGGGCTGGGGGATGCCTCTGATCTGCTGGAGATGGCGGTGGAAGAGGGTGATGAGGACACAGTCGCCAGTGTGGTTTCCGATCTGGAAGGCTTTGAGAAGCAAGTGTCTGAGCTGGAATTCCGGCGTATGTTCTCAGGTCCCATGGATGCAAACAATGCATTTCTGGATATTCAATCAGGTTCCGGTGGTACCGAGGCCCAGGATTGGGCTGAGATGCTGCTACGTATGTACCTGCGCTGGGGTGAGGCCAGGGGTTTTAAGACCGAGCTGATGGAGGTGTCTCCTGGCGATGTGGCAGGAATAAAATCTGCCACCATAAAATTCGAGGGCGATTACGTTTTCGGCTGGCTGCGTACCGAGATCGGTGTGCACCGGTTGGTGCGAAAATCACCGTTTGATTCCGGTAACCGACGCCATACATCGTTTGCTGCCGTGTTTGTCTCACCAGAGATCGATGACTCCATTGAGGTAGAAATCAATCCAGCGGATCTGAGGATCGATGTCTATCGCGCCAGCGGTGCAGGTGGTCAGCACGTCAACAAGACCGAATCTGCAGTCCGGATTACCCACCTTCCCACCAACACTGTGGTTCAGTGCCAAAACGACCGTTCTCAGCACAAGAATAAAGATCAGGCCATGAAACAGCTTAAGGCCAAGCTGTATGAATTGGAGATCCAAAAGCGCAATGCAGACCTTAGTGCCATTGAAGACTCAAAATCCGATATTGGCTGGGGCAGTCAGATCCGCTCCTATGTTCTCGATCAGTCGCGGATAAAAGACCTGCGCACCGGAGTTGAAACCGGAAATACCCAGGCGGTGCTGGATGGAGGGCTGGATATGTTTATTGAGGCCAGCCTTAAAAGCGGGCTATAGGGATGGGTGCACCCTGAAGCTATTACTATATAAAATCTATACAACCTATTTATTAAAGATAATACACAATGTCTGAACAACTTGATGAAAACAAACTGATTGCCCAACGCCGGGAAAAGCTCGCTCTATTGCGTGAGCAGGGCAATGCCTTCCCCAATGATTTTCGCCGCAATGTGATGGCTGGAGAACTCCATGCCGAGTATGGTGAAAAAAGCAAGGAGGAGCTGGAAGAGCTAAATATCCGGGTCAGTATTGCCGGGCGCATGATGAGCCGACGCATCATGGGTAAGGCCAGCTTTGCCCATGTACAGGATATGTCCGGGCGTATTCAACTCCATGTTCAACGTGACCTACTGCCAGAAGGTTTCTATAACCAACAGTTCAAGAAACAGTGGGATCTGGGGGATATCATTGGTGCCGAGGGGCAGTTGTTCAAGACCAATACTGGCGAACTTTCGGTACGGGTGGATGAGATACGTCTCCTGACCAAATCATTGCGCCCACTGCCAGAAAAATTTCATGGCCTCACTGACCAGGAACAGCGTTATCGCCAGCGTTATCTCGACCTGATTATGAATGAAGCAGTCAGAGATACCTTCCGGGTGCGTACTGACATGGTTCAGTTTATGCGTAACTATCTCAATGAGAAGAATTTTCTTGAGGTGGAAACACCCATGATGCAGGTGATACCTGGTGGTGCTGCAGCACGTCCTTTTATCACCAAGCACAACGCACTGGATATGGATCTGTTCCTGCGTATTGCCCCTGAGTTGTATCTCAAGCGCCTGGTGGTTGGTGGGTTTGAGCGTGTGTATGAGATCAATAGAAATTTCCGTAACGAAGGGCTCTCCACCCGGCATAACCCAGAGTTCACCATGCTTGAATTCTATGAGGCCTATGCAGATTTCAATGATCTGATGGACCTGACTGAGGACATGCTGCGTTCCCTGGCCCAGGAGATACTGGGCAGCACAACACTCAACTATCAGGGTGATGAGTATGATTTCGGTAAGCCGTTTGATCGTATGACTGTCAAGGAGTCCATCCTGCATTTTAATCCGGATATCAGTGCTGATGACCTGGATGACATGGATAAGGCAACTGCTATCGCACAACGTCTGGAGATTCCACTCAAGGATAGCTATGGTCTGGGTAAGGTGCAGATCGAGATCTTTGAGAAAACTGTTGAGCACCGCCTGATGAATCCCACCTTTATCACCGCCTATCCAACAGAGGTTTCACCTCTGGCCCGACGCAATGATGCCGACCCATTTGTTACCGACCGTTTTGAGTTCTTCGTGGGAGGGCGTGAAATTGCCAATGGTTTTTCCGAGTTGAATGATGCGGAAGACCAGGCCGAACGGTTTCGGCAACAGGTCCAGGACAAGGATGCAGGAGATCTTGAGGCCATGCACTTTGATGCCGATTACGTACGGGCCCTGGAGCATGGCCTGCCTCCAACAGCAGGAGAAGGTATTGGTATCGACCGTCTGGTGATGCTGTTTACCGATTCTCCATCAATCCGAGATGTGCTGCTGTTCCCACATATGCGGCCAGAGTAGAGCGGGTAGGGGTGTTCCATCGCCATAATGGAGTGTGGTGTTGCCGTAGCATTTTCGCGTAAGCAGAGAAATATTCCCTAATACGTTGGTAAACGAGAACGTTCTACCATTGCCACTTGCAGCCCTTTTGCAGATATTGCCCTGAAGATTATAAGTGAATTGAAGATCTGGATGAGGTTATCTGGGGCTTTCTGGTGCCTGTGGTTTAGGATTAAAGTTCTAGACCAGCTTGCCGACAGGGTAGGAGTGGATCCAATACAAGAGGGATGGCAGTTTTGAACAATAAACCCAGTCAAAGCGTTATAGAGACTATGGATGCGTGTGCAGACCAGCTTGAGCGCCTGAATAAGACATATCCGGAATTGGCCACTGATGGCAGTCATGAAGCGGTACAGAAATGGCGCCAACGTAGGGGTGAGATACGTTTGCAGGTCAAGGAGGCACGAAAAGGGCATGGCGTAGAGATAGTGAAAAACCTAGATCAACTATGTGCTGAATTACTGCAAACTAACGGTCTTGAAGATGTGTCGGATATCTTGCTGGAAAAGCACGGAATAGATATGCCCGTGCGAGAACTGATTAAAACTGTTGGAAAACAGGCCTATATAGCAGCCATGCGCAAAGAGGTGCGGTTTCTACGGCAAAATGGAGTTGCCGTTGAACAGATAGCCGACCTATGGAATGAACTGGAGCGTCCCGGTCCAGGTTCTGGTCCATGGACAGAGTCGAGTGTATCTCTTCTGGGTGGCTAGAGGGTAATGCAGCATCTATTTGACTAAATTCTGCTTTGCTCAGAATAGTTTTGGAGGAATCAGCAGATAGCCTGTTCTGCTGATTTCATAGATACATATCGATATCAGAGTTCCAGTTAAACGAATCCACGTTGCCGGTAGTTACCTGGTGCCGCTCAAACGGTATGCCCTCAGGGTCTGACAGGGGAATCATCTTGTCCACCAGGGCCCCCCATGAGTTGATCGGTTCCCCTGAAAGCAGCTTGACGATAATGTCATCGATCATGTCTGCTGGACCGGACAAAAAGCATGAGACACTTCCATCAGCAAGATTGGAGGCGCCAGCCTTCAAGCCTCTGGTGTGGGAGCCACGGATAAAAGTCTGGCGGAACATTACTCCCTGCACCTTCCCCGTGACCTTGAAATATACGTAATTCCGTCTCATATCGTGCTTGTCCGTGGATAATGAATCATCGATGGATACCAAAGATAACTGAATATATTATTTTGCCTTGTAGCTCTGTACCAGCATCTCCTTGGCCTTTTTACCCATCCGTTTGATCTCAAGTTCCCGCCTGGTGGCATCTGAACGACTGGCTGCATGTTCCTCATATACCAGTAAAACCGGTCTTCTGGAGCGGGTATATTTCGCGGCCAACCTGCCATCAGAATTGTGTTCTTCCACTCTTTTTGCGATGTTTTTTGTTATACCTGTATAGAGACTGTTATCTGAGCATCGCAGAATATATATGGTCCAATCAGTTTTCATGTATGTAACTTATTGATATTAATAAATAATTAATTTATTTTTGCCCGTTGATGGTGATGTGACAGGTTTGGCACTTCCAATTATATTAAACAACAATATAGTTAATAGGGGTTATATTCATGTTGATTTATGTTTTAGAATGAATTCGGTCGCACAGAAGTGGCGTTTTTTGGGAATACTTCCTTCACAGCTTTATCTTCTGGGATGCGATTAAACACGACATTATTTGTATTGTTAGGGGTAGATTAAATGGTTACTGGTACCGTCAAATGGTTCAACGAGTCTAAAGGCTACGGTTTTATTTCTCCACAGGATGGCAGTTCTGATGTGTTTGTACACTTCTCAGCCATTGAAGGAAGTGGGTTCAAGACTTTGCAGGAAGGCCAGACCGTCAGCTTTGATGTTGAAAGCGGTCCAAAAGGTCCACAAGCTGTAAGAGTTTCAACTGAAGCTCAATAATAAACGAGCTCTCTCAGCTTTTTTATTGATGGCCTAACCTGCACAAGGATTGCGGGCTGGCTTATACGCTTTAGATTCAGTCACCCTGCCTAAAACGGCAGGTACTAGCTGGAAACCTCTAGGTATATCGGATTAGTTTGCTGATGTGTCTGCGCTGTGCTGCGTGCAATAGCTAGATCTGTTTCCTTATCCAGATGATTGCCTTTCCGGGTATATTTCTTATCTGCCGGTGATAACGTTTTTATCCTGCCCTTGCAAAAAGGCGTTTATGGTCTCTATCACCTGCTCACATATCTTTCCAGTATCATCCGTGTTATCCGGATTGGAATCCGGGACATTACATACCTTTATTCCGCGTTCCCTGGCTGCATCCAGATCGATATGCTCGTAGGAGCTACCAGCGGCAATGATGAGTTTCAGCTTAAATGCCTTGTCTATTACCGCCTGATCAACCTGGGTAGAAACAGATACAATAATGTCTGACCGCCAGCAGCGCTCTCCAACCAGATCCTGATTGGTTTCCACATACTGTAACCAACCATATTTTTGCAGGTCCACTTCCGGAAAGTCAGCATCGCCTGCCAAGCTGTCACTATCTAGTACTACTATATTCATTATATATTTCCACATGATACCCACGCAGGGCGTGGGTATCTGGGTTACACCGTTCCTGATATCAGGCTATTTCGATCCGCCTGGGAGGCGCATCCTTGGTTTTTGGAAGTTCGAGGGTCAGCACTCCATCTTCAATCCTGGCTGTAATACCCTCCTGGTCAATCTCATTGGAGAGAGTAAAGCTGCGGCTATAGTGACCGATATTATACTCCGTGTACACAGGTGACAGGGCATCATATGTGGCATGGCTTATTTTCCCTTCAACTGAAAGGATATTATTTTCCACATTGATGTTGGTGTCAGACCGGTCCACTCCTGGTATCTCCATGACCACCACCAATGCTTCCTCGTTTTCGAAGATATCGGTATAGGGTACATAATGCTTGCCCGGGACAGTCTTTTCCTGTTCCGTCTCCAGTTCCCTTTTCTCCAGGGTGTCTAATACGTTGGAATCTGTCATCTGAATTGTCCTCTTAGCTATGGTCAATGGTCACAGAGCAGTGCCTCAGTTGATGCGGATGGATCTTGCCTTGTCTTTTTCTGCCCGTGGCAGAAACAGCGACAGTACCCCGTCCTGCAGTTCAGCTTTGACGCCGTCTGACTCTATCTCCAGAGGCAGATTGAACGTACGGTCAAAGGTACCGGCAGAGCGTTCCTGTCTATGGATGCTGATATTCTCTCCGTAATCGATACTCTTTTTCCCGGAGATTCGAAGCTGATTTCTTTGGATAGAGATATCCAGGTCTTCTTTTCTTACTCCAGGGATCTCTGCAGTAACCACCAGGTCTTCACCCAGTTGAAATACGTTAACCAGTGGATATGAACCATGGCTGGATGTGCTGCGTCCTGGCCAGTCGCTGAATCTGGAGCGATCCAGTGCGTGCTGAATATTCAGCAGGGCCTCAAACGGGTCTGAAAAACGTGTAACCATTTCGTTGCTCCTCAGGTAATCAAAAATTACCGGTTAAATCGTGATGTATTGACTACATAGGACTGCACATTTTGTTTTTCAAGATGCGGATAGGTGAGAATTTGTCGGCGGGCAGCCAATAGTTTCCAGCGTTCAGCACTTTATGCTGTGACTGAATTATTGACTGACTATGTGAAATAGAGAAGGGTTTAACTTGGTACTAAAAGGCGCTAACTGTAGTTAATTGCATGCAATTAACGGCAAAATGCCGGTAATATGCTGCATATTACCGGCACTATAGTTTACGTTATTAGGCAGTATGGCTATGCTCTAGCCTACTGAAACAGAGGCTATATATATTGCGTATCCATCTTTCTGATGGCGGCCTGGGCCGCAGCCAGACGGGCAATTGGGACCCGGAATGGTGAGCAGGAAACATAATCCAGCCCGGTATTATTGCAAAAATCGATGGATGCAGGATCACCTCCATGCTCACCACAGATACCAACCTTGAGATCGTTGCGGACGCCTCTGCCTTTTTGGGTGCCCATCTCTACCAGTTGCCCCACACCCGAGGTGTCCAGGGACTGGAATGGATCGCATGGCAATATTTCCTGCCTTATGTATTCAGGTAGGAAGGTGTTGACGTCATCTCGGCTATAGCCAAAGGTCATTTGCGTCAGATCGTTAGTACCGAAGCTGAAGAAGTCTGCATGTTCTGCTATCTCATCTGCGGTCAGAGCGGCACGTGGTATTTCGATCATGGTTCCAATTGGAATTTGTAGTGATCCTTCTTCTCCCTTAACTGATCTGATCACTTGCTCTGCTTTTTCACGGAGCATGGAAAGCTCCTTGGCTGTTCCGACCAGAGGAATCATTATCTCAGGCATGGAATCGATTCCATCTTTACGGCATGCAACGGCAGCTTCAGTTATTGCTGTGACCTGCATCTCCAGGATTTCCGGATAGGTTACGGACAGACGGCAACCACGATGTCCCAGCATGGGGTTTGATTCGTGCAGTTGTTCCAGGCGGGTCTTTACCTTATCAATCGAAATCCCCATGTGATCGGCCAGTTCCTTCTGTACAGATTCTTCGTGGGTCAGGAACTCATGCAGGGGAGGGTCCAGCAGGCGTATGGTCACTGGCAGTCCATCCATCGCCTCGAATATATCCATAAAGTCTGAGCGCTGATGGGGCAGTAGTTTGTCCAGTGCCTTGCGTCGGTCGGCCTCGGTCTCTGCCAGAATCATTTCACGCATAACAGTGATGCGATCTTCTTCAAAGAACATGTGTTCGGTGCGGCAGAGTCCTATGCCTTGGGCGCCGAATTCTCTGGCCCGTTTGGCATCTTTCCCGGTGTCAGCATTGGTTCTGACCCTGAGTTGACGGAGTTCATCTGCCCATTCCATAACGGCAGTAAACTCTTCTGACATTTCTGGGTCCTGGGTAGGAACAGCGCCGGCAATTACCTCTCCAGATGTGCCATCAATACTGATGATGTCATCGCCCCTAAAGGTACGCCCATTTACGGTAATGGTATTGTCGTTTTCATTGATTTCGATTTCACCTGCTCCAGCAACGCAACACTTACCCCAGCCGCGGGCAACAACAGCAGCATGGCTGGTCATGCCGCCGGTAGAGGTAAGAATACCTGCAGCAGCGTGCATACCGCTTACATCTTCCGGGCTGGTCTCTTTGCGCACCAGAAGTACGGACTCGCCGTGCATGGAACGCTCCACGGCCTCATCTGCAGTAAAGGCCAGCTTGCCGGAGGCGGCGCCTGGAGAAGCCGGAAGGCCGGTAGTAAGGACATCGCGTTCCGCTGATGCATCGAATCTTGGCAGTAGCAGCTGGGTCAGGTCATTGGCCGGGATGCGGAGTAGGGCATCGGTTCTGCTGACACGTCCCTCCACAAACATATCAACGGCAATCTTGACTGCGGCTGGGCCGGTGCGCTTACCGGTCCTGGTCTGCAGCAGGTACAGGGTGCCGCGTTCAATGGTGAACTCTATGTCCTGCATCTCACGGTAGTGATCCTCGAGAATGCGTTTGATTTCCAGGAGCTGCTCATAGATATCACTCCGCCAACTACTCATTTCGTCAACATTCTTTGGCGTGCGTATGCCGGCTACAACATCTTCGCCCTGGGCGTTGACCAGGAACTCGCCGTAAAATGTGTTTTCGCCTGTAGAGGGGTCGCGGGTAAAGGCTACACCGGTGCCGGAATCCTCACCCATATTACCAAAGACCATGGTCTGCACGTTGACGGCAGTACCTCTCAGTCCGGTAATCTCGTTGATCTCGCGGTAGCGGACGGCACGAGGAATATTCCAGCTTTCAAATACGGCCTTGATGGATTTTTCCAACTGCTGGTATGGATCCTGTGGGAAATCCTCTCCTGTTCCATTTTTGTATACTGCTTTATAGGCGTCGATCAGCTTTTCCAGACCAGCTTCGTCCAGGTCGGTATCCAGCTTGGCCCCACACTCTTCCTTGATGCGATCGAACTCTTTTTCAAACTCTTCATGGTGAACTCCCATGACCACATCACCGAACATATTGATCAGGCGCCTGTAGGCATCCAGGGCAAAGCGGCGATTGCCAAAGGCCTCAGCCAGTCCATCAAGTGCATTATCGGTCAGTCCCAGGTTCAGAACTGTGTCCATCATTCCTGGCATGCTGACAGCCGCACCACTGCGAACCGATACGATAAGAGGGTTGTTTTCAGAGCCGAAATTTTTCCCAGTCTCCTTCTCCAGCATCTCAATGTTGGTCTGGACTTCCTGCATCAGGCGTTCAGGTAGTTTTCCGCCAAGCTGGTTATATTCGGCACATGATTCTGTGGTAATGGTGAAACCTGGAGGTACAGGAAGTCCTATGGATGTCATCTCCCCAAGATTAGCTCCCTTGCCTCCCAGCAATTGTTTCATATCCTTGGAGCCCTCTGACCTTGTTTTGCCAAAGTAGTAGATGCGTTTCAGGGATTCTATTGTCATTTTATCCAGCCTTATGCGTAGCACTTTATGAACAAAAAAGTTCCATAGGAACAACATGATAGGGCAGTTTATCACATTCAATATGCGATTTTTAGCGACCTATCTTACTAACCAATAATCGTTATACAAAACACCGTTATTGATCCAGATATACTGGATTCAATCAAGATAGATTTTTTCAGAGTTGCCATAAATTAATTAATAACTGCTGGCCTAAGCTAATGTTTTAGCTCAGCTTTAAGAGCTATAGGCAGGATTAGGTGAATAATCCGGAATCAGCGGCTGTTTGGCTTATCAAATGCGAGATGATACATCTTTTTTCACCTGAACTGGTAATTTGAATAGCCAGATATTGGGGGGAGATATTACTACTCCAGAACTAATTTTGCAGTTTGGCTTTCTCTATACTTACTATTGATTTGCTAGGGGTAAAAAAGTGCCCGCAAGCGCGGGCAGCACAGGAGTTGGAGGGTATGGAAGCGTTGTGTCTAGCCAACGAGCTGTATAGTGGTAACTTGGGTCACACTCTAGCCATGATTCATTGCAATACAGCTCAAGTTCTTACAGTTCGTCGTATGGTTCTTCGTATGTAGCTACATCATTCAAACCATCGGAGCCGATGCTCTCAACCAGCATATCTTCACTTTCATACAATTTTGGTTCTTGGGCAGCTGCATCCCAGTCACTGGGACTGGTATCCGTAATAGAGGCGCCAAGGTCATCAATCTCAGATACATCCAGTGCTCCCGAGATATCTTCTGGAGATTCAATCTGCTCAAGTTCCATCAAATACCAGTCATCGATGTCTATCTCTTCTATGTCTCCGTCAAAATACTGAATCTCGATTTGGTTTTCGTTGTCATCTACTGCTACGACCTGAAACTTTTGTCCTTTATCCAGATGTTGATACCAGGTGGTGACGATGGGGTCCGCTTCAGTAGCCATATGTTTACTCCCATATGTTATGTCGGTGTTTTCTTACTATCTGGCAGCCAGCTCCTCTACACCTGAGTATATACACTGTCGAGAAAATGGTAGGGCTTTTTTTACTGCAAAATGCAATAGTTGATAGATATGGTATGTATATGAAAAACAAAGTGTTATGTATGGTTTTTTGCAAGGTATATATACCTTGTGTGAACTGTTTTCTAATGGTGATTTAATGGCGAGTATTTAATAAAAATAGTTTGGACCTGATCATAAAAGCCTGCATGGTCTATCCTTGAAAATGGTAAGGAATAAATAATAATTCCTGGCCCCTTGCAGGTGATGTGGCTAGTGATTTTTTCTAGAAAGATTGCTGAGTGACTGGCCAAGCCACCGGTTAGATGGTTGAGATTATCATTTACAATGGAGGTCGGAGATGACGATTGTAAACACAGTTGAAGCTTATCTTAAGGCTCATAATACTGAGTATGAACTGATAACCCACCCTCATACGGGTTCAAGTATGGAAACGGCAGAGAGTGCACATGTGCCTGGTGACCAGTTGGCAAAAGGTGTTGTATTAAAAGATGGGGAAACATTTTTGATGGTGGTAATTCCATCTGATTATCATGTGGAACTGGATCGCCTGAATCTGCTTCTGAAACGGGAGCTGCAATTAGCTGAAGAGAGCAGTCTAAAAAGCTTGTTTCCTGATTGTGAACTGGGTGCAGTTCCGCCAATTGGTGATGCATACAATATAAAGACTCTCTGGGATCCAAGTTCCAGCCTGGGCACTGTTGATGAGGTGTTTTTTGAGGCTGGGGATCATAGAGAACTGGTTTGTGTCTCTGGTGAGTCTTTCCATGAACTGATGGCTTCAGCTGAAAGAATGGAGATCAGTCACCATATCTGATTGCAGTATTGCCATTGTTTAGTGCTCCTCTGTCCTCTGCACAGGCAGATACCCACGTTTTTTCAGCAATGGATGAAAAATATCAGATAACCATATACACTGCGCGGTCTCTGGCAAAACTACATTTATTAAAGTTTCCGCCCCAACTAACGATAAGTTATATACATGGTGTGAAAATGTGTTTGTATCTGGCTGTTTTTTAGGGCGAAAAGATAGACCAGTTTTTAATAGTTGGTATTAATGCTAAATCAGAAATGGGTATGGCTGTGATCCACAGAATTTTGTTGGTGACCAGATATCCATAAATTGTTGTTATGGAAGAGAATTCATAGCTCAATGGTTTTTAGAGGTGACTCTTGAACATTTCTGTTTTTATTGCCTAATATTAATACTACGTGACAATAATCAAATTTTAGATCGGGATGTATAAGAACGGATATGGAGAAGGAAGCTCCGTTCTGTACCAAGAAAAAAGGATAGGGTGGTTACAATGCGTGCTCTTTACATATTAATAAGTTGTCTGGTTTTGTTGCTTGTGGGTACCCAAGCGTATGCCAAGGATGTGAAGAAACCGAAGAAAGAGATTACTGTGGCTGTAGATCTGTCCAAGCAGCGCATGGAAGTCTATGTGGATGGTTACCGTAAACATAAATGGAAAGTATCCACGGCCAGAAAGGGCTACAGCACCCCTACTGGAGATTACTCGCCGCAATGGATTTCACGAATGCACTACTCAAGGAAGTATGACAATTCACCCATGCCATATTCGGTTTTTTACAATGGTGGTTATGCGATTCATGGCACCAACTATGTGAGTAGGTTGGGTAGGCCAGCATCTCATGGCTGTATACGACTACACACCAGTAATGCCCGCAAGTTGTACAAAATGGTACGCAAGTACGGAAAGAAGAGTATGCGGATCATTGTGCGCCATCAACTGGATGGTGCTATAGCGGGTAACTACACAAGTAACGGTTTGTTTACCAATACTGAGTTTAACTAGAGATAGTGTCAGCTACTGGGCCGGGTGATAATACACCTGGCTTTCGTTATCGCAGCGCAATACTTTCCTGCACAAATTTCCACAGGAACAACTGAACTTCGGCATCCATGCCTATAAACTCCACGCCGTGGTGAATAATGGGCATGTTATCTTCTACCGTTTCGTGCACATGTCTGATCATGCAGCTGACATTGACCGGTGATTGTTCTGCACCAGTCTGAACTCCAATCTCTAAGATAGTATCCACGCCACCAAGTTGTTGCTCGGATTTCAGGCATGCTCCTGAGACGCTGATATTCATGATTGATATAGCAGTATCTGCTACTTCATCTCCAGATAGGAGATGAATAGTGACTGGGGCAGGCACGACACGATTACTTTTTCTCAGTGCGCCTTGCCTTATCTGCTCCGGGTAGGTTGTCTGCAGATGCGGCTGAGGCGTGTTCGAAACGGCAACCACCTTGATTTCGAATGACACCTGATCATCACCTTGTCCCACACTGGCAAAGAATTGGTCACCTGTATCAATCTGGACCGGAGCATCATCTTTTTGAGGATAGGACAGGATAAGGTTCTGATTTCCGGTGTAGCCAATAAGTTCTGAATGCAGCCCATTCAGGATCTCATTGGTTGTGGATTCAAGCTCCAGTGTTGATCCAACTGTAAGATTGAGGGTGATGTCCGTCATATCCCTGGTCCGGTGGTTAATATAATAAACATGCTACTTGGGATGCAGTGCTTCAGTCCATAGTTAGAGTATGGATTATAGGATTGTAATTGAACTGGATGATAGGGATGTGCAGGCAACTGCTATCTAGAGTGTGCTTTTATAGAGCCTAGATAAGTTCATCAATATTGGATTCGCTTGGGGTCTCCAGGGTACCGCTGCTCTGATAACTGCTGATTGCCTTGGATGACTGGAAACTGTTTTCCTCACCAGCCTGCTGTTGAGCGAGGATCTCCTGGCGTGCCTCCATGGCCATGCGAGCTGCATCTGCCGCAATTGCCCTGTCCTGAGCAGATGGCCTGGCAGGTGCCAGGGCAGCACGGCGAATAATCTCTGCCTTTGCCAGGGTGGCTTCAGGTGTGCTGGCTTCAGAGGTATCAATGGATACTTCACCGCCGGTTGCATATAACACGCCATCTGGTCCGCGTACATACTGCATTCTGGCGCCGCCGCGAACTACAGAGCCGCCAGCCGCTACATGTGCCGCTTCATGGGCGCGAACTTCCCGATCCCGTGCCTTTAGCTCTCTAATCTTTTTTAAGTCAGCTTCACTTACAGTTGTTTCTTCTGAAGCCTGGTTTTGGGGTTTTTCAGATGAGTTAGATTCTCGATCTTTGGCAGTGGCAAAGGTTGGGGATACGGAACCGCTTTGTAAGCTTATGGCACTAATGTTCATAGCGATGTAATTGGCTATTACCTTTTTTCAAGTATGGTGATTGTATTATGATTTTCCAGTTTTCAGGTCACGTTTTTACTAAAAAACTGCTTAAATAGGAAGGGTGTTCCCGGGTATCTGTCAATCAGCCATGACTTAGGATCAAGATTACTATAATTACTTGAAAACCAATGCCTTATAAACAAGAAGTAGAATCTGCAAAAATATCCAGATGGCAGTTCTGGGTGGATCGTGGTGGCACCTTTACCGACATAGTGGCAAAAGGTCCAGATGGAGCTGTGCAGACGGAGAAACTGCTGTCAGAGGACCCGGACAGTTACTCTGATGCAGCAATAGAAGGTATCAGGCGCATCCTGGGCCTGAATAGAGAGGAAAAGATACCAACTACCCAGATTGCATCCGTAAAGATGGGTACCACTGTTGCCACCAATGCCCTGTTGGAGCGACAAGGTGAACCCACCCTGTTGGTGACAACCAGAGGCTTTGCCGATGCCCTGCGTATCGGCTATCAGACCAGACCCAAGCTGTTTGACCTGCATATTCAACTGCCGGAGATGATGTATAGCGAGGTGTTGGAGATAGACGAGCGCATGGGAGCGCAGGGTGAGCTGATAACTCCACTGAATCGCACTCAGGCAGAAATTGGATTACGGCAAGCATATGATCGTGGCCTGCGTTCTGTGGCCATTGTGTTCCTGCATGGCTATCGCTATCCACAACATGAACGCTCCGTAGCAGACCTTGCCCGGCGTATCGGTTTCACTCAGGTCTCCATAAGCTCAGCTGTAAGTCCATTGATCAAGCTGGTATCCAGAGGCGATACCACAGTGGTGGATGCGTACCTATCACCTATATTGAGACGCTATGTAGATAGTGTCAGTTCTGAGTTGGATGGGCTGGAAGAGAGTGGTGGACGCTTGATGTTTATGCAGTCTAACGGCGGTCTTTCCGATGCCGGTTTTTTTCAGGGTAAGGACGCAATCCTGTCCGGACCAGCAGGTGGCGTGGTGGGCATGGTTCAGACTGCGGCTGGTGCAGGTTTTGAGAAGCTGATCGGTTTTGATATGGGTGGTACCTCCACTGATGTAAGCCACTATGCAGGTGAGTATGAGCGTACCTTCGAGACCGAGGTGGCCGGGGTGCGCATGCGTGCTCCCATGATGCAGATCCATACCGTGGCAGCGGGCGGTGGCTCCATACTCAAATTCGATGGTGCCCGCTTTCGGGTGGGTCCTGACTCGGCCGGCGCCAATCCTGGCCCTGCCTGTTATCGCAATGGCGGTCCGCTCACTATCACCGACTGTAACCTGATGCTGGGCAAGCTACAGCCGGGATATTTCCCCGCTATTTTTGGTCCAGAGGCGGACCAGGCGCTGGATGTGAATCTGGTGGAGGAGAAGTTTTCCAAACTTGCCAGGCAGATCAAGTCAGATACTGGCAGGGAGCGTTCGCCACAACAGGTGGCTGCGGGTTTTCTCGCCATTGCGGTGGAAAACATGGCTAACGCCATCAAGCGCATTTCAATACAGTGTGGTTATGATGTCACTGAATACACCCTGTGTTGTTTTGGTGGCGCCGGTGGTCAACACGCCTGTCTGGTGGCCGATGCCCTGGGTATTAAACGTATCTATCTACATCCCTTTGCCGGAGTGCTATCGGCCTATGGCATGGGCCTGGCTGACCAGAGAGTAATTCACAGCAAGGGCATAGAGCATACCCTCAAGCCGGAACTTATTGCCTCTCTGAATCTGGAATGTGATCGCCTGGAAACCCAGGGCAGGGATGAGCTGAGGGATCAGGGTGTGCAACTGGAGCATATCTATGCCGAGCGCAAGGTGCACCTGCGCTATGAGGGATCTGACAGTTCACTCCTGGTAGAGCTGAATAGCCTGGAGAGTATGGCCATGGAGTTCGAACAGCTCCATAGCCAGCGCTTTGGCTTTATTGCCCGGGAGAAGGCCGTCGTGGTAGAGGCTGTGCAGGTGGAAGTCATAGGGCGGGCCGAAGCAGTTGAGATCGCAATACCGCAACATGTTGCTGATGCATCCTCGGCAGTGCATGCTGTGCACCCGGTAGTTATGGGTGATGCAGTACATGAGACCCCATTCTACCTGAGGCATGAACTGGCGGCATGTGATCGGCTCAATGGTCCAGCAGTGATCATAGAGAATACCGGAACCATAGTGGTGGAACCGGGCTGGAGGGCCGAGTTGACCCAGCAAGGCGATATAGTGCTGGAGCGCTATCTCGCACTGCCAGAGCAGGTGGCCATAGGTACCAGCGTGGACCCTGTTATGCTGGAGATCTTCAATAACCTGTTTATGTCCATAGCCGACCAGATGGGTATGGTGCTGGAAAATACCGCGGTGTCGGTGAATATCAAAGAGCGCCTGGATTTCTCCTGCGCCCTGTTTGATCAAGGTGGAGATCTGATAGCCAATGCCCCGCATATGCCGGTGCATCTTGGCTCCATGAGTGAAAGCATAAAGGCGGTGATTGGAAAGCGTGCTGAGAACATGCAGCGGGGCGATGCCTATATTCTGAATAACCCCTATGATGGTGGCACCCATCTGCCGGATATCACCGTGGTGAAACCGGTATTCCACGGTTCAGAAACAACTCCCATATTCTATGTGGCTGCCCGCGGTCATCATGCAGATATCGGCGGTATCACCCCTGGCTCCATGCCATCAGACTCAACCCATGTAGAGCAAGAGGGGATACTGATCGACAATATCAAGCTGGTGGATGCCGGTAGGCTTCTGGAAGCGGAAATACGCGACCTGCTTGGTTCCGGACCATATCCGGCCCGTAATATCGACTACAACATTGCCGATTTCAAGGCACAGCTTGCAGCATGTGAGAAGGGGATGCGGGAGCTGTTGCGTACCGTGGAGCACTTTGGGTTGGAAGTGGTACATGCCTACATGGGCCATGTACAGGCCAATGCCGAGGAGTCGGTGCGCCGGGTACTGGATGTGTTGCACGATGGTGAGTTTTGCTATGAGATGGATGATGGCAATCGGATCTGTGTAAAGATCACCCTGGATCAGAGCTGTCGTAGCGCCTGCATAGATTTCACCGGTACCAGTTCTCAACACCCGGGAAACTACAATGCCCCCAGGGCCATATGTCGTGCAGCAGTGCTCTATGTATTCCGCTGTCTGGTGGATGATGAGATTCCCTTGAATGAGGGCTGTCTGAAACCGCTAAATATCATTCTGCCCGATGACAGTATGATCAATCCTTCCTACCCGGCAGCAGTGGTGGCCGGTAATGTGGAGACTTCACAGGTGGTTGTAGATGCGCTGTTTGGTGCCCTCGGGGTTGCTGCTGCGTCCCAGGGCACCATGAATAACTTCACCTGGGGTAATGATAAGTACCAGTATTACGAAACCATCTGTGGTGGTTCCGGTGCCACGCAGGATCATCCAGGAACAGATGCAGTGCATACCCATATGACCAATTCGCGGCTTACCGATCCGGAAGTTCTGGAGTGGCGTTTTCCAGTAAGGCTGGATGAGTTCTCCATCCGGCGTGGCTCCGGTGGGGCAGGGCGACAGCCGGGTGGTGATGGGACCAGACGCGTACTTAGATTTCTGGAACCAATGAGCGCCAATATCCTCGCCGGTCACAGACGGGTACCACCATATGGTATGGCACAGGGTCAGCCGGGTAAGACTGGTCGTAACTTTCTGCTGCACACAGATGGGCGCAGGACAGATTTTTCTGCCCAGGGACAGGTTGAGGTGCAGGCAGGAGATATTATGGTTATAGAGACACCAGGTGGTGGAGGTTTTGGTGAGGTTAACTAGTTGATTACATGCAATAAAAACTGCCTTTTATTAGATTTATCTGTATAGTAAACACATGAGTATGACGAAGTTGATCCAGATAGCCCTGATGGGTTTGTTGGCTACCTCTCCTTTGGCCTGGGCAGAGCAGACCATAACCACCAATCCTGTTACCGGGGTTCACACCTGGAAGAACAGTGCCCATGGTGTCAGCTTTTCCATGAAGCAGTTGTTACCGGATCAGGTACGCGGCTTTTTTGTCAGTCGTGGCTTCAGTGTGAAGCAGATCGATTCTTATGCCACATCCTGCGTCTATATGATGATATTGAGCAATGATCAGGCTCCTGGCGTGGTCCACTTCGTACAGAACAACTGGTCATTGGTTTCAGATTCCGGCTCCAAGCCGCCCATGGATACAAAAGACTGGCTGCAACGGTTAAAACAGGCTGGGGCAAAAAAATCGGCGTTGATTGCCTTTCGCTGGGCCCAGTTTCCACCGGAGCATGAGTATGAGCCTAATGGTGACTGGAACCAGGGCCTGTTGGCTGCAGGCCTGCCAGCAGGTAGCAGTTTTGATCTGGTGGCTCGTTGGGATGTGGATGGAAAACCGTATGAAGGAGTACTGAAGAATGTGCAATGTCCCTAGTAGGTGTTTAAGGAGATTGCTTGCTCCACTGCTGTTGCTGACTTCCCTCATGGCGTCCGCTTCCGAGCTGCCACGAATGTCACACAGCCTGACCCCCCTGAAAACTCCCGTGGCCATGCCTGAACTCAGGCTAAAGGATATGGATGACGAACTGGTGGATATCACCACATTGAAGGGGAAGGTGGTAGTGGTTAGTTTCTGGGCCACCTGGTGTCCACCATGCCGGAGAGAAATGGGTACTCTGGAACGGCTGCATCAGGCCACAGCCAAAGAGGGCGTAGTGATACTGGCAGTAAATGTGGGGGAAGATGTTGAGGCTGTTTTCCCCTTTCTTGCCGCCATGGACCCCCAGCCCACCTACCCGGTACTATTTGACTCAGAAGCAGAGGCCATGGAGAAGTGGGGCGTCAGGGGCTTGCCCACAACCTATGTGGTAGACCGCAATGGACTGATTCGCTATCGTGCTATTGGCGGCCGTGAATTTGATCATCCAGAATTGATTAAGCGGGTAAGATCCTGTCTGGGTGAGTGCAGCTAGCTGTTGGAACTGGTATCCTCATAACATAACTAAAAACTGTTCAGCCGCGTCCACTTTTTACAAACAGAAAACCGCAGGCTGGCATCTGGCAGATGTACGGATATAACGTAACTAGGAAGCCAAATGTTTAGAATCCTTTTGTTCGCACTACTGTTCTCTATTGTGTCGGTTGCTGGTGCAGCCAGTGGGGTAAATATCTATATGGATATCCACGGAGACGTGACCCATAGGGAAAAGAGTGCACCCCGTCTGAAACTGAGAAAACAAAAGGGTCTGAACCTGGGCAGGATGGCAGGCGTCTGGGGGGCAGTTGGCAAGCGTGATGCGGGTGATGCCTATTTTCTGGGTAAGACCCCATTACCTGCCCGGATGAGTTTCACCCTTGCCAGCTCCAAACAGCACGCACCGGTAAGGCTCTGGGTGATTGCCAGAGATGGTAGTGACGTGGTTAAACACGACATGCAGGTCAATCCAGGTGAAACCCTGGAGCAGTGGCTGACATTAAAAGGCATGATTACGGTAGTGATAGATTCCCCCAGTGGTAAAGAGGCGGTATATGCAGCCTACTTCTGGTATCCGGGATACAGTCTGGACGGCATGGATGATGATGAGTTTAACCGGATCCAGTCAGGCCAGGTAGAATCGGTACCATCCTTTGCCAGCCGTGGCCAGGGGAGGGCAGCAAGATGACCAGAATGGTTAAACAATTGCTCTTGTTCCTGTTGCTGTACTGTAGCAGTCAACTAGCCATAGCTGCCGACTATGATGGGGCTATGGATAACCTGTTCAATCCCAGCTTCTCCAGCATGCTCACCAGTGCATCTAAGTTCACCCAGGCCCACTCTGATCACTCAGCAGCTACTGCCTGCCGGACTGATCCAAAGTGCGGCATGCCGGGCGATTCCAATTCAGGTTTTAAATTGCCGGCAGGAAGCTGTTGCGAAGGCAGCTCGGCCTGCATTGAGGCATTTGATGGCTATGTAACCAAGATAGATTCTGTCATGTATGCCCTGTACAAAAATGAACGCACTTATGCAGTAATCATGCGGATTCACCAGGCTCGCATGGGTGCTGCAAGTGGTGCACGCAAGCAGGTAGATTTTGCCAAGGCGCAGAAAGGGTTTATCGAGAAGTTCAATGCCAAGACCAGGAGCAATATAATTAAGCTGAATAATTACCTGCTGGCGTTGGGTGGAGCAGTGGATCAATACTGCACAGGCTCAAAATGGTATAAGCGTAATGGTTTGCCCATCTACCAGCACGCCAAGGCCAAGTTTCCGAAATAACAGGCCAGAAAACAGGTTGCTAAATCCAATGGTTTCTACCAGGTGGATAGTCTGGTAACCTCTGAACAGACAGGGATAAAACAAAGGCAGGATGCTGTGCAATCACCTCGAACAAACTGCCTCTGATTTTTCCGTAGTGAATACCTGATAGCCAGAATTAGCAGTGCCGCATTCTGTCTGATGCATCAGAATTATTGGGTATGAGCTACGCGTCTTTATACCAATGGCAACTAAAGCAACAGCGTTTTATTTATAGATGTATGTATATAGTTTCCAGATATATAAACAAATTGGCATATGTATTAATTATTGGCAGATATGCCAGTGCAATATAATTAACTGCTAGGCTTTCGTGAACTACAGAATGAAAAACGATACATTAATACTCATTCTAGTGTACGGGAGTATTTTGCTTGCACTCATCTCATTGAGCATGCCAGCATTCCGTTTTTCGCCAGATGAGCCATTAATTACATTTTCAGGTGGCCATGATCCTTATCCTGGAATTCTGGTCCTTATACTTGGTTGGGTTGCGATTCTTGAAGGTGTTGTTGCTTGGTATGGAAATCCTGTCTGGCTTTTCGCGCTTTATCTCTTTTTTCGTAAGGAATTCCATGCCAGCATAGCATTTTCATCTATTTCCATTTGCTTAGGTCTGAGTTCATTTCTTGTAAAGGAAATTAATGAGCGTGAAATTCATACAATGGGGTGCGGATTTTATGTTTGGCTTACTGCGCTCGTATTGTTATTGCTAGCCGCTATAGTAGGTCACTCGGCAATTAAGCCTAACAAGTCGCTTAAGTCAGGGATGCCGCAAAGCGGCGCTCCTTAGCTATTACGTTATAGCTAAAAGTAGCTGATGGATAATAAACAGGTAAAGACTGCTCATTATAGGTTAAGCATTGCGCTTTATCTTATTTGCTTAGTTTTACCTGCTTATTATGCTACGGAAATAAGAACGCCAGAATACTCATTGGAATTACTAGCATTTGGTTGGCTTGCACTTAACAATGGCATCATTTCATGGCTGGCTAATCCTATCTATATTATTGCGCTTGTTACATTAAAGAGGCCATTAATTTCTGCGCCATTAGCAATTATTGCATTAGTATGCGCACTATCAACGCTCTCATATAGTGAATCAGTACTTTTAGCAGATGGAGTAATGTACAAAGCACCAATGAGCTTTGGTTGGGGATACTTTCTATGGGTTTTATCTATCGGAGTATATGCGTTTGGACAAACTGTAAATATTTTTAGTTTCAATAAGCAATATTCGTTAGTGATTACAAATGCTCTATTTATAGTAGTCTCCACATCCATTTTTCTACATCATTATTATTTTTCAGCAAATTCAGTTTATAAGCTACATAAAGAAAGAAAACAAACATTCGATGATCTGTGTTCGAAAACGGAAAGTGTCGTACTAGCAACTGTCAATGATGCAGATAGCCTTTACTTTAATTACTATACGTTAGCAGGATATTCAAAAATATATAACGGAATATATCACTCTAGTAGATTTGGATTGGTTCCTCCTGTTATTTATGATTATGGCATACAGTCTATTGAGCGTAATACGCAATCTTATGAAAATATTAGCACGCCGTATGCTAGGCAATTGGTACACTCAAAAGATTGGAAGCCAGCTTCAAAGTTAGAGGCTAGTTACCTAATCAAGAAGTCGCTGTTGACGGAGAGCTTGAATCCCGCACTCGGACTCCACGGCTTTGAAATTAGAATTACGTCATCTAAAACAGGCGATGATATTGCTAGAACATCTTATATAACTAGCAAAGTAGAGAAATGGTTTTGTGGTGAATCAATCAGCGGAATATATTCTGAATTTGAGTTCATCACAAAAGCACTAAACTTAAGCTATAACAAGTCGCTAAAGTAAGGGACGCCGCAAAGCGGCGGCCCTTACCTAAAACGTTAAAAGGTTAAAGAATTGAAAATAGTGCTATTACCAGGGATGGATGGAACAGGGAAGCTATTTGCTCCTTTGTTGCAATTCCTGGATAAAGAGAGCACAACTATCATTTCGTACCCAACTAAGGGAAAGCAGGATTACGAAACACTATTTGAATACGTTAGGGAAAAATTACCGGAAGAAGAATTTATCCTTGTTGCTGAGTCTTTCTCAGGTCCAATAGGTGCAAAATTAGCTAAAAGTAATATCCCAAATCTTAAAGCTATATTTTTTGTGGCTACATTTATAACAACACCTAGAAAACTATTAATTAAAATAGTGCGCCAGTTGCCAATAAAGTTACTAACAAAGTTGCCGTTTGTTCCCAGAATCTACAGGCATTATTTATTTGGTTCTAAAGCTACTAAAGATAAATTGGTTCAATTTCACAAGATACTGTCTCAGTTACCTTCTAACACTCTAAAACAAAGAATGTTAGCTATTGAATCGTTAGTAAGTCTTGGAGGTGGCAGTTTAGAGGTTCCTGCTGTTTACATACGACCCGAAGAAGACAAGCTCGTTCCGTATAGTAAGTGTATAGAATTCAGTGCATTGTTTAGTAACTATTCAGTAAAAACTATAAGAGGCCCTCATTTTATACTCCAAGCAAATCCAAAAGAATGTGCTGACGTTATAAATTATGTTTAATCCATTTAACAAGTCGGCCAAGTCTACTCCGGGCCTTCGGCCCTGCGCGGGACGTCTGGCTTTTGAACCTACAGCACTTTTGTTGACTGTTAGCTCAAGCGTCATGTGCAAGTGAGGTAGGTCGTGATACGAATAGTTTATCGCTGGCAGGTTGAGTCAGAGAATTTTGAAGAATTCCAGGAGGCCTGGAGTCTTGCAACGAATAAGATTCACGATACCGTGCCTGGGGCTTTGGGTAGTTTTATGCTACGAGAAGCGGATAATAAAACTGAAATATTGACGATCGCAAAATGGGACTCTATTGAATCATGGAAGGCATTTTGGGGGAGAGCAAACCCGGAGGAAATGGAGGCAATGCAAAGGTTAGGACGCCGTATTTCAGTCAACATTTATAATGAAATAGATGATTTTACCCGATGAAAGCTTTCTGTGGGACTATAACATTAAGTGTTGTGGCAGCTAATGCAGTGATGGGGTATACATGAAAGCGAATCTGTTGCTTTTTATACAATTTGTGTTAGTTGGCTTTATTTTTATTGCAGTAACATCCTGTTCCAAATCAGACGTAAGTGGACATATTACCGGGGTTGTACAGATTCCTAACAAAATAAAACTGGCGACTGTGGCGAAGGAAGCTAAGGTCTATATCTATTTAAAGGATTACACTCCAAACAGCAGCAAAGAGGTCATGCCATGGGAGGCACCTGTTCGTAAGGTAGTAGAGGCCCACATAAACTCATTGCAAGATCACAATATTCCTTTTGAGTTTAAAGATGTACCGAAAGGGATATATCGTGTCTCTGTTTTGGTTGATACAGGTAGGCCCCACGTAACTGAAGGCTCTTCAAATTTCACAGCATTTCCGGGTGATTATACTGGTGGCACCAATCAAAATCTTGCTGTTGGATATGGCCAGACAGTAGAGGTGGTGATTAGGGATGGGCTGTATGTGTCGATACCAGATGGATATCAAGCACCACTATATTTGCCTGATTAGTCGACCTATGTGTTCATGCGCAGGAGTGACTCAAACTCTTCTGCCGGAACCGGTTCGCTATAGAGATATCCCTGATAGAGATTACAATCGCGGGTCGTAAGGAACTCCAGTTGCTCTTTAGTCTCCACACCTTCTGCTACAACACGGAATTCCATGCGTGAGCTCATAGCCAGGATTGACTCTACAATGGCGGCGTCGTTCGGGTCGGTGGTAATGTCACGCACAAAGGATTGGTCGATCTTTACCGTATCTACAGGTAACTGTTTCAGGTAGGCAAGGGAGGAGTAACCGGTCCCAAAATCATCAATGGAAAACTGTAGACCATGTGCCTTCAGCTCCTGCATTTTCTCTGCTACATCATCAATGTCTCTTACCAGCAGATTTTCTGTCAGTTCCAGATAAAGTCTGGCGGGATCAATCTCAGCAACCTGTATGGTATTGATCAACTTGGGAACAAAGTTGGCCTGCTGGAACTGGCGTGGACTGATATTGACTGATATGCGTCCGTAATCCAGATCTGGATTCCTGGTGTTCCATTTCTGCATCTGGTTACATGCTTCATACAGTACCCAGTCACCGAGATCCAGTATCAGACCAGTCTCTTCGGCGGCACATATGAACTCACCTGGAGGTACAATTCCCTGTTCCGGATGCTGCCAGCGTACCAGTGCTTCGGCACCTACAATGCGGCCAGGGCTGTTTATATCGATAACCGGTTGGTAATAGAGCAGAAACTCATGGTTTGCCAATGCGTGGCGTAGTGCGTGTTCTACTTCCAGCCGCTCCTCTGCCACATGCTGCATGCTGGGTAGAAAGAATTGAGAACAGTTGCCCCCGGCCTCCTTGGCGCGGTACATGGCGGCATCGGCCTGCTGCAGCACCTCATTGGAATCTATGGATTCGTTGGAGAAAAGGGAGACCCCGATACTGGTAGGCGTATATAGTTCCCGCGTTCCTATTGTGTATGGCTGAGCCAGTGCTTCCAATATCTTTTCCACCACTATCTGAACTTCTGTAACCACAGTTTCGGCATCGCTATTAAGATCTGCCAGTAAGATTACGAACTCATCTCCACCCAGACGGGCTACTGTATCCTCACTACGTAACAGACCTTTTAGACGCTGACCTACCTGACACAGCAGTTGATCCCCAACACTGTGTCCTAACGAGTCATTGATGGTTTTAAAGCGATCCAGATCAAAGAACAGTACCGCACCGGTATAGTCATGACGTTTTGCCGTTTCCAGGCGCTGGCTTAATCGATCCAGGAACAGAGCACGGTTTGGAAGCCCGGTCAAGACATCGTGCAGTGCAGAGAATCGCATCTGGTGTTCTTGCCGCAACAGCAGGTTATATCCCTGAATCAGCCCTAGTGTTCCACAAAGCCAAAACAGCATATGCCATAAGCTAAGTCGGAAAACCTGTTTTTCTGACTCTGCCAACAAGGGTCCCATTGGTACAGAAACACTGATACCACCCATCACATCACCCAGCTTATATGCCTGATGACCATGACACTCCATACATGATGCCTTGGCCATGCGTGGCTGCATTAACCGGAAGTGCTCCTCACCATTGTTATCTTTTGTGATTCCTGTCTGTTGCGCTGCACCCTTTTCGAATGCCAGCAAGGCCTGCTTTTCCCATTCATCCGGAGTGTTTTGGGGACGTAATGGTTTCAGACTGGTTACATGGCCACGTATACCGTTAGGGGAAACTGTTGCTTCCTGGTCATGAACCAGGCGGGTGAAATAGGAGGAGTTAACCAGACTTAGCTTACGACCGCTTTCAGTGGTTACATCACGATGGGGAATATGGGATAGATAAGGATTGGGTTCAATACCCTTATCAGTGGGGATGTAGACACCACCGACGCTTGAAACCAGATGGCGGTAGGTCATATCTTTATCGATGGCGGCTTGTGCCTGGGATAGCACCTGATCCATTACCATGTCTTGGTTGTGGCGGACATTCCAGTACATGGACACCATAAATGCCAGGCACCAGACTACCCCCAGTACTATCACCCAAGGTAATAAATGGGATCTCTTTAAGGATCCATCAACCGACAAGTTACGTTTTATAGATAAAACGCCACCATCATAGCTATCCTGCATAAATGGCTTTTGAAGACGATATAGGTTTCAGGTATCCCTTGTTTATTTGGCGATACCTAAAGTTGACCAAAGTGTCGGTGTGTTTAACTCCCTACACTATTAATCGTCCTCATCTCTCCTTTAGTCTATGAGATTATTCTCATATTAATTATTAATAATAATTATAGTGTGGGAAGAGTATAGCAATTTTGTGGGTATGGCAAAGAGGTATCAGCAGTTTGTTGCCAACATGAGATGGACTTCTCAGAGTCCTGGGTGTGTGCGATTAGAATAGCACCAGATTCATCAGCGCCTATGAATCTGGTGTATGCCGTTTCTTTTTATTCTTGGGCTTGCGTTTCCCGGTCTTTTTTTTGTCCTTGGCCTTGAGCGTTCCTTTAAGACGCGGCTTTTTGCTGCTCTTGCTGTCTGTTTCTGCTGTATCACCTTCCACCGTGATGTTGAGCTGACGTCCACATACCCATACCCGTTTCAGATGCTTGAACACATCCTTGGGCATCCCCTCAGGCAGGTCTACGGTGCTATGGGTGTCATAACTTCTTATGCGGCCGATAAACTGGCTATCCAGGCCGGCTTCGTTGGCTATGGCACCTACGATATTTTTTGGTTCTACCTCGTGGTTTTTGCCTACCTCGATTCGATAGCGCACCATGCCTTCTTCCGGTTGTGCTTCAGGGCGTGGTTTCCTGTCGCGTCTGGGACGATCTTCATTGAACGACCGGTTTTTCTGTGGCTTATCCTGGTGTTTCCTTTCCTGACGAGCAGGTCTGTCGCTGATCTCTTTAGCAGGTTTTTTGTGTTCTTTAACCTGTAGTGGTCTATCAAGCTGGCTGAGATAGGCCAGGGCGGCAGCGATCTGGTGCAGTTCTATGTTGTGTTTCTCCTGGTAGTCGGCAATCAGCTCTTCAAAGAAGCCGAGGTCCTGTGAGCTGATGGCGTCAGTAATGGTTTGCTGGAATCGCTCCACGCGGCGGCCAGTGACCTCCTTGTGGCTTGGGAGCTGCATCTGGGTGATCTTCTGCCTGGTGGCCCGCTCGATAGCGTACAGCATCCTCTTTTCCCGCGGTGCTACGAACAGGATGGCATCTCCCTTGCGCCCGGCACGACCGGTGCGTCCGATGCGGTGCACATAGGCCTCGGTATCGCTGGGGATGTCATAGTTGATCACATGGCTGATGCGTTCCACATCCAGGCCGCGTGCAGCTACATCGGTGGCCACAATGATGTCCAGGCGTCCTCTCTTCAAGCGATCAACCGTGGCTTCACGCGTTGCCTGGTTCATGTCTCCATTCAGGGCAGCACATGAGTAGCCGCGTGCCTGCAGCTTTTCTGCCAGTTCCACGGTGGCGGTCTTGGTGCGAACAAACACCAGCATGGCGTCAAATGTCTCCACTTCCAACATTCTGGTTAGTGCGTCCAGTTTGTGTAGACCGGTGACCTGCCAGTAGCGCTGGGTGATTGTGTCTACGGTACTGGTCTTGGATTTTATCTGGATCTCTACCGGATCCTTCAGGTAGCGCTTTGCAACACGTTTGATCTGAGTTGGCATGGTGGCCGAGAACAGTGCGGTCTGGCGTTGTTCCGGGGTGTGTTCCAGGATCCATTCGATATCTTCAATAAATCCCATGTTCAGCATCTCATCCGCTTCATCCAGCACGATGCTGGAGAGATGATCCAGAACCAGGGTTTTGCGCCGGATATGGTCCATCACGCGTCCGGGTGTGCCTACCACAACATGTGCCCCACGTCGAAGCTGACGTAGCTGAATGCCCATGGGCTGGCCGCCATATACTGGTAGTACATGAAAACCGCGGATATGCCGGGAGTAGGTCTGCATGGCCTCGGCAACCTGAATGGCCAGTTCGCGGGTTGGGGTCAGCACCAGTATCTGTGGCTGCTGTATCTTTACATCCAGACGGCTGAGCAGGGGCAGGGCAAAGGCTGCAGTCTTACCGGTGCCGGTTTGGGCCTGTCCCAGAAGATCATTTCCAGATAGCAGTGGAGGAATACTCTGTAGTTGAATAGGAGAAGGTGTTTCGTAACCTACTTCTTCCACGGCTTGCAGAATAGGGGTGGCTAGCCCAAGTTGGGCAAAGGTGGTACTGGATGTGCTGGACATTAAACGGCCTGTAACGATGTTGTCTGATATTCACTGGCTCAGACGGGCTGGCGGAGGTATGAAGCTGCGTGATTCTACACTGTCCACCGACTATTACCTAATAATAATTTAAATTGTAGATATATGTGGTCAGGCAGAAGAAAAATCCCCATAACTCAGATGGGTTCTATCTGCATTATGATGCTAAATCTTGCGGGTTACCTGCAACCCACTATGCTTATAGGAAAACCTAAGAATAATTATGAGGAGATAATATGCCGATAATGTGGCGCGATGAAATGAGCGTTGGCAATGGTCGAATCGATCAGGACCACCGTTATCTTTTCTGTCTTATCAACACCATTGAGTTCTCCCTGAGCAGCTGTGGGGATAAGGATATTCTGGAAACTGCGCTTGACCAGCTCGATTACTATACCAAGGATCATTTTGAGCGGGAGGAGAAGTTGATGCTCAAGATCAGCTATCCGAAATATCCAGATCAGAGGTCAGCCCATGAGTTGCTGATTTCTCAACTGGCAGAGATCAGGGAAAAGATCATTACAATTAAGGATAAACCAGATATGCAGGATATCATTCCAGATATAACAGAACTGCTTCGCAACTGGCTGTTGGACCATGTACTCAAGGATGACATGTTGATGAAGCCTTACTTTGATAAGTATTCCATGGACTTCATCTGAGAAATAATTCGGTCATCCAGAATCATTAAAGTGTCATAACTCCTGGTTAATATATCCTCGTACTGCACTAAATAACGCACTGACAGTTCGTTTTATTAAAGGCATGACACGTGTATCAATTTCCCCATAAGACCAAAATTGTCTGCACTATAGGGCCGGTATCAAATTCCCAGCAGGTACTGGAAAAAATGCTGCACGCCGGGATGAATGTAGCCCGCTTGAATTTCTCGCATGGTGAGTTGGAAATTCACGAACAGAATATAAAAGCTTTACGGGCAGCAGCGGCAAAGACTGGACATCGTCTTGCCATAATGGCCGATCTGTCTGGACCCAAGATGCGCATAGGTGTTTTGGAGCAGGAGCCGATTCAGTTACATGCAGGCGACAGCTTTACCTTGATGCCAGATGATATTGTGGGGGACAGAACCAGAGCCTCGGTAACCATCAAGGATTTGGCACAGCTGGTTAAGATTGGCGATCGTCTGTTTCTGAATGATGGGTTGATCCCGTTGCAGGTGTCAGAAGTAGCAGGTGAGGATGTGGTATGCGTGGTGTTATCCAGTGGTGAGCTGCGCTCGCGCAAAGGTCTAAATCTGCCAGGTATCGATCTCGGCGTATCTGCCTTTACCGAATATGACAATGAGTGTCTGGAGTTTGCGCTGAGTCAGGGAGTGGATGCCGTAAGCCAATCCTTTGTGGCTACGGCAGATGATGTCATCACACTGCGAAATCGGGCAGATGAGCTGGGTTATGCACCATTTATCATCGCCAAGATAGAGCGCTCCATTGCGCTGAATAATCTTGAGGAGATACTGGAAGCGGCTGATGGAGTTATGTTGGCCCGTGGAGATCTGGGTGTTGAGATACCCATTGCCCGTATGGCAGTAGTGCAGAAGGAGTTGATATCTCTGGCCAACAGGATGTGTAAGCCGGTGATTACTGCCACCCAGATGCTGGAATCTATGACCGAGTCACCCCGTCCCACCCGGGCGGAAGCCACTGATGTAGCCAACGCCATCCTGGATGGTACCGATGCCGTGATGCTGTCAGCAGAGTCAGCTATCGGGAAATTTCCGCTGGAATCGGTATCCATGTTGGCCAGTATCGCTGCTGAGACTGAGCCGACTATTAAAAGCAGGACTGACCAACGCCTGGGTAAATCTGTGCAGGTGGAGAATACCATTGCCCATAATCTGCAGCAGATGGTCAAGAGCCTGCATCCGGCTGCGGTAATCGTCCCAACCAGGAGTGGAGCCATGGCCCGGAATTTGGCCTCGTTTCACACCACAACCTGGATTACTGCGTTCAGTACCTGTGAAGGAACCTGTCAGGCCCTGCAGTTTTCCTATGGGGTATATCCAGTACTGGTTGCTAGGGAATATAGTGACTGGACCAGGTTTTCCCGGGATTGGTTACGGCAGCATGGTATCACCAGTGGCCTTAGCGTAATGGCACAGGGACCATCTCCAGAGCGACCACATGCCAATCACCGTCTAGAGGTATTTGATATTTTGCTGGAGGATGACCCATAATCAATAGTGTTGCTGGTAATTATTAGTGATGCCTCATATTTGCTTTCCATCGATTCCACTTATATATTGAGCCCATGTCATGACAAAGCCAGGCATGAGTTACCTGATATTCGGGTCCCAGCCAGGTGCTGTTTTTAGAATAATCATGTTGCAAGAGGTAACTAAGTATATGAAAGCGTGGGAATCATTAGACGATGTATTGGACTATGCCATCGACCAGGAGCAGGCTGCAGCTGATTTCTATACCAAGATATCATCACAGGTGACACATGAATCCATGCGCGAAGTCCTGGAAGGTTTTGCCGCAGAAGAGTTGCGTCATAAGAAAAAACTGCAGGAGATCAAACAGGCAGGGGCAACCAAGCTGGTTCATCGCACCTCGGTGCCGGATCTAAAGGTGTCTGACTATGTGGTTGATGTGGAGCCAAACGACGATATGGGGTATGAGGATGCACTGGTAGTGGCCATGAAGATGGAGAAAAAGGCCTTCCAGCTCTATACCGATATGGCATCCGTAGCCGAGGATGATGCGATCCGGCAATCTCTGCTGGCGCTGGCTAATGAAGAGGCCAAGCACAAGCTGCATTTCGAGATTCAATACGACGAATCCATCAAGGAAAACTGAGTTTATCCACGTCTGATAAGCTAAATTGTGTCAAGTAAGCCAGCCCCGGCTACAGCCGGTGGCTGGTTTTTTTATTTCCGCCACTCCTATCTAATTTTATGATATTTATCATATCCACTTGTATCTGCCCAAGTTTGCTCTAAAGTTAGTCCTAATAGATGGAAATAGAAGTCATAAGAATAGCTCCATCTGCTGTTTCTAAATAATCAAAATGTAGATACATGATGGGGGATTTTATGCCTCGCGGTGTAAAGCGTGTAACAGGATCAATCCTGGCCTTGGCTGTGGCCAGCATGTTTCCGGTACTGGCCATGGCGGAATATGGGGTCAATTTTCCTGAGCCAGCCAGTGACAGTGCACAGGATATTTAC
>JANQEV010000118.1 GCA_028278145.1 Chromatiales bacterium | reverse complement strand
GAAAAATGGGACCTTGAGTGCTGCACCGGTCCTGGCCTCGGTTGCCGGTAGCAGCCAGCGCACCAACAGGGGTAGGGGCAGGAGCAGGAACATCCACGGCCAGAGGAAGGAGATCATGCGTTACTCCTGATCCAGCCAATTGCCAGTCGCATCAGGGCATCGACATCCATCTCTTGCGATGCATGGTGATAGGGTGCTGTGGCCAGGATCTGTCCTGGTCCCTTACTGAAGCGACCGTTACCACCGCGTTTATCCAGGAATTCCAGCCACTCTTTTCCAGTGAGACCTGCAACCAGGCTGTTGGGGGTTTTGGCCAGTGCTACCCGGCGCAGCAGAATGTTTATCTCCATACTCAGTCGATCTGTCTGACCATGCTCCCTGTATTCGTGGTTGATGCGTCTCAGTTCGCGCAAGGCTTCTCTTTGCAGGCTCTGCCCCTGCATCCACACTCGGATGCCAACTGTGATCACGGTCAGGATTAGTATCAGTAGTAACCACCAGCCTGGAGCCAGTGGCCACCAGCCAGGATCAGCCGGAAGATGGATATCACGCATGACAGTGAGGATGGGTGCTTCAGGCATGCTCATCTCCCACAGCCTTCTCAGATCTCTTGTTCTTGGCAGTGCCAGGGAACAGGGCATATTGCAGCATCTCCACCAGAGATTCATCTGTGCGCAGACTTAAAAGCCGCGCACCATAGCGCTTACATATTGTTTTCAACTCCTCCTGGCGTTGCTGAAATATGCGTTGGTGTTCCAGATTGGTCTTGCTGCGACCGGTGTCTATTACCATGGCGTGATTACCATCAGTAATAGAGTAGATGCCGGGTGGTGGCAGTCTCTCCTCCAGGGGGTCATAAACATGGATGGCAGCGATCTCACTGTGGCGTGCCAGATAAGAGAGATGACTCAGCGCAGATGCTTCCAGGTTATAGAAATCACTCAGGGTGAGGATCATGGTTCCCGGCTTGGCCAGCCTGCGCATGCGTTTGAAGGCGTCTCCCAGGTCACTGCGTTCTCCATTTTCATGGGGTTTGATCCCGGCCAATAAATTGAAGATACGCATGGCCCCGGCTTCACCTGAAAGAGGGGAGGAGATATGGCAGTTAGCACCATCGCCGTAGATTATTGCACCCACACGATCTCCGTTCTCCACTGCCAACCAGGTCACCAGGGCAGCCGTCTTGGCAGCCAGTACCCACTTGTACTGCACCCTACTGCCGAAATGCATGGAACTACCTGCATCTATCAGCAGGTACAGGCTGTGCTCGCGCTCTTCGTGGAACAGCTTGGTATGTAGATGTCCGGTGCGTGCCGTCACCCGCCAGTCCAGGGTGCGGTAGTCGTCTCCGTGTTGATAGGGACGCACTTCGTCGAACTCCAGGCCACGACCCCGAAACAGGGCGCGGTAGGCACCGGGAAACAGACTGGTTACTGCATCCCTGGGGGTGTTGGCCAGGCGGATACTGTCTGCGCGCAGACGTCGCAGTTCTTCTACCGTGACATGGGTGCCACTGCCTGCCCTGGCGTCTGCACCGGAGCTACGGTGATAGGTGGAAAAGCGCTTTGTTGGATGCGGGCGCCTCAATCTCTTTGCCTATTTGATCATGGTACAGGTACGGTGGTCAGCAGGCGCTTTATTACCTCATCGGTAACCACACCGTCCGCCTCCGCTTCATAACTGAGCAGGATGCGGTGGCGCAGGGTGTCTGCGACCATGGCATGAATGTCTTCAGGTGAAACATAATCTCTATTATCCAGCCAGGCATGGGCACGGGCTGCCAGGTCCAGGGCAATGGAGCCACGGGGGCTGGCGCCATAGGCAATGAGGTCGGTAAGATCCTCGGCATAGGCCTCAGGCTGCCGGCTGGCTGCCACCAGGCGCACCATGTACTCCTCAAGCTCTGGAGCCATATGCAGAGCCAGAATCTCCTTGCGGGCAGCAAAAATACCCTCACGGCTCACCAGTGGTGCATCGATCTCTTCCATGCTTCTGCCTTCTATCTTTTGGCTTCGTACCAGGCGCAGCACCTCCAGTTCCGCTTCTGGTGTTGGGTAGTCCACTGATACATGCAGCAGAAAACGGTCACGCTGGGCCTCTGGTAGGCGGTAGGTGCCCTCCTGTTCAATTGGGTTCTGGGTGGCCATCACCAGGAACAGGTCATCCAAAGGGTAGGTGTTGCGGCCTACGGTTACCTGGCGCTCCGCCATCGCTTCCAGCAGTGCGGATTGCACCTTGGCCGGAGAGCGGTTGATCTCGTCGGCCAGGATAAAGTTGTGGAACAGAGGCCCTTCCTGGAAGTGAAAGCTGCCATCCTGGGGACGGAATACCTCGGTTCCGGTCAGGTCTGCCGGAAGCAGATCAGGTGTAAACTGGATGCGATGGAAATCTCCCTCTACACCGGCGGCCAGGACCTTGATCACCGTGGTCTTGGCCAGCCCTGGGGCGCCCTCCACCAGCAGGTTACCGTCAGCCAGGAGTGCCACCAGCAGGCGGGTTATCAGGGGCTCCTGCCCAAGGATTCGTTGGTTGATATGGGCCTCAAGCCGTTTAACTTCTTCAAAACATGACATCTATGTCACCGACCTTTTTTTAGTATATCTATCCTTAAAGTATAACTACACCTGCCGCACCAAGCCGTGATCTGAAACAGTTGTTTGGGGAAAAGTTATCAAATCGATTACTGCTTAAAGAACCTATGGTTCCAGCCGAACCAGCATGCCGTCAGCGGCATCGGTCAACAGATAGATAAATCCATCCGGTCCGGTTCTTACATCTCGGATCCTTCCAAGTACACCCTCCAGCAGACGTTCTTCTTTGATCACCTCTTCGCCATCCATTATCAGACGGACCAGGAGCCGGAACTTGAGTGATCCAATAAACAGGTTGCCTTTCCAATCTGGAAATTTATCCCCGGTGTAAAAGGCCATTCCTGACGGGGCGATGGATGGAACCCAATAGTAATCAGGCTGTTCCATTCCCTGCTTGCTGGTCCCTATCCCAATTTTGGTACCTGAGACATAGTTGACGCCATAGGTGATCACCGGCCACCCATAGTTACGACCCTGTTTAATCAGATTCAGTTCATCACCACCCTGGGGGCCATGTTCATGGATCCATATCCGCCCGGTATCAGGGTGCAGGGCCATGCCCTGTGGATTACGGTGGCCGTAACTGAATATCTCCGGTTTTACCCCTGTGCGTGATTGGAATGGGTTGTCGGTGGGTATCCGGCCGTCGTCATGGATACGAATGATAGATCCGGCCTGGTCATCAAGTTTCTGAGAGCGTGGTCTGTCTCCCCGATCACCAATAGAGATGTATAGATAACCTGCTCTATCAAATGCCAGGCGTGATCCAAAGTGGTGAGCGGATTGGGTCTTCTTGTCCAGTCGGAAGATAACCTGCATGTCTGTGAGTTGATAATTAGATAGCCGAGCACGTGCCACCTCGGTACCCATGCCTTTTGGACCGGGAGCTGCATATGAGAGATAGATCCAACCGTTCTGTGCATACTCCGGATGCAGGATTACATCCAACAGTCCACCCTGTCCCACTGCAATGATATTGGGCAGGCCGGATATGGGCTTGGCTCTGAGGGTTCCATTTTCCAGTAAGCGCAGCCTGCCGCTACGTTCGGTGATTAGCATGTCTCCATCGGGAAGAAAGGTTAAGCCCCAAGGGTGTTCCAGGCCCTGGGCCAGTGTCACAATGCGTCCGTTAAACTGCCCCTTGACTGGCTCCAGTCTCTGAGCTGAATGGGATGACAGGGGCCATAACAGCAACAGTAGCAACAGGGTGGTTGTGGTGTAAGACCGGGCTGATTTGCCAAGTGGATTTTTGCAGATTCTGTTCTCGGTCATGGCTCTGGATACGGTTTTAATAACATGAGTGTTGTGAGGTTAACCAGAGTTTAGGGTAAATGGAGATGTTCAGCTCAGTTAACCGCACCAGATTTTTTCTGTTTCTGGTCATGGCGGGTAGATATAGCAAAATCATCACAAGGATAATGTGTTGTAACTATCAGATAAATAACAATAAATACCATAAATGTAACTAATGAAATTTATGCAATATACTGTTTTTTCAAACACTTAATATAGAACTATTCTTAAATCAGAGGGAGTAGTAAATGGGGTAAAGGGATCAACTTCATGGGGTAAGAAAAGGAGGTATATCATGGTCAAGACAACCAACAATACGGGTAATAAGGGTGAGGTGACAGTCAGAAAAACTGGAGAGGATGTAGCACGGACCAAGGGCTCCAGAGCACTGTACCCGTTTGAAGAGATGGATCGTATGTTTGAAAACCTCTTGGCCAGAGGCTGGCTGCGTCCGCTGCACTGGGATATCCCCTCATTTGAGGATTTTCACACCACACTTGAGGACAGGGTACCGAAAGTAGATGTAATAGACCGCAAGAAAGAGGTGGTCATCCGTGCTGAGGTTCCTGGGGTGGATAAGAAGGATCTTGATGTATCGATGACGGACACTGCCATCACCATCAAGGGTACAACCAGCCACGAGAAAAAAGAGGAGAAGGAAGACTACTACAGGAGTGAGATCACCAAAGGCTCATTCAGCCGTACAGTAGCTCTGCCTGAAAATGTGGATGGATCCAAGGCCAAAGCAGTCTTTACCGATGGAGTATTGGAACTGACAGTTCCCAAGGTAAAGGAATCCAAACGGCACAACGTAAAAGTTGATTGAGCATTTGGATAGGGCCTGCACCTTGGTGCAGGCCCATTTTTATTTGGCTGGATTACAGTAGCGAGTAGTAGATGTATCGATTCTCAGGTTGCTGTTGGTGATCCGTCATTGATATTCACCCATCAGTGGGTCTTCCAGCTCAACCCTTGCGTATCACGTAGGTGAACTCATCCGCTGATTCCTGGAAATCCAGATAGTCATGACCACCCTGTTTACAGAAGATCTTTAATTCCCGCTGCGTTCCTGGCTCAGTCCCGACAATTTTTAAAATTTCACCCGATTCCATGCGGGATATGGTCTGCTTGATGCGCAGGATCGGCAAGGGGCAGTTCAGACCTTTCAGGTCAAGTTCCTTGTCAACTTCGGTCATAGCATCTGTCTCCAATGCGCTAGTAGTGTCTTAATAATAATCCAACCGCCACGGAATGTGGAATAAGTTACTACACAACTGTTTTGTTGGATTGAAAACAGGGTAGAATTGTTTCATAAATCTAGAGCAATTGGCCCGTGACTGGCGGTAGTTATAGATAGTACAGGGGAAATAAGAATGAATGAACTTCTGCATCAGACCTACTTTGGAAACACCCTGAAAACCTGGGTAATAGCGTTTTCCATCATTATTCTGTCACTGCTGCTGGGAAAAGCCGTGTATTGGGTGTTTTCCAAAATCGTACGTGGTTTCACCAAGCGCACAAAATCCAAGATTGACGACATCATAGTGGATATGGTGGAAGAGCCCATGGTGTTTTTCCTCATCTCCATGGGTATCTGGTTTGGACTCAAACAACTTACTCTGCCGGATGCTTTTGCGGCAGCGGTGGATAACTCTTTCCAGGTTCTAGTAGCCCTGCTGGTGGGCTGGCTGCTGAGTCGTATGTTTGATGCGGTGTGCCAGGAGTACCTGGTCCCTTGGGTGGAGAAGTCGGAAAATGACCTGGATGACCAACTGTTGCCGATTCTGCGCAAGGCTACCAAGACCGCCATCTGGGCCATCGCCATCATCATTGGTCTGAATAATGCTGGCTACAACGTAGGGGCACTGATAGCGGGCCTAGGTATTGGTGGTTTGGCCCTGGCCATGGCGGCCAAGGATACTGTCTCCAACGTGTTCGGTGGGGTGACGGTATTTACCGATCAACCTTTCCGTATTAATGACCGCATCAAGGTGGCTGGCTATGATGGCACCGTGCTGGAGATTGGGGTACGTAGTACCAAGCTGCAGACCCTGGAGGGACGTATGGTCACCATCCCCAACGCCAAGTTTGCCGATGCGCCAGTGGAAAATGTCTCCCGCGAGCCATCACGCAAAGTAGTTCTGAATCTTGGTCTTACCTATGATACTCAGCCGGAAAAGATGCAGCAGGCCATGGATCTGCTAAAAGCCATCTGTGAGAGCAATGAGAATACCGAGGAGAAGATGACCATCTCTTTCAATGGTTTCGGTGATTTCGCCATGAACATCATGTTTATCTACTACATTAGTAAGGGGGCAGATATCGCCAATACCCAGACCGAGATAAACATAGAGATACTGCGTCAGTTTAATGATAACGGACTGGAATTCGCATTCCCCACCCAGACTCTATATACGATCAAGGCAGGTGTGTAATGAGCTACGAGATACTGATAGGCGGTAATGGAGAGTCACAGGTTTCACTTCTGGCCAAGACTGCAAACCGGCATGGGATGATTGCCGGGGCTACCGGAACCGGCAAGACCGTGACCCTGCAGATTCTGGCAGAAAACTTCTCAGCTATCGGTGTCCCGGTATTTCTGGCGGATGTAAAAGGTGATCTTTCCGGCCTGGCCCAGGCCATTGGCATGAATGACAAGATTACCTCCCGCCTGGAGACTATCGGTATCAAGGATTTCACTCCCGGACCGAGTCCGACCCTGTTCTGGGATCTGTTTGGCAAGCAGGGGCATCCAATCCGTACCACCATCTCCGATATGGGTCCGCTGCTGCTCTCCAGTCTGATGGAGCTGAATGATACCCAGACCGGTATACTCTATGCCGCTTTCAGCATTGCCGACGATAACGGCATGCTGCTGCTGGACCTTAAAGACCTGCGCAGTATGCTCAACTGGATGGGTGAAAATTCAAAAGAGCTTTCCACCGAATATGGCAATATTTCCAGCGCCAGTGTGGGTGCCATTCAACGCCGTCTGCTGGTGTTGGAAGAGCAGGGTGCGGAGTACCTGCTGGGTGAGCCTGCCATCAATCTCAACGATCTGATGATCACTGATTTCTCCGGGCGCGGGGTGGTGAGTATTCTGGATGTTACAGAGCTGATGTCCAAATCACCCAAGGTGTACGCCACCTTCCTGCTGTGGCTGTTGGCAGAGCTGTTTGAAAATCTTCCCGAAGTAGGTGATCCAGACAAACCAAAACTGGTACTGTTCTTTGACGAAGCCCATCTGCTGTTTGATCGTGCACCACGACCACTATTGGACAAGATTGAACAGGTGGTGCGTCTTATTCGCTCCAAAGGAGTGAGCGTGTTTTTCATCAGCCAAAGTCCGCTTGATATACCAACAGATATCCTGGGCCAGCTTGGCGCCAAGATTCAACACGCCCTGCGTGCCTTTACCCCCAAGGATAAGAAGGCCGTTCGTACCGTAGCCCAGACCTTCCGCCAGAATCCCAAGCTGGATACCGAGCAGGTTATCACTGAGCTTGGTACCGGTGAGGCATTGGTGTCGGTACTGGATGAGAAGGGGAGTCCTACCCAGGTGGAACGTATCCTGATCCGTCCTCCACAGTCCCGCATTGGTCCGCTTACAGATCCAGAGCGTGCCGAGACCATCAACCGCTCACCACTCAAAGGGCGCTACGATACCGCGGTTGATCGTGAGTCTGCCTTTGAGATGCTTAAGCAACGTGCCGAAGAAGAGGCGCGAATGGAACATGCCGAAAAGGTACGTATTGAACAGGAAAAACAGGCAGCAAAAGAGGCCAAAGAGAAGAAATCAAAAGGTAACATGTGGACTGGTTCTGGCAGACGCCAGGGTGTGGTTGAGGCCGCGGTAAAGAGCGTGGCCCGTTCTGTTGGCAGTTCCCTGGGGCGGCAGATAGTCAGAGGTATCCTTGGGTCACTCCTGGGCGGTAGACGTTAGATATACTTTAATTTAGAGTGATTATGGGATGCAGATAGTTATGGCTATACAACCTGTATCACCACCATGTCTGTAACATGGAATGTAGCAGTATCTATAACTAAGCCATGTTTATGAACTGAAAAGTATGCTGACAGCGACGTACAATCCCTGGCTTGTAACTCTTTCTGTAATCATTGCAGTAATTGCCTCATATACTGCACTTTCACTCGCTGAGCGGGTTTCCGCTTCTGGTCGCCGTGGGTCGTTCTATTGGTTTGCAGGCGGCGCATGTTCAATGGGAATAGGTATCTGGTCCATGCATTTTATCGGCATGTTGGCCTTCCATTTGCCTATACCTGTCGCCTATGACATTACACTTACCAGTGTCTCTGTTATTCCTGCGATCCTGGCTTCTGGTGTCGCTCTGTTTGAGATAAGGCGCGGGAAAAGAAACATAAAGACCCTGTTTATTGCTGCACTGGTGATGGGTGGTGGAATATCTGTAATGCACTATACAGGGATGGCTGCAATGCGTATGTCGCCACCCATCAGCTATGATCCAATATTGTTCACGCTCTCAATTACCATCGCTGTGGCAGCCTCCATGGCGGCGCTTGAGATTGCCTACTTTCTTCAGACTGAGACCGAGTCCAGTTTTTTTATATCCAAGAAGCTAGGAAGTGCCCTGATCATGGGTTTGGCTATTGCCGGCATGCACTACACCGGGATGGCTGCAGCAAATTTTGTAACTGGTAGTGTGTGCCTGGCGCGACCACAGGGTATTGACCCTACACTGCTAGCAGTGCTGGTAGGCGGAGGTAGTTTTACCGTTCTGCTAATGACGCTGATGATGTCTATTTTTGATTCAAGACTGGCAGATCAGAATGCCAAGATGGTGGCTGAACTGAGCCGGGTAAATGCTGACCTTAATCGGCGTGCCGAGGAGTTGGCTGGTGCAATGACAGATGAGTTACGGTCCAGCGCCAACAAAGATCAGCTGCTGGCAGCAATCGTAAGGCAGACATCAGATACCATCGTTACCCAGGACCTGGATGGAAATATAACCAGCTGGAATTCGGCAGCTGAGGCTATGTTTGGTTACCTTGAAGAGGAGGTGCTAGGGCATAGCCTGGAAGAGGTACTGTCACGGCATGGAAGTAGGTTTGGCAACGAATTGCAGAGCAGTGCCGAAACCAATGTTGCCGGCAGATTGGAGTCAGTGGCATGTAAGTCCTCCGGTGAGCCAATCAATGTAGCCTCAAGCGTGGCGATACTACATGATGCCAATCAAGATCCGTATGGAAAGATCCATATTATTCGTGACATAACCAGGCGCAAGCAGGCCGAGGAGAGGATCCGTACGCTTTCTCAGGCCATTGAACAGAGCCCGGTATCGGTAATAATCACTGATCCTGATGCCAAAATTCAATATGTAAACAATACCTTCGAGAAGGTATCCGGATACACCGCAACTGAGGTTATGGGACAGAATCCACGGATTCTGCAATCAGGCAATATCCCAGATGAAACCTATGAAGAGATGTGGCAGACGATTACTGCTGGTAAGGCGTGGCAGGGTGAGTTTCAGAATCGCAAGAAGAACGGTGACATATATTGGGAACAGGTCCATATAGCGCCGGTACTAGATGAGTCAGGAACTATTTTACATTACCTTGCGGTCAAAGAGGATGTGACTCTGCGTAAACAGCAGGAAGAACATATCCTTCGCCAGGCTCACTATGACTCATTGACAGAACTGCCTAATCGCTTCCTCTCCCTTGATCGTCTATCGCAACTTTTGAATGATGCGCAACGTAATGAGAAGCTCGTGGCGGTGCTGTTTCTGGATCTGGATGACTTTAAAAAGATTAACGACTCTCTGGGACATGACGCTGGTGATAAGCTACTGATTGAGGCCGCTTCACGTTTGCGTAGTGTTGTACGCAGTGGTGATACGGTGGGGCGTCTGGGTGGGGATGAGTTCATCATACTGCTAGGTGGAATGGCCAAAGCAAGTGACGCCAGCCCGGTGGTGGAAAACCTGCTGGAACTGTTCAGAAGTGCATTCAGGGTGGATGGCAGAGAACTATTGCTCACGGCAAGTATTGGGGTAGCTGTCTATCCCAACGATGGTGAGAGCCCATCGGAACTGCTGCGGAAATCTGATTCAGCTATGTATCACTCCAAGGAGCAGGGACGCAATACCTACTGTTTTTTTACCGACGCCATGAATCGTGATGTGTCGCGGCGGCTGCAAATTGAAGAGCAGATGCATGGTGCTCTGGATCGGGGTGAGTTCCGACTCTGTTATCAACCGCAGGTGGATGTGCGTGATCGCAGTATTACCACAGTGGAGGCATTATTAAGATGGAATAATGCGGCTCTGGGTGAGGTTTCACCGGTAGAATTCATCCCTATTGCCGAGCACACCGGGTTGATCGTTCCCATTGGTAAATTTGTACTGGAACAGGCATTAAGCATGGCTGCCAAATGGCAGCAGTTGCTGGAACAACCACCCTCTATAGCAGTGAACCTTTCTCCCCGTCAGTTCCGTGAATCCGGGTTGGTGGAGTTTATTGAGAAGAGCTTACTTGACTCGGGGGTTCCAGGTGACCAGGTTGAACTGGAGATAACAGAAGGTGTTCTGATGAGCGGTCACTCCTATATTGACAGTGCTCTGAGTAGCCTGAGTGCTTTGGGTGTGCATATTGCCATGGATGATTTTGGTACCGGATACTCCTCGCTGAGTTATCTGCGTAGATACCCGTTTGATGTACTCAAGATCGACCGGAGTTTTATCAATGATATTACCGTTGATAAGGCCGACCTGGAGTTGGTTACCGCTGCTATTGCCATGGCGCATGGGCTAGGGTTAAAGGTGGTGGCAGAAGGTGTGGAGACCGAGGAACAATTGGTGCTATTAGCCCTGAATGGATGTGACTATGCCCAGGGTTTCCTTTTCAGCAAGCCAACATCAGATGACACTATTATACAAATGCTGGAATTAGAAACCTGTGCATGATCAAGTTCGCACCAAAGCTGGATGTGGAGCACAGTCTATTGGTACTTGATGACGCTGAGTGGCGAAACTACCCATGAAGATGCTGGCCCGCAATGGTGATATTCAATATCTGCGATCACTCAAGCAACGATTAGAGGAAAACGGGATTCCTGCCAGTATCCAGGGAGAAGAAACCGCCAGGATGCTGGTGCCAAACGTGGCCTTTGAACCAACTCTATGGATCTATCTGGATGAGCAGTACGAGGAGGCAGAGGCGCTGTTGGAGGATCCTGACTATGTAGTAATAAACAAAATAGATGTAACCGAGTTCTATGAGAATCTGCCATCTGAAGAAGAGCAGAGGAGTGCAGTAACAAATGCCTTTCTGCATCTGGGTTGGGTGGCTGGCTTAATAGTGCTAGGTCTGTTGTTGCTGATAAAAATTCTGTATTCGTAGTAAGTTGACTTTGCTATCTCCGGTTAATTATCCCTGCAACATAGATTAGTAAGACCGCCCCAACGGTTGCTGTGATAATAGAACCGATCAGGCCACTCGCAGAGATTCCAAGTAAGCCGAATAGATAGCCGCCTAGTACGGCGCCTAACATGCCAACTACGATGTTGCCAATCAGGCCGAAACTTCTGCCTTTCATTATGGTTCCAGCCCACCACCCGGCTATGGCCCCGATAATTAAAAATATGATTAATCCTGATATGTCCATGTATTCCTCTCTGTGTTTCGCAACACAACGCCTCAATCAGCCGACGCTTTAGCGGTCGGCTGGATTGACTTGTTAAGGCGTATTTTGACAATACTGCCAGATTCGAATTCCAACGCGTACGTACCGTCTTTAATGGTGAGCATTTTGGGTTTTACTACCTCGCCATACTTTGCAACTTTTCCACTGGCATCTTCTAACCAGAAATAATACTCGCCATTCTCCAAGGCAAAACTATCTGACCATCTACCACTAAACTCTGCTTCCCGATATACCTTAAATGGCGTAGCGGTATTGCACTTTGGGCCGCACTTATGGAATCTAAACACTTCACCTTTTCTTAATCCAACACTCGAAATATCAAGATACTCACCGGACATTAATGATCGATCAAAAGCAACAGTGTTACCCAGGATTGATTCTATCATTAGTTCGGCAGCACTTACTTTTAATGAGAGTATGCAAAGAAAAAATAACAATATCCTATTCATAAGTGAGCCTTAACGCCTAGGTAACAGGCGCGCGGCAGTGCGTTCTAGCGAACGATAGTGAGCGGGGCTGACCGCCTTGTTACGCAGCTTAGTGAGATAAGTAATCATTGTTTTCTAAGCGTAATGTCTTTAAATTTCTTAATGAGTTCTTGATCTTTTTCTGATAATGCCAGCGTTACAAAGCCTTCTTTTCGGTCGGAAATAGAAACTTTCCATCTCGTTCTTAGCACTTGAATTGATTCGGACAGTAACTCATCTTCTACTAGGTTGTTCTTTCCCATTAGAACCACTTTCTGCCCAGGAAGTACAAAATCTGAGTCTACAACATACACCTCGACTCTCCGCTTATACTCCGACCTATCGTCATAGAGTAGTGGAGAGTTGGCATTAAAACGTGTTACCGACCATTGTCCATTTGAATTCAAGGCGATAATTGAAATATCTGCCTTTCCCCTCTCGAACGTACCAACATAAATACCCCGGGCTAGGAGGCCATCTTTTGTTGGATTGAGATCTAAACGGTTACTACTTATAGACTTAAGTCTGCCGAGCTTCTTTGATAGCTTCGAGGCGATACTGTGAAAATTATCTATAGGCACTTTTTCTTTTACTGCTTCATGCATTAGTGAGTCGTAGACTTCCGCTTCCCTTCCGTCGGTCATCATTTGGCCTAATCGCAATGTCAGTTTTTCCACTTCCGAAAACGCCTTATCGTAATCGAGCGCGAAAGCAGGAGAACATGCAACTACAACGGTAACTAACAAGAATCTTAATTTTTTCACTAGTCCTCCATAACTTCTTCTTAATGCGTAACGTTCATGGTAAGGGGCGCGGAGCAGCATAGCTGCGGAGCGTCCCAGCGAGTGCAACGAGCGACTTAACCGCATTGTTATGTGCTAGTTCACCAGCATAATAAATACATCCACCACTTTGTCGCCCCGAATAATCGCATAGCCCGCCCTTCCATATAGGGCGGCCCAATGCTCAGGCGGTGAAGTAAAGTGAAATATCTCATCACCCTTCTTCACTTTACTTTTAAACTTCTCCCAATCTTCTTGTCGACATCCCAATGGTAGCTTTGGACACGATGTTTCAGATTTTTCAACGATTTCGTAGGATTCGCTTTCTATCTTCTCAATGTCTTCAGGCCCAGATAGTATGTATTCCTTAGCCTTAAATTCAGACAAACTAATCGAAACCTTTTCTTCTTTAGGTTCGACCGGAATGCCAGAGCACCCCGTGATTAACAATGTGATGGCGCCAAGTGTGACTAGTACGTTTTTACACATAACGTTTTAGGTAAGGGGCGACTGGCGAAGCCAGACGTCCCGCGCAGGGCCGTAGGCCCGGAGTGACTTGACCGACTTGTTAAGTTTTAATGGAATGTTACTCAAGGCAGCCGTACCTCACTATAACGCATGCTCCTTATATCTCCTTGTGATTCTAGTTTTCCAGCTGTTACTAGTTTTCTAATTCTTTGTGCATAGAAGATATCTGGTATTCCAGGCACTACATTTGGAATTGCTTCCATTGATACAGCCACTAACTTTGCTACCTTGCACCATTTTTTATTTGCATTGGCTAGTAGTGCTGCATCTATTTCTTCTAGCTGTCTATTTGTGAGAAGGGCAACTTTTGATTTTGCTTCATCTGTAAGATCTGGATCTTGTTGCGCTTCTCCAAACATATCTACTTCCTTATAGAAACTTAACGTTTAAACACAGCCGAGAGGAACCGCGCAGCGGTGACGAGTCGGATGGTGTTGCTTGTTAGGTTCTACTTTACCAACAGGCTTAATTAAATACTTATCCCTTTTTGGCTTAACTATATGCTGTAATTTCAAATCATATATGGCTTTTTGCCCGTAATAATTATCCTTGTTTTGACTAAGGTGAACGGAACCGTGAAGCTCTAAATGTTTAGAATCTGGATAGTACAAGATTAAATGCGCTTTTCCTTTTACTTCTGAAGAATTATCAGTATGCAAGAAGCTTGCAGGATCACCGATAATAATTATTTTTATTAAGTTTGATCCGTCAACCATTGGATTAGCAAATAGTTTTCCTTTTATTTCAAGATGACCATCTTTTGACTTCCATACTTTATAGTCTTGTGTGCTTTCACCAGCGATTGAGCACATAGTAAAAAGCAACAATATACTAACTATTAATATGTGCTTAAAAAGTGCCATATACTCTCCATGTTTTAGAACCTAACAGTTGATTATGTGGACAGCTCCAATATTGTGTTATGCCGCCGACACAAATATTGTGATATAGAGCCACCTGTTCTAATTGCGTTCTTTACCTGGAGGGCCCGTTTGGGCAAGGATGGTGTGATATTTGTCAGCATCCTGCCAGTGGGTACTCCCTGTTTCCACAGAGATTACCAGACATTTCCATAAACCGATACTGCATTAGTAGTCTTTGCTTGTAGCTAATATTTGATTCTGCCAATCTGTCCACACACGTCCTGATTATCTGTACTAGTATTGATATACGATTGGCTCGGCCGGAGTAGGGATCGCGCCAGTCATTCCCATATTTCGTGCAAGAATAAAGCAGGTGAAATGGCATGATCTATCCTAAGGTGCTGGCTTTTGTGTTGGCTGGAGGTGAGGGTACACGCCTCTACCCCCTTACCGACATGCGTTGCAAGCCGGCGATTCCATTTGGTGGACGATATCGGCTAGTGGATTTTGTCCTGAGTAACCTGGTTAATTCTCAGATCTTCTCTATCTATTTGTTAGTACAGTATAAATCCCAGGCATTGATAGAGCATCTGCACAAGGCTTGGGAGATGTCTCCCATGCTTGTGGAGCAGTTTATTACCGAGGTCCCTCCCCAGAGGTGTGATGGTGGTGATGAGTGGTTTCAGGGTACGGCCGATGCGGTGTATCAGAACCGTTCTTTAATTGATCAACACCAGGCGGACGTGGTAGCGGTATTTGGTTCTGATCACATCTATCGTATGGACATACGGCAGATGCTGAACTTTCATTTCTCCCAGCAGGCGGATGTCACGGTTGCTGCCAAGACCACACCAATTGCCGATGCTTACCGGTATGGAAATATCGAGATTGATGGCTCATCTCGCATAATCGCTTTCCATGAAAAACCACAACGCCCGGTGTCTATTCCAGATATGCCGGAGCAGGTAATGGCATCAATGGGTAACTATATTTTCCGTGCGGATGTACTGCAGCAGGCCCTGGATGCCGTCCATAGTGAGGGTGGTACCGATTTCGGCAAGGATGTTCTGCCCTGGTTGGTGGAACGCAACAATGTCATGGCCTATGACCTGACTAAAAATGAGGTGCCTGGAATCAAGCCATACGAAGAGAAGGGGTACTGGTGCGATGTAGGCACCATCGAATCCTACCGACGTGCCCATGAGGACATACTGGGGCGGCAACCAAGGTTTGACATGTTCAACCCCAAGTGGCCAATCCGTACCTACAGGTATGACGGGCCTGCCACCAAGATTGCTACCCTGAATATTGATAACAGCCTGCTTGGAGCAGGTTGCCTGATAGAGGCGGCCAGGGTAAAAAACAGTGTGGTCGGGCTGGAAGTGGTGCTGGAGGAGGACGTGGAGATCGAGAACTGTATTATTCTTGATTATGTGAAGATTGAGCGGGGCTGTAAAATACGTAATGCCATAATCGATCGCTATAACGTAATTCCGGCAGGAACCACAATAGGTTATGACAGTGCAAAGGATAAGGAAAACTACTATACGGATGCATCCGGAATAGTGGTTGTGCCCTGTGGCGACAGGATGGTATCGCGGGTTTACTAGGTATTCCAGGCGTGAAACCATACCTGAGCTAACCGGTAATTACGTAATCAGGTGTTCCAGCCTCATGCTCAAGATCTCCAACAATGTTTCTATTCCCCTGGATGAAGTGGAGTTCACTGCCATCCGGGCGCAGGGTGCAGGTGGACAGAATGTAAACAAGGTCTCCTCTGCGGTGCACCTGCGTTTTGATGTCAAGGCGTCCTCATTGCCAGATTTCTACAAGCAGCGGCTGCTGGCATTGAAAGACCAGAGACTTACCAAGGATGGTGTGATTGTGATCAAGGCTCAGGAGTATCGCAGCCAGGAGAAGAATAGGGACCAAGCTCTAGAACGGTTGCTTGCGCTGATTAAAAGTGCCGTGGTGGTACAGAAAAAGCGCCGGCCATCCAAACCCACCAGAGCCTCCCAGAAGCGGCGTATGGATAGTAAAACCAAACGGGGTCGGATAAAAAATCTCAGGGGACGGGTGCGAGATGAGTAGCTGTACATATTGATAATGACACACAATATTGCATCGGTTGCGCAGTAGTTGTGGATTACTTATATTCGGAATATGAAATTGCAGGCCGTAGTGCTCCCTTCTCTATTTCTCATCCAGGTTATTGTAGTGCCGGTATTGGGAGCTGGCGTGGCAGTTGACCATGGTGTTTTCTCTCAGACTGAAAAATCAAGCATGCTCTTGGCCGCGTCCAGAACCGGAATGGCTGATCAGGGCAGGGCAGGAGATGCTCGCACTGACAATAGGCCGGCGAACGGGAATGCTGCAGCCCGATCAGAAGCAGACTATTCCGGTAACCGGCCTGATCAGGATGCCCCTGATTCAGTTACAGGATCAAGAAATGGAGCGGATCAAAGCGGTGCTTCTGATACACGGGGAGCTCCAGAGAGCGGCAGGGATTCCGGCGCACACTCCAGAACCGACACCACTCCTGCTCCCGATTATGTAGAAGAGCAGAGAAGCGGGGCAGATACCACTCCTGCTGCAGATTTCGTAGAAGAACAGAGAGACAGTGCAGATACCACTCCTGCTGCTGATTTCGTGGAAGAACAGAGAGACGGTGCAGATACTACTTCTGCTGCTGATTTTGTAGAAGAGCAGAGAAGCGGTGCTGACACCACTCCTGCTCCTGACTTTGTAGAAGAGCAGAGGAGCGGGGCAGATACCACTCCTGCTGCCGATTTCGTAGAAGAACAGAGGAGCGGGGCAGATACTACCTCTGCCTCGGATGGGACGGAAGAGGCAGAGAACCGCAACACCGGTTTCAGTGAGTCGGATAGCTCTTATAGCATTAACCTTTCCTCAGCCGCTGAATTTACCTACGAAGCAGTCACTGACGGTCTGTTTGGTCAGTTGCATAGCTACTGGTTACTGGAGGTGATAACTGAAGATATCCCTGCTGTGTACAATGCCATGGTACAGCAGGAGATACTGCCGGGGCAGCAACAGACCATACTGCCAGAGCGGAAGCGTCAGCCCACGAGAGGCAACACCAGACGCAACACCAGGCGTAGTCCGGGGTTGAACAACCGGCAGCAGTCCATGCTGTGGACACTTGCTGGTGTGGCCGTCATGGTCAATACCATACGGAATATGGGCAACCATCGCCCTATCAGGCGTCAGTCATACAGTAGTGGTGGCAGCAGGACGCCGACACGATCCAGGTCGAATCCCGTTGATGTGGTCAGACCCCAACAACCCATTCCATAGCATGGAGAGAATACACATGCAGTTTACACGTTTTGCTGTTTATCTGGGTTGCCTCCTGGCGTTTGTGTGCCCGAGCCTCTCTTTTAGTGCGGATGTGGTGTTCAACGAGCAGTTCAATGATAACCAGAACCGGTGGCCTATCGCAGACAGCAAGAATTACTATACGGGGATACGTAACGGAAAGTACCTGGTAAAGCACAGGGACAGATCCCTGGATATTTTCTACGGCAAGACCAGTTTTATCCCCAAGCAGGGCGATTTCGCCATTGAGGGCGTGATCAAGAAGAACTCCGGAGGCGGCGGAAATGTCTTCGGCATAACTTTTGGATACGACTCCAGGTCCAAGTCAGGCCATTTTTTTCACCTCTCTGGTAGTGGCAAAAGCGGCGTACATGTGCTTAAAAATGGAAAGTGGCAACGGCCGTTAGTGTCAGGGCAGTTGTCCAAGGTGATGCAGACCGGCAATAAAACCAACCGCTTGGCTGTAGTCTTTCAGGACAATGAAACGCATTTTTTGCTCAATAATATTTTTATAGGTTCTGTCCCAAGGATACGACTGTTTGGGGACAGGCTTGGTCTGAGTATAAAAGGTGACGTCGTCATGGAGGTGGAGAGTCTGGTGGTGTTTTCCGGAGTGCCAGATGTCATGGGCAATAAGATCATGGCGGCAAAGTTCTATCAGGATCCAGGCATAATGTTCCACGATATGAAAATCCTGCCGTATGAAGTGAAGGCTGGCGCCTTATTTGATTTTAAGGTGGATTTCACCGTTACCGATAGCAAACGTGAAGGCAAACAGCTTCCAGTTGTTCTCAGTTACTCGATCCTGGAAAAGGGCAAAAATCTTTTCAAGAAAAGCGTGGAGTTGAGTGTGGATGCCAATGAGAGCTTCTCCTTTCTGAAGCAGGCCCTCATAGCGGCAACAAAAAAAGGGAAGTACACCCTGTACATCAGTATTAACTACAACGGGCTGGATTATGCCATCAGCCAGGAGTTCACCATCATCTGAGTGCGATATCAGATCAGCGAGGCCAGCAGTGAGGTCTGCTCCAACCGGTTGGACAGGATGGTAAGCAGTTCCTTGTTGAATGAGGTCTGCAGGTGGTTGGAGGCGGTCTGGATGGCGTCAGACTGGATCTTGATGATTACCACATCGGTGTTGCTGATCACGCTGGCGCTCCTGGGTTTCTTCTTGCCGTGGATATAGGCCATCTCTCCGAAACACTGTCCGGTTTCCACCAGCCCCAGGAAGGAGCCGTTCTTCATGATTCTGGCCTCACCTCCGGCCAGGATAAACAGGGAGTCACCAATCTTGCCTTCCTTGATCAGGGAACATTCGGCCTTGAACTTGCGCCACTTGCTGATGCGTACTACTTCCCATAGCTCCACGTCGCTGAAGTTCCTGAAGAACTCCAGGCTTTTCAGGGTGTTGAACTGTTCGGTATCGGAGACGCTCTCGGAGGGCAGTTCCAGTTTACTGTGGGCCGCTGTTATATCCTGGGCCATATCCCCCCAGGTTGGGTAGCGGTTGGCCGGGGCCTTATCCATGCAGCGTTCCACTATGCTGGAGAGATATTCCGGGATGTCCGGACGCAGTACCGCCAGGGGTGTGGCATCCTCTTCCTTGATCCTGCGGATCAACTCAGGCTGGTTCTTGGCGGTAAAGGGGAGGCGGCCGCTGAACAGCTGATACATCACCACACCAAGGGAGTAGATGTCGGTGCGATGGGTGACCTCTTCGCCATTGATCTGTTCCGGTGACATGTATGCTGGTGAGCCCACAGCTTCCAGGATCTGGGTATGGTCTGAGTTCTCCATCAGCGCGGTGCCAAAGTCACTCACCTTTACATCATTATACTCGTCCAACAGCAGGTTGGCCGGTTTGATATCCCGGTGGATTACGCCGTGGCGATAGGCGTGTTCCAGGGCGCTGCAACACTTGAAGATGATGCCAACGATGTCATCATACGACAGCAGTTTTTTTGAGGTGCAGTGCTGCTTCAGGGTCTTACCAGGGACATACTCCATGACAATATAGTGCAGGTCATCCTCGGTACCGGCGTCGTATACAGACACGATATGCGGGTGTCTGAGCTTTCCGGCCAGGCTGGCCTCATTCATGAACATCTTGCGAAACTTGGGTCCGTTCACCGGATCACTGAATACCGCCTGGTGGGCGATCTTTATCGCTACTTTATCGTTGGTAAAGGGGTCAATTCCAAGGTAAACCGAGCTGGTGGCTCCTTTGCCAATCAGTCGTTGAATATTGAATTTACCTATGGTTTTGCGCATATCTGCTTCCTGTCTATTGGTCGGTATCGCTTACCGGATTGGTGAGTTGTCCTATGTTTTCAATTTCCACCGTTACCACGTCACCCTTGGATAGAAACACCGGAGGTTTACGTGCTACCCCGACTCCTGGTGGCGTGCCGGTCAGGATCACGGTTCCTGGTGACAGGGTGCGGTCGCGACTCAGCTCGCTGATCAGGGTTGCCACGGAAAAAATCATGTCGCCAGTATGTCCCTCCTGCATCAATTCACCGTTCAGAGTGCAACTGATGCGCAGGTTCTGTGGATCTGGTATCTCGTATGGTGTAACCAGCGCCGGTCCCAGGGGACAGAAGGTGTCAAATCCCTTGCCGCGACCCCACTGCCCGGCACCACCATGTTTTTGCCAGCGCCTGGCCGACACGTCGTTGGCACAGGTGTAACCCAGTACGAAGTTGAGGGCCGATTCCACGGCCACATCCAGGGCTGCCTTACCGATAACCACCGCCAGTTCCGCCTCAAAATCCACCTCTGGGCCCCATTCAGAGCACTTGGGCAGCACGATGTCGTCTTCCGGGTGATTCAACGCCGCGGTAGGTTTCATAAACAGGATCGGGTTTTGTGAAACCTCTTTCCCGGTCTCCTTGGCATGCTCATGATAGTTTAGTCCAATACCCAGGATATTACTGGGTTCCAGGGGTGCCAGGAGCTTGGCTACGGCCTCAATGCGGCCAGTTGGTTGCATTCCCTCAAACAGATCTCCGGTCAGCACCTCGGCGCTGCCATCTTCCTGTAGGATTCCATAGTGAATGTTCTGGTTATGGTCAATAAACCGACTGATTCTCATCTACTACTCCAACTGTTACTTCTAGGTTACGACCATAAGGTAGCACAAAGCTACAATAAGCAGATGCAACTATATAAGTTCCATAACTTTATCAGAGCGATATATTGAAAAATGTGATGCGCAGCAGGAACCGGTGAATATATTATAGGGGTCATTGATCTTTTTTTACGGACCAAACAGAGATAAGACTATGCAGCTGAATGATAGTGAATTGTTACGCGAGGCCTGTTACATAAACGGAGAGTGGGTCACTGCCGATGATGGCGGCACACGTGATGTCCTTAATCCGGTTAATGGAGAGGTGTTGGCCCATGTTCCAGATATGGGTGTGGCAGAGACCAGAAAGGCGATTGAACTGGCGGATGCAGCATGGCCTGCATGGCGTGAGAAAACAGCCGCCGAGCGTGCTGGGGTAATGCGGCGCTGGTATGAATTGATGTTGGAACACAAGCAGGATCTGGCCACTATCATGACCATGGAACAGGGCAAGCCACTCAGCGAATCTTTAGGGGAGGTGGCCTATGGCGCATCCTTTATCGAATGGTTCGCAGAAGAGGCCAAGCGGGTGTACGGGGATACCATACCTACCCATCAGTCTGACAAGCGTATCCTGGTTCTGAAACAGCCGGTAGGTGTGTGTGCAGCTATCACCCCCTGGAATTTTCCCAATGCCATGATTACCCGCAAGGCGGGTGCGGCCCTGGCTGCCGGCTGTACCATGGTACTTAAGCCGGCCGGATATACGCCACTATCTGCACTGGCCTTGTGTGAACTAGCCCATCGTGCCGGGGTGCCAGCAGGCGTACTGAATGTGGTCACTGGCAGCGCCACTGCCATCGGTGGGGAGATGACCTCCAACCCCACGGTACGCAAGCTCTCCTTCACCGGTTCCACCGAGGTGGGGCGGGTTCTGGTAGGCCAGTGTGCGGACACCATGAAGAAGGTTTCCATGGAACTGGGTGGAAATGCACCGTTTATCGTATTTGATGATGCAGATCTGGATGCTGCAGTAGAAGGAGCCATCCAGTCCAAATACCGTAATGCCGGCCAGACCTGCGTATGTGCCAACCGTTTTCTGGTGCAGGATGGGGTCTATGATGAGTTTGCTGAGAAACTCACTGCAGCCGTTAATGAAATGAAAGTTGGTGATGGTATGGATGAAGGTATCGACCAGGGTCCATTGATCAATGAGGAAGCAGTAGAGAAGGTGGAGGAGCATATCTCAGATGCTGTCTCCAAGGGGGCACGTGTTCTCACCGGTGGTTCCAGGCACGAGCTTGGTGGCAGTTTTTTCCAGCCCACTCTGATGGTGGATGTATCCGATCAGATGCTGGTGGCAAGCGAGGAGACCTTCGGGCCGCTGGCCCCGCTGTTTCGCTTCTCCACTGAGGAGGAGGCGATACAGATGGCCAACGATACCGAGTTTGGCCTGGCGGCCTATTTCTTCAGCCAGAACCTGGGCCGGGTGTGGCGCGTATCCGAACAGTTGGAATACGGCATGGTAGGTATCAACTCAGGAATCATATCCACTGCTATTGCACCATTCGGTGGCGTGAAACAATCAGGTATGGGAAGAGAGGGCTCCAAGTATGGTATTGAGGAGTATATGGAGATCAAGTATCTCTGTATGGGGCTCTGATCTCCGTTTGCTCGCTATTGGCAGCACCTGAAACCAGGGTAAAACTAACGACATAATCACCTGTCTAACGGTATATCCTGGTTTTGGGAGTTGTGAATGCGGCGATTGTCCACAATCGGTGTTGCATCTGGTTTGGGCGCCAATATAGATGGTTCGGAACATGGGCCAGCTGTGCTGATGCGCTCGGACAGGTTTAGACAACTGTTGCATGGCCAGGGTGTTGAACCACTGTGGACCCTGGTCCATTCTGAAACAGAAGGTGACAGGTTTCGGATTCTCAAGCGTCTGTTTCACCGCACAGCACTACAAACCCACAGGATTGTTTCCAGTGGGAACCAGTTTCTTGCTGTTGGTGGTGACCACTCCATGGCTATGGGGGTGTGGCAGGGAGTAATGTCGGCGTTGAAACCGAAGAGCCTGGGACTGCTCTGGATTGATGCACATCTTGATCTGCACACCATGGAAACATCTCTCTCCTGTAACGTACATGGCATGCCGTTGTCTGCCTTGTTGGGCCAGGGTGATGATCTGCTGCAGGATATCTACGGATCAGAACAGTATCTTGATCCCGCAACCGTTGCGCTGATCGGTGGTCATTCCTATGAGCCAGATGAGATCGGCCTGGCCCGGCGTATGGCGTTGGCTACGTTTGATATGCCCACTATCAAAAAAAGTGGATCGTTGAATAAGGTAATGCAACGGGCATTAAGACTGGTTGCAGAATCATCCGACAGATTTGGAATCAGTATAGATCTCGATGTGCTGGACACCAGAGACGCGCCTGGTGTGAACACACCGGAAAAAGGTGGCATTCGCTGGCAGGAACTGCAGCAGGCTCTGTCCCTGGTGTGTGCAGACTCCAGGTTGGTGGGCGTGGAGATCGCTGAGTTTAATCCAATGTTGGATAAGGCTGGAAAAACCCAACAGGTAATTGCTGGTTTAATTGGGGTTGTCTATGGGGATTCAGGCATAGCCGACAGCCCTGGATTCATCCAGGCAAGAGAAACCGGATAGAGCTGATCTTGCACCATCTGCAGGTGCGAACCATTTCAGCTGCTGTCTGGTATTGGCGCTTGAAACCAGTGGCAGAATAAGTGATTCTGTAGCCATCTGTTTTCCGGCTTCTGAAATACCAGCTCCCGCATGAAACTTTTAGACCAGCATACCTATTTTGGCCCAAACCTATATGCGCCGGTGTCTGTCATCAGGTTTACAGTGGAGCCAGGACCATTAGAGCTGGCAAACAAGACCCTGGATGAACTTGAGAGCGGCTTTCTTGATCGTATCCGTGCAGTACTGCCAGAGTTTGATCCAGGGCCGGAATCTGGTTTTCTCTGGGTATTGGCCAGACTGGCCAATCATCTGCAGCAACAGTCAGGTGTAGCGTCTGAATTTATAGATGTGGTACCCACTGGGGAAAGAAACCAAAGCGATATTCTGCTGGGATTCCAATCTCCACAAATCACCCAACAAGCGTGGTATCTGGCTGGCATGCTGGCATTTCACTGTCTCCAGGAGGAGACAATCTCAGATACCGGATTTAATTTCTCACGCTTACATTATGACTTCATCCAAAAAACAAAGGAGTTAACTCTAGATGCTACCACCAGGGTGATGATCCAAGCCTGTGAACAACGGGACATCCCCTGGTTTCGAGTCAGCAGGCATTCACCACAGATTCAGATTGGTGAAGGTTGCCATCAGCAACGTATCCAGGGAACTCTAACCAGCACTATTTCACAACTGGCATTCTCTTTAGCAAAAAACAGGATTGCTACTTATGATCTGCTACGTACTCTCGGTCTGCCGGTTCCAGCATTTCGCTTGGTGAGAGATAGAGATAACGCTATTCCGGCTGCCCAGAAGCTGGGCTATCCGGTACTGCTGCACAAGATATCAGGTGATGTGGTGGAGTTGTTACAGGCAGGAATCGATTGTGACAATACCCTGTTGCGTGTCATGGAACAAATCAAAGCAGACTACGACACATTGCTCCTGGAAAGTGAGATATCAGGTGATATCAATCGACTATTGATGGTAGACGGTCATCTGACTGCAGCAACTCAATATATCCATCCTGCCGCGAATAGCAATGAAGACAACACTGCTCCAAAAAAGGTGACCAAAGACGTAACCAAACATGTTCACCCTGAAAACCGTGCCTTGGCCGAAACTGTAGCCAAGGCAATCGGATTGAAGGTAGCAGATATTACATTTGTTACCCCCGACATTTCATATTCATGGCGTGAGATTGGTGGTGCAGTGTGCGCTATCAATCCCGTACCTGAACTTGGGCCATACATCACGAATGGCAAGGATCCTGAACAGGTCGCATTTCCGATCATCGATTCGATGTTTCCACCTGGAAGAAAAGTACGGATACCAACTGCTGCGGTAACCGGTAGTAACGGTAAAACCACCACCTGTTACATGCTCTCTTCCATCCTGGAGAAGGCAGGGCATACCGTCGGTCTATCCTGTTCCAATGGGGTCTATATGAACGGCGAGCTCATGCGCCCTGAAGAAGCATCCTTTGGACTCAAGGCACAGGAACTACTGCTGGATCCCAGGATAGAGTCTGGAGTGTTTGAGATGGCTAGGGGAGGGGTATCCAAATATGGCTGCTATATAAATGAATCTGATGTGGTAGCTGTTATTAATATAAACACAGACCATGTGGGAGAATATGGGACCGAGAGTTTTGAAAAGCTGGTAGCCGCAAAAACACTGGTGGCAAAGCTTGCGCGTAACACCTTGGTGCTAAATGCTGATGATCCCATTGTACTTGGGATGCGGGGTAATAGCCGGGCAAAGGAGATTGTTCTTGTCACTACCCGACCTGACAACCCTGAGGTGGAGTCTCATCTGGTTGCCGGAGGCATCGTCATTAGCCTGAGAGAGGAAGGTAAATCACTGCCGGTGTTCAAGCGGCATGGAGAGCAGGAACAACGGATAATGGATTTGGCTGAGGTGCCGGCCACATTCAATGGAGCGGCCAGGCACAATGTCCAGAACAGTCTTTTCGCGATCGCAATTGCAGATGCTATGGGCATAAACCATGGGAATATGCGAGACGCCCTGTCTCAATTTGCCATGAGTTGGGAACGGACACCGGGTAGGCTCAACTTCTTCCCCGGACTCCCTTTCCAGGTGATACTGGACTATGCTCATAACCCTGATGGCTTTTCCAATATCCTGCAGTTTCTGAACCAGAGCCCAGTACCAGGAAAGCGCACACTTATCTATGCCAGCACACGTCGTACGGAGAGTATTTCCATAGCAATAGGAAAGATGGCCGCGGAATGTTTTGACCAGATTATCTGCTGTGCTACCAAAGAGGGTAAGGGTAAGTCACCATCACAATTGCTGGATGAGCATGTCAATGGACTCGTTGAAGCTGGTGTTCCACAAGGTAAGATCCTAACAATCTATGACCACATTGATGCTGTAGAACATGCCATGCAAAGAGCGGAGCCAGGTGATCAGATTCTTATACTCCATAAACGCAATAGAAAAGAGATTATCTGGCGGAAGATAGAAGCCATAGCTGATAAACTGACAAGGTAACTAGCGAGAGAATTGATCGATTTTTCTCAGGCGCTTGTTGTCTGCCAAAACATAGTAGGCCTTCTGCTTTTCGCCACCGAAAATGGCTTCAAACAGTCCGTGGCCCCTGCGCCTGATTGGAGTCCCTTTAAACATTGGCACTGATTCATCAAAACTATAATCCACCCTTACTGGAAGTTCATGCAGCCCTTCTGATAGATATTCATAACTTGGGAACTGTTCTTTGTAAGAATCCATCAGGTTCTTCTTCTCCTGATCATCTACATCGGTCTCAAAGTAGAACACCGGAATCAAATGAATAGTATCCAGGCTCTTGATGGTCATTGTTCTCTTATCTTTAATGACAATCAGAATGTCATTGGTGCCGCCTATATCACGATCGTAAACTGTGATGTTATAAGATTTCCTCACAGGCGAAACCTTGATCGTATAGTCACCGGTCTCTTCTGCAGCATAAGAGACACCTTTAAAAGCCTCTAACACAAATGACTTATTGACCTCATGATTATCGATGTTTTCGATCGTGATCTCAGGTTGTATTTTTGTGCCTACGTAATAGAAATGAAATTTGGTGTCTGAATCACCCCTGCTTTTGTTATACATGATGAATATGCCAAGGAATATGGCAGCAAGTATCAGCAATGTGAGTAGGGGGCGTTCTTTATGTTGTGTTGTCATAGAAGTGGCTCTGTAATTTATTTAATTGTTTCTTGTCAGTGGAGTGCTGTGGTATCAACCCTTATAAGCTTTTGAGTATAGCAGTTGGTTTTGATGTTGATTGAACTTGCCGCTAGTGCGCGTTAATAACGTGTTTATTTCTTATCTTTGAGTAGGGAGAACAGATCCTTGGGGTCTTCCAGTGCCGGCAGTATGGAAATCTCCTGGCCGATGTTGTACTCATGTGCCAACCGGTAGACCAGTTTCAGTATTGAATAATCCTCCAGGGCAAAGCCCACCGCATCGAACAGGGTAATTTCACGTGCGTTTTCCCGCCCTGGTTTGTTACCGGTAATGATCTCCCATATCTCCCCATGTACCACATCAACTAAAGCATTCTGGATTTCGCCTTCATCCTTGGTCTGCTCCAGAAACTCCACCACCAGCTTACAGTTGGAGAGAATATCTGGATTGAGTTCGGTTTTGCCCTCGCTGTCACCGCCAACTGCATGAATATGTGCTCCAGGCTTCAGGTGCCCATAGCCAAACAACTGGGCCTGGCAGCGTGCGGCGGTGGCTGTGGTTATGATATCTGCATCTTTAATGGCCTGCTCTACACTGTCGTATGGAATCAGTTCCGCGCCCAGGCCCTGCATGTTGTGTTCAAACTTTGCCATCGCCTTTGTATCTATATCGTGGTAGTGAATACGCTTGATCGTGCGTACTTCCATCATGGCAAGTGCCAGAAATTCTGACTGGGCACCGGTACCTATCACTGCCAGATCAGTGGAATTGTCCCGGGCGAGATATTTAGCACCCAGGGCACCCATGGCTGCCGTGCGTATTGCGGTAAGCAGGGTCATCTCACATAGGAGTTTCGGATAGCCGTCAACCATATCCGCCAGTAGTCCCACTGCCACCACGGATAGCTTCCCAGCGGCAGTATTTTTTGGATGACCGTTTACATACTTGAAACTGTACTGCTCGTTGTCACTGCATGGCATCAGCTCTATCACCCCATCCTGGCAATAGGTTACATGTCGTGGTGACAAGGAGAACTCATGCCAGCGTGCGAAGTCATGTTCCATAGCTGAGAGTACTTCCCGGTTCAGTCTGCCGATACCAATGCAGCTGATAAGTTCGCGCAGATCATGTACATCGATCAACTTCATTCAGGTTACCAAGGGCAGGTGATTCAGGGGTCATTGTGCGGTGGTAATCAAGGCACAATCACTAGGGCCTGTTAACACTATGCGGATACCCAGCGTTGGCTTTCAAATGAGGCCAGGCAAGGCGCGCAGAGTGCGGTTTGGTTGTTCCAAATAAACGATGTGCAACACTGGATGGCCTCATTTGTGAGCCAACCCGGAGGGACGGGCCCAGTTTCCCCCATGACTGCGTTGCACTTTCGCTTATGTACGGTGGGTACACGGCGCTCAGTGCGCCTTGTCCTGTGACAAACTGGTCTCCGTCGATGAATATTCGCATAGTGTTAACAGGCCCTGGTTACTACCCTAAAGCATAGACCAGAAATTACCCAGAGTAAGACATGCAAAGTGGCATTGTGGCTCCGATTGCACGGCACAAACAAGGAAGGCAGCTTCTATACTTGAATCAGGAATCAGATAGATTATTTTTAGATGGTAAAGAACAGTTTTCTGTTTTTTGTTGTCTACTATCTGTATGCCTGTTGCAACGGTGATATGTATATACCCATGACACCAGGGCTGATATTTACAACAAAAAAATTGGATTGTTAACCACAATGCTTCAGTGGATCTGCCCGAACCTAGGCGATTCTTACCAATAGGTGTTGCACCTCCATGGTAGATACAAGGAGTTTTTGGATGCAGGACCATGATATCAAGCAAAAACCACTTTTCAGCCAGGATCTGGAGAGGAAGGTACTGCAGTTTGGGCGGGAGATTCTTACTCGGGCAGGTGAGATACAGGCCCGGCAGGGTACAGGTGAGCGTTGGGTCAATAATCTGCTGGAACGCAGCATGGAGGATGAAGGGTTTCGGGTAAAGGCGCTACGTTTTGTTGATGTGCTCCCGGTACTTAACAACGATGTGGACCTGATCCGCCATCTCCATGAGTACTTTGATAAAGACGAACTCCCACTGCCCAAACCGATGCAGGCCATGTTTGCCAGTTCCAACAATGCCCTGGCTGCAAAGGTGATTGCACCTCTGGTGCGTCGCGGTGCCGCAGCACTATCGGAGCGCTTTCTCGGAGGAGCCACACTAACAGATGTGCAGGACACGCTTGATAGACAATCTGCGATGGGAGTTGCCATCTCGCTGGATCACCTGGGTGAGGCAGTGGTTAGTGACGTTGAAGCAGAGCAGTATCTACAGAGCTATAACGAGATACTGGATCACCTACAGCATGGCTTGGCACAAGAGAGTGGCAATGATCTGAATCTGTCGATAAAAATATCCTCCCTGTATCCACGCATGACGCCACGTGATCCGAAAGGAGCAATTGAGGGTGTATTACGGCGTCTGCGACCACTCCTGCATAAGGCAAAGGAGAAGGGTGTTTCAGTATGTATGGATATGGAGCAGTATGACCTGAAGGGGATTATCCTGGATAGCTTCCGCAAGGTAATGCTTGAATCAGGTTTAAACGACTGGTCAGGTGGTGGTGTGGCTATTCAGACATATCTGAAAGATGCTGCTGATGATCTTGATGCCATGCTGGAGTGGTCTGAGAACAGGGATACGGCGGTAACCATCAGGCTGGTACGAGGGGCCTACTGGGATCAGGAAATGATTCTGTCGCGCAGAGATGGCTGGCAACTTCCGGTATGGCCAAATAAGCACCAGACCGACAGGTCTTTTGAACACTGTCTGAGTAAACTGTTTCAGGCTCATACCAGGCTGCGTCCGGCTGTGGCTACGCATAATGTCAGGAGTATAGCCCTGGCCATGGTATTGGCCGAGGAGTATGGCGCCGGTAAGGATGGCTTTGAGTTCCAGATGCTCTACGGCATGGGAGATGCTTTGCGCAGTGCAATTGTCGAGATGGGATACCGGGTACGTCTCTACACCCCGTTTGGTGAAATACTCCCTGGTATGGCGTATCTGGTACGTAGAATGCTGGAAAATTCCTCCAGCCAATCGTTCCTGCATCTGGGATATCTCCCCAAGGAACCACCGGAGCAAATCCTACAGCCCAGTTATGTTTCTGAAACAGAAGTGGAGACGGCAGCACTAGCGGATGGATTTTATAATGAACCTGTACACCGCTTTACAGACCAGGAAGAACGCAGCAGTTTTGCTCAGGCTATTGAACAGGCAAAGAGTGAATTGGGCAGCAACTATCAATTGGATATTGGAGGCAGGGCGGTTGAAAGTGCTGACCATATAGATTCGATCAATCCTGCTCAACCCGATCAGTTGGTCGGTCGCGTGTGTTCAGCAGATACAGATGAAGCTGAGCAGGCGGTAGAGGCGGCTCAGCAGGCCTTTCCAGCATGGAGTCAGAAAACGGCAAGTGAAAGGGCTACTCTACTACGCAAGGCAGCCGAACAGTTACGACAAAGAAGGGATGAGTTTGCTGCCTGGGAACTGTTGGAAGCAGGTAAGAACTGGCCAGAAGCTGATGCCGATGTAACCGAAGCGATAGATTTTCTTGAGTACTACGCCAGGGAAGCTGAGCGTCTGGATGCTGGTTATAGCAGTGATGTTATGGGGGAGAGTAATCACTATCGTTATGCCCCGCGTGGAGTTGCCCTTATCCTGCCGCCGTGGAATTTCCCCCTGGCCATAGTAACCGGAATGCTGTCGGCAGCACTGGTTACCGGCAACACTGCTATCCTGAAGCCATCGTCCCAGACCCCGGTGGTGGCGTATAAGCTGGTGCAGTTACTGAAACAGGTTGGTTTCCCGGATGGCGTCGTCAACTATCTCCCGGGTCCGGGTGAGGCAGTGGGTGAGTATCTGGTAAAACATCCACGTATCAGCATCATCGCATTTACCGGTTCAGTGAATGTGGGATTGCGTATAAACCAGCTTGCTGCGAACACCAGTGCGGATCAAACCCAGGTGAAACGGGTTATCGCAGAGATGGGAGGTAAGAATGCAATCATTGTTGATAGTTCTGCAGATCTAGATGAGGCGGTGCTGGGTACCGTGGCATCTGCCTTCGGCTATCAGGGCCAGAAGTGTAGTGCCTGTTCCCGGGTAATAGTTGTGGGCAGTGCCTATGACCTGTTCAAACAGCGACTTGCTGATGCAATCGCCA
>JANQEV010000054.1 GCA_028278145.1 Chromatiales bacterium | reverse complement strand
GCCCATGGCGGTAGTGTTTATTGAGACTCGTACTCAAACCCGCAAGGTGGATGGCAAGATCAAAAAACGCAAGGTAAGGGTGGAAGAGGTGATCAGTGTCGCCAATATCCTAGAGCCCTTTGGCAGCCGCTTTCAAACCACAGGTCTGGACAGCCCTGGTGAGGCCCATGATCTGGCACTGTTGTTGCGGGCCGGTGCCTTGGCGGCACCTATTGAGATCGTTCAGGAGACGACCATTGGTCCCAGCCTGGGGCAGGATAGTATCGACCAGGGTTTCGCCTCGGTCATGATCGGCCTGGTCATGGTTATGATCTTCATGGCGGTCTATTACCGGGTATTTGGTCTGGTGGCCAACCTGGCCCTGATGATGAATCTGGTGTTGATCGTATCTGTTCTGTCTGCCCTGCAGGCTACCCTGACCTTGCCGGGTATCGCAGGTATCGTACTTACCGTAGGTATGGCGGTGGATGCCAACGTACTTATCTTCGAGCGTATCCGGGAGGAGATCGGAGTGGGTAGTACACCACAGGCCAGCATCCATGCGGGTTATGCCAAGGCACTCTCCACCATCCTGGATGCCAATATCACCACCCTGATTGCAGCCGTGGTGCTGTTTAGTTTTGGTACCGGAGCGATCAAGGGATTTGCCGTAACCCTGTTTATCGGCATCCTTACGTCCATGTTTACTGCCATCATAGGAACCCGAGCGGTGGTTAATCTGATCTACGGCGGTAAGAGGGTAGAGAAATTGGCGATCTGAAGCGAAATGCATCAGTGACAAATCTTATTAGGAATTTATCGGAACAAGAACTGTAATGCAGATCTTAAAATCCAAACTGAATATTGATTTTATGGGGAAGCGTAAGCTGGCGCTGATATTCTCCATAGCGGTTATCCTGGTTTCTATCTTCTCGATAGCTACCCGGGGTCTAAATCTGGGTATCGATTTCACCGGGGGTACCCTGGTGGAGGTGGGCTACCAGGAATCAGCGGTACTTAAATCAGTGCGCGAGACCCTGGCCGCTGACGGGTTTAAAGATGCGGCGGTACAGCACTTTGGATCTTCCAAAGAGGTTCTGGTGCGACTGGCTCCCAGAGATGATGTCAGTGGGAAAGATTTGAGTGATCGTGCCTTTAAAGCTATTCAAGACCTCTTCGGCACAGCAGAACTGCGGCGGGTAGAGTTTGTAGGCCCCCAGGTGGGTAAAGAATTGACCGAGGATGGCGGTCTGGCCATGCTCTACGCCCTGATCTGTATCCTGATCTATGTGGCATTACGTTTCGAGTATCGTTTTGCTGTGGGTTCGGTTATCGCCCTGGTGCACGACGTACTGGTTACCATTGGGATATTTTCACTCTTCCAGATCGATTTTGATTTGCCTGTTCTGGCGGCAATCCTGGCTGTGATCGGTTACTCTCTGAACGACACCATCGTGGTATATGACCGCATCCGGGAAAATTTCCGCCGTATGCGTAAGGGTAGCCCGGAGCAGATAATCAATGCCTCCCTCAACCAGACACTGTCCAGGACCCTGGTAACATCTCTCACCACCCTGGTGGTGTTGATAGCGCTGTTCCTGTTTGGTGGAGAGATCATCCACGGTTTTGCCCTGGCGTTGATAATAGGCGTGCTGATCGGTACCTACTCATCCATATATGTAGCCAGCAGTGCAGTACTCAGCCTGGGTATAAGCAAGGCAGATATGATGCCGGTGAAGAAAGAGGGTGCTGAGGTCGACGAAAGACCGTGATTTAATTAAAGTTACTGTCCACACGTAAGTGTATAGCTGTGGTGGATGGTATTAGAATAGCCTGCTGACTGGATGTATAATATCCAGTCAGTTTTTTGTTTTTAGTTGTAAACAAAGCGAAAGTGGCGGAATTGGTAGACGCGCTGGATTTAGGTTCCTGTGGGGTAACCCGTGAGAGTTCGAGTCTCTCCTTTCGCACCATATATCAACCAGGTAGAGCCAAACCTTGGCTTGCCATGGAGTTTATTTTTTACTCAATAGATAGGAGGGGCAACTGCAGTTGCCCGGATGTTGCCAATGCAAGTTTCAGTTGAATCTAGTGAAGGACTCGAGCGACGAATGACCGTTGAACTACCTGCCGAGCAGGTAAATGAAGAAGTGGAGAAACGCCTCAAGAATATCTCCCGTACGGCCCGGGTTGACGGCTTTCGTCCAGGAAAGGTTCCCCTCTCTGTTATCCGCAAACGTTATCAGGACCAGGTCCTGATGGAGGTTCATGGTGAACTTATCCAGTCCACTTACTTCGAGGCCCTGGGCCAGGAGAAACTACAGCCTGCTGGCGATCCGGTAATCGAACCGGTAGAGAAAGAGCAGGGTGAAGGGTTCGGTTATACAGCGGTGTTTGAGGTAATGCCTGAAATCAAGCTGGGGGATATGTCGGAGCAGACCATCAAGCGTCCGGTAGCGGAGGTTTCTGACGAAGATGTGGCGCAGATGATCGAAAAGCTGCGTAAACAGCGTACTACCTGGAATGAGGTGGAGCGCAAGTCGCAGGATGGTGACCAGGTGACCATCAACTTCAAGGGTACTATGGATGGTGAGGTGTTTGAGGGTGGCAGTGCAGATGCTGTCCCACTGGAGCTTGGTTCCAACTCCATGATTCCTGGCTTTGAAGCAGGTCTGGTCGGTGCAGAAGCTGGAGAGACGCGAAACCTGGAGCTTGCCTTCCCAGAGGAGTATCACGCTGAGAACCTGAAAGGCAAAGACGTAACCTTTGAGGTGGAAGTAACCAAGGTTGCTGAGGCCGTGGTTCCGGAAGTGGATGAGGAGTTCATCAAGACCTTCGGTATGGAAGATGGGACCATTGAAACCTTACATAAAGAGATAAGGTCAAACATGGAGAGGGAACTGGAAGACAAGGTTGGAGCTATGATCAAGGAGCGTGCCATGGATGCACTGCTTGAGGTCAATGCGATTGATATTCCCAAGTCCATGGTGCAGCAGGAGGCCCAGGCTTTGAAGGAACAGACCAAGCAGAATATGCAGCAATACGGTCAGGAAAGCAGCATTGATCTGCCACTGGACCTGTTTGAGGATCAGGCCAAGCGCCGGGTCTCTCTGGGTCTGATCGTTGCCGAGGTTATCAAGGCCAACGAAATTTTGCTGGATGAGGATAAGGTCAAGGCTAAGATTGAATCTTTTGCTCAGAGCTATGAAAAGCCACAAGAGGTTATCGATTACTACTCCTCTAACCAGGAGCAGATGGCTATGGTGCAAAATGTGGTGCTGGAAGAGCAGGTGGTAGATTGGGTTATGGAGCAGGCCCAGGTTGAGGATGTGGAGTCAGGATTTGAAGAGATCACTGCACCACAGCAGCAGGCTGCTGAGTAGAACTGTTTATTGTTAACTAAAGGATTTTTCCACATGACCGATAAAGCTGGTATGGGCGCGTTGGATACAACAAACCTGGGATTGATCCCAATGGTAGTGGAACAGACCGCTCGCGGTGAACGTTCCTACGATATCTATTCCCGTCTCCTCAAGGAACGTGTGGTATTTGTTGTGGGTCCGGTTGAGGACCATATGGCGAACCTGATTGTGGCTCAGCTTCTGTTTCTGGAGTCGGAAAATCCGGATAAGGATATCAATATCTACATTAACTCGCCTGGTGGTTCTGTGAGTGCAGGTCTGGCTATATATGACACTATGCAGTTTATCCGGCCCCATATCAGCACCACCTGTATCGGGCAGGCGGCAAGCATGGGTGCCCTGTTGCTGGCTGGAGGCGAGACTGGGAAAAGGTACTGTCTGCCTAATTCCAGGATGATGATCCATCAGCCTCTGGGTGGGTTTCAGGGGCAGGCCTCGGACATCGCGATCCATGCCAAGGAGATCCTGACCCTGCGGGATCGTTTGAATAATATATTGGCATCCCATACGGGGCAGGATATCGCTACCATAGAGCGGGATACGGAGCGGGATAATTTTATGGATGCTGATGAGGCGATGAAATATGGCCTGATCGACCAGGTGATATCTGAGCGCACAGGGGGGGCGGCAGAATAAAACCTACGCCACACAATTGGCCTGAAAAATGCATGTATTTTCAGTGCTAAGTTGCATATCTAGGCCTTGCGCTCACATAGCAAATGTATATTATGTTGTGAAGCGTCAAGCTCCGGTTGTTAATTGTGAGGAATCTGTATGAGTGATGACAAAAAGAGCTCAGGTGACGACGGAAAGTTACTTTACTGCTCTTTCTGCGGCAAGAGCCAACATGAGGTCCGTAAGCTGATAGCAGGACCATCGGTATTTGTCTGTGACGAATGCGTCGAACTCTGTAACGATATCATCCGGGAAGAGATGCATGACAGCAAGGATGAGTCATCCAGTACTCTGCTGAAACCCAAAGAGCTATATGAACTGCTGGATCAGTATGTTATAGGCCAACCAACGGCCAAGAAAGTCCTTTCCGTCGCTGTTTATAATCACTACAAGCGTCTAGAAACTGGCGCGGCCAAGGATGAGGTAGAGATCGCCAAGAGCAACGTACTGCTGATTGGCCCTACCGGATCAGGAAAAACCCTGCTGGCTGAAACCCTGGCGCGTATGCTGGAGGTGCCATTCACCATTGCTGATGCCACCACTCTGACTGAAGCCGGATACGTGGGTGAAGATGTAGAAAATATCATCCAGAAGTTGCTGCAGAAGTGTGATTATGATGTGGAAAAGGCGCAGCATGGCATAGTCTATATCGATGAAATAGATAAGATTTCCCGTAAGTCAGATAACCCTTCCATAACTCGCGACGTATCGGGTGAAGGTGTGCAACAGGCGCTGTTGAAACTTATTGAGGGCACCATTGCCTCGGTACCTCCTCAGGGTGGCCGTAAACACCCACAGCAGGAGTTTCTACAGGTAGATACATCCAAAATACTGTTTATTGTCGGTGGTGCCTTTGCTGGTTTAGATAAGGTAATACGGAATCGTTCTGAAAAGGGCGGTATAGGCTTTTCAGCCGAGGTTCACAGCAAAGATGATAACCGTAAGATAGGTGAGGTCCTGCTTGATGTAGAGCCTGAGGACCTGATCAAGTACGGTCTGATCCCGGAGTTCGTCGGCCGTCTGCCCGTTGTGGCAACCCTGGAGGAGCTGGACGAGGATGCCCTGGTACAGATTCTGACTGAACCGAAAAATGCCCTGACCAAACAGTATGCACGCCTGTTCGAGATGGAGGATTGCGAGCTGGAATTCCGTGAAGATGCCCTGCGTGCCATTGCCCGTAAGGCCATGGAGCGGAAAACCGGTGCCCGCGGATTGCGTACCATCATGGAGAAGGTGCTCCTGGATACCATGTACGATCTACCTTCGATGGATGATGTGAGCAAGGTGGTCATAGATGAGTCGGTAATTGATGGTGAGAATGCCCCATACATCATCTTTGATGGTGGTGACCAGCAGCTGGCCGTCTCTGATTAAGCATGTACCTGGACCATCTGGTTCATTCACTTCACATTTATTGGCATAAATGTGGTTGCCGGGCTTGAAAAGGCCTGAGTCAGCCCCTACCGTTAGAGTTGTACCGTTAGCGTTCACGCCCTGCCTGTGGGGACAGATATAAATGTTCCACTGATTGCTTGGATGACTGGAAGAGTAAAGATAATTTAACTGGAGTACTGTTCCAGAAACCATAATGCCTGAGGATAACTACTATGGGTCGAGAAGATAAGAGCAACCCAGGAATTGTAGATGTTATAACCGTAATACCAGTACTGCCACTAAGGGATGTGGTGGTATATCCGCATATGGTTATCCCTCTGTTTGTGGGCAGAGATAAATCCATCAAGGCGCTGGATGCGGCCATGGACGCCAATAAGCAGATTTTACTGGTGGCACAGAAAAGCGCAGAGACCGATGAGCCTACAGTGGATGATATGCATGAAGTAGGCACACTGGCCAACATACTGCAGCTGCTAAAGCTGCCTGACGGGACTGTAAAGGTCCTGGTGGAAGGTGAAAAAAGGGTAAAACTGATCCATCTGCCTACGGAAGAGGATGACTATTTTACTGCAGAGTATGTGCTTCTGCAGGATGAGAATATACTGCCGGAGAAGGAGATGGAGGTGCTGATGCGCTCTTCATTTGACCTGTTTGATCAGTATGTGAAGCTGAACAAGAAAGTTCCTCCTGAGGTGCTTACCTCACTCTCGAATATAGATGACCCCAGCCGACTGGCCGACACCATGGCTGCGCACATGTCCCTGAAGCTGGATGAGAAGCAGCTGGTGCTGGAGATGGATGATGTGCAGCAGCGCTTGGAGCATCTGATGACCTTGATGGAGTCAGAGAGCGACCTGTTACAGATGGAGAAGAAGATCCGTGGCCGGGTCAAACGGCAGATGGAGAAAAACCAGCGCGAGTACTATCTGAATGAGCAGATGAAGGCGATTCAGAAAGAGCTGGGTGATATGGATGATGTCCCCAACGAGATCGAGGATCTGCAGAACCGCATAGAGAAGTCAGGCATGAGCAAGGAGGCTAAGTCCAAGGCCCAGGCGGAACTGAACAAGCTCAAGCTGATGTCTCCCATGTCGGCAGAAGCTACAGTGGTAAGGAACTATATCGATACCCTGGTGAGTGTGCCGTGGAAGAAACGCTCCAAGATCAGGCATGACCTGAAGAGAGCAGAAGACGTACTCGAAGCGGATCACTATGGCCTGGAAAAGGTTAAAGAGCGCATCACGGAGTATCTGGCGGTACAACAGCGGGTACGCAAGCTGAAAGGACCAATTCTATGTCTGGTGGGTCCACCAGGTGTGGGTAAGACCTCGGTAGGCCAATCCATTGCCCGTGCTACCAGTCGCAAGTTCGTACGCATGTCCCTAGGCGGAGTGCGGGATGAGGCGGAGATCCGAGGGCATCGTCGCACCTACATCGGGGCCATGCCTGGCAAGATCATCCAGAATCTGTCCAAGATCAAGACGCGCAATCCGCTGTTTCTGTTGGATGAAATAGACAAGATGGCCATGGATTTCCGTGGCGATCCGGCCTCAGCGCTGCTAGAGGTGTTGGATCCGGAGCAGAACAACACCTTTGTGGATCACTACCTGGAGGTGGACTTCGATCTCTCCGAGGTGATGTTTGTAGCCACGGCCAACTCGCTGAATATCCCAGCGCCACTGTTGGACCGTATGGAGGTGATTCATCTCTCCGGCTATACCGAGGATGAAAAGGTAAATATCGCCAACCGGTATCTGGTTCCAAAGCAGATGGAGCATCACGGCCTGAAGGATGATGAGCTGGCCATCCGTGACAGCACCATACGCGATATCATCCGTTACTACACTAGGGAGGCTGGGGTACGTAACCTGGAGCGTGAGATCTCCAAGATCTGCCGCAAGGTAGTCAAGGATATTCAGCTTAAAGATCTGGAAAAGAAGGTAACCGTAACCGCTAACGGCCTCAGTAAGTATCTGGGAGTGAAGAAGTTCCGTCATGGCCTGGCAGATGAAAAGGACCAGGTAGGTCAGGTAACAGGCCTGGCCTGGACTGAGGTGGGGGGTGAACTGCTCAGAATTGAAGCCGCGCTCATGCCAGGTAAGGGGATTTTAAGTCACACCGGCCAGCTGGGTGATGTGATGCAGGAGTCTATTCAGGCCGCTATGACAGTGGTGCGCAGTCGCGCTGGGATTTTTGGGCTGAAGGATGACTTCTATCAGAAGAATGATGTGCATATCCACGTGCCTGAGGGCGCTACACCGAAGGATGGCCCTAGTGCCGGTATAGGTATGTGCACCAGCCTGGTTTCTGCGCTTACTGATATTCCTGTGCGTGCTGACGTGGCTATGACCGGAGAGATCACACTGCGAGGAGAGGTGTTGCCTATCGGTGGTCTCAAGGAGAAACTCCTGGCTGCCCATCGCGGGGGGATCAAGACGGTTATAATTCCGCATGAAAATGAGCGTGATCTGGTAGAGATACCAAAAAATATCAAGCAGAATCTGGAGATCATCCCTGTGCGTTGGATTGATGAGGTGTTGGATATAGCACTGACCCAGGTTCCAGCAGGACTATCTGGTGCGAAAAAAGGTGTAGCTACGGATGAGGATTCTAAAGCTGGTTCAACCAAGGCGGATGAGGATGAGGGTACAAAGGATCTTACCCACCACTAGGTAATCTCTGGTTTATTCAGGAGTTACTTAAACTAGTTGCATTTCTTTCGAATATTTATGAGGTAATCAATAAGGGACAGCCAGAAAAACTGGCTGTCCTCCATAGCTTTTTACTGGGTTATTTGAACTGTGATCATGACCACAAAGTGCATCCCATCCTTTTGAAATAATGGCCGTTGAAAGGGTGCCAATTAAGTAGTTTATTCACGCATTAACGATGTCGATTCAATACATAAAAAACACGCTTTTGTCTTGTGCTGAGCTTGACAGTTGTTTCTTACGCTTGGTATAAATTGACCCCGTTTTCACGCATTATAGAGCCACCGATAACAATCATTTATTCCACGCCTGAAGTCGGGTGATGGAGCCACTCTGAAGGGAGAAATATTTCAATGAACAAGACCGATTTAATTGATGCAATTGCGGAGTCTGCTGATATATCCAAAGCAGCCGCAGCTAGAGCACTGGATGGCTTTGTAGACGCAGTAACTAATGCGCTGAAGAATGGAGATCAGGTGTCTCTGGTAGGTTTTGGTTCTTTTACCGTACGTGAGCGCGCTGCACGTACCGGACGTAACCCGCAGACTGGTGCAACAATTAATATCAAGGCATCAAAAAATCCTGCATTTAAGGCTGGTAAAGCTCTTAAGGATGCCGTAAACTAGCGCGCTTTCTCAGGGTGCTTAGCTCAGCTGGGAGAGCATCGCCCTTACAAGGCGAGGGTCGCAGGTTCGATCCCTGCAGCACCCACCAAGGATTAGGAGTGGTAGTTCAGTTGGTTAGAATACCGGCCTGTCACGCCGGGGGTCGCGGGTTCGAGTCCCGTCCACTCCGCCAACAATCGAGAGCGATGCGGGGTATCCAGAGGATGCCCCGTTTCTCTTTTCCCTCTGCAGAAAGCGTCTTCTGATTACGGGATAAACCTCATGCTTCAATCTATCAGAGAACGAGCCCAAGGTTGGATTGCCTGGGTAATTGTCATCTTAATCAGCATCCCTTTTGCCCTGTGGGGCATCCAGGAGTATCTGGGTGTTGGCACAACCTCCATTAAGGCATCGGTAAACGATCGCGAAATATCTGAACGCGAATTTGAGAACAGCTATCGCCAATTTCGCGAACAGCTGCGTCAACGCATGGGTAAGGAGTATCGCCCGGAACTTGTGGATGACAAACTGTTACGGAAAGAGGTTCTTGAGTCCATGATAAACAGTGAGCTGATTTATCAGCAGAGCACAAAACTGGGAATGCGCACCAGTGATGAAGTGCTACGTGGGATGATCAAGAACAGTCCTACGTTTCAGGTGGATGGCAAATTCAGTCAGGCCGCCTATGAGAACGGTGCTCGGCGGCAGGGACTTACCACTGATGGCTATGAACTGCAGATGCGGCGGCTGTTGGTATCTGATCAATTGGTGCGTGCGGTAAGTGGTTCCGAGATTGTCACACCAGCGGAGTTGAAGGAGAGTCTGCGCCTGGTAAATCAGCGTCGAAAACTGGACTATCTGGTTATTCCTGCCTCTGATTTTATCTCAGCTGTAGACCTTAAGCAGGATGAAATAGAATCTCACTACAACAGCAATAAGCAGACCTTTATGTCTCCAGAGCGTGTGAAACTGGAGTACCTGGAACTTGACATCAAGAATATCGCCAAGACCGTAAAGGTTAAGGAAGAGGACCTGCAAGAGTTCTATGAGCAGCAGAAGCACAGCTATGTAGTTCCTGAGGGACGTCGGGCGAGCCACATCCTGATTCTGGCTGAGGATCAGGCAGACAAGGCTGCTGTGGCCAAGGCTAAAGAAGCTGCAGAGGCTGTGCTCAACAGGATCAAGGCCGGTGAAGAGTTTGCAGCGGTTGCCAAGGAGGTATCTCAGGATCCAGGTTCTGCTGAGAGTGGTGGTGATCTTGGTTTCTTTGGCAAAGGGGTTATGGATCCTGCCTTTGAAAAGGCTGCCTTTGAACTGGAGAAGGGTGCGGTCAGTGGACTGGTGCAGAGCCAGTTCGGCTTCCACATAATCAAACTCACCGATATCCGTCCAGAAGCAGGCAAGAGCTTTGAGCAGGCCCGTCCTGAAGTGCTTGCGGCCTATCGTAATGAAGAAGCTGGTCGTCTGTTCTATGAATATGCGGAACGCTTGGGAGATCTGGCCTATGACGACCCGGATAGCCTGGAACCTGCTGCGGATGCTCTGGGGTTAAAGGTCAAGGTTAGCGATTGGATGGGGCGTGATGGTGGTGAAGGTGTTCTGGCCGCAGGTCGAGTCATTACCACAGCTTTTAGCGATGATGTTCTGGTGCAGAGACATAATAGCGAACTGTTGGAACTGGGGGCTGAACATGTCCTGGTATTGCGTGTAGCCGAGCATGAAGAGTCAAGTTCCCAGTCACTGGATAAGGTGCGTGGGGAAATTGAATCGGTATTGAAACAGCGGGCAGCAGCGAAATTAGCTGAACAGAAGGGTAAAGAACTGCTTGCAGCTCTGAAAACCGGTGAGTCTTTGGCGCAACTGGTGGCAAAGAGTGGAGCCAAGCTGCAGCAGCCTGGAGAAATAGGACGTGCCGCAAAAGAGATACCGGGAGAGATTCTGGATACCCTGTTTACCATGCCCAGGCCAGATGGAGAAAAGGTACTGTATGGTGAAACCACACTGGGTAATGGAGACCATGTCGTTCTGGTCCTCTATCAGGTAAGCGATGGTTCTGCAGATAACCTGGCAGAGCAGGATAGAAAGAGCGTTATAAGCTCAATGGAACGCATGTTGGGTCAGGCAAGCTTCAAGCACATGATAGGAAATGTGCGGGAAACTTCAGAGATAGTAATCCCAGAACAGAATCAACAGTAACTCTGAGTCACACACATTTAGGCAGCCTTTAATCAATGGTCATTCCGGAAGATACATATCTTCCGGAATTCTATGATGTTAGCTTCCTGGGCTTCTGCTTTTTTCCCAATTTTTGCACATAGATTCCTCAGGATTTATATATTTTCTTCTGTTAGATTTAGTATGCAGGCTATACAGCGTTGCAGCATAAGGCAGTTGCAAAAGCTCTTTATTCTTTCTCCCTTAGGCAGAGGGGAGCAACCGCCTGGCATGTCAAATGAACAGCAAGATGTTTCGGTATCCAGTAGATGGGAGTGTCAGTGAGTCTAGAACAGTTCAACGAGTCTGAGCTTATCTTGAAAGAGCTGGCAGAGTCTCAACCAGAATCTCCAGTGGGTTATGTGGGTCTGGCATGGAATGCACAACAACAAAAGCTGTGGCTACTTGCACTGGAACGATGGAACGAATGTCTGAAACGGTTTCCCGAACTAATCGAACCTGAGTGGTTGTTCCATAAAGGTAATGTACTGGTACATCTAGAGCGTTATATTCAAGCTGAACAGATATACCGTGAATTGACGGATATGTACCCAGATAGTCCAGCAGGGTATGCCGGACTGGCTCAAGTTGCACAGCAATACGAGAACTGGGAGCTTGCACTGCAACGTTGGGATATCTGTATCTCACGATTTCCTGCTGGACAGCATCCGAAATGGCAAGCTTCTAAGGCGCGCATGTTAATGAAGTTACAGCGTTTTGATAAAGCAGAGGAGTTGTATTCTGAGTTAGTTACCAATAATCCTCATCTACCGCTAGGTAGGATCGGCTTGGCCAGATTGGCTGCGAATATGGGAGATATAGATCTTGCAATACAGCGCTGGGAAGAGGCTTGTGCATTATTTCCTGATGATATAGAAGTGGTGCTTGCGTATATAGGGAGTCTTAACCATAAACTGGTCAGGTTTGATAGAACTCAAGAGCTGTGTAATACCTATCTTAAACAGACAGGTGATGTGCGCTTTCATATACAGTTATGTGAAAGCTATCTCATGCAGCATGATCTTCCCAAGGCTCTTGCTGAGGTTTGCGCAATAATTGATCAGAACCCGGAAAACTGGGAAGCAAAAATCCTGGAAGCGTGCATTCTTCTGGTCTTCTGGACCGAGGAAAAAAATCGGGAAGCTATAGCAATACTAGAGAGTCTATCTAAATCCTTACCTGATTCCAGGAAGGTTGCAGCAATATTGATCAAGGCCTATATCAGAAACGGCAATCTAGATAATGCCAGCCAACATATAGAGAAGTATCTATCTGAATCTCCTGCTGGCCTGAAGCTGGGGAGATTGTCAGCCTGGTATCAGTATTATCTGGGGAACATGAATAGAGCGAAACAGATATATGAGGAAGCCTATGAGCAGGCATATGAACTTGCTATAGATGCACCTTTTTCTATGGAGCGGATTGACAGCAACCCGCTGTCTCCAGTGGAGCATGAGGTATTTCTGTTCTCTCCCATTAAAAATAATATAAAGCAGCTTCCCTGGTTCCTTGAGTATTATCGAAAACTTGGCATCGACCGCTTTTTCATTGTGGATAATGATTCAACCGATGGTACAACCGAGTTTTTGCTGCAGCAGCCAGATGTTCATGTGTTTCTGTCCTCAGACAATTTTGCTTTAGTCAGTTCAGGTATGCGCTGGATAAATGAGCTTGTTGAGCAATACGGTGATGGACACTGGTGTTTGTTTGTTGATAGTGACGAAGCCCTGGTATTTCCTGGCATGGAGCAGAATGGCCTTAAACAATTGCTTCACTACATGGACCGTAATGGACATGAGGCTATGTTCGCCTTTATGTTGGAGATGTTTCCGGAAACGGTTGCCCAGCAAACCAACTATCAGCCGGGTGAAGACCTGCTGACACATTCACCATACTTTGATGCTGACTATCGTTTTTTTAATAACCCCCAATGCCCGTACCGGCACGTAAAAGGCGGTGTCAATGAGAGGCTTTTCCAAACCTTTGAGCTGCTGGAAAAAGTACCCTTGATAAAGGGTGGAAGAGGTATAAGGTACACCGGCAATCACAACACTACTCCGGCTATTGTTTCTGGGGTGACTGGTGTATTGCTCCACTTTAGTCTGACTCTGAAATCAGATGTTGTAGATTCTATGTGGAGTGCTGACAGTGACGCCTCTGTTAACACTAGAGAGGGACTATGCCAGTACCGCTATAGCACTTACCACCAGATCCTGAATGAGTTAGGGCCGGATTTTTCCTATCTCAGTGATACAACTAGACGATTTACCGGTAGTCAACAACTGGTGGATATTGGCCTGATGCAATGCCCGGATGATTTTGTGGACGTGTAAATCTGCTATCTGCCCGGATCTGTAAAAGTGGCTTTTTGTGTTGTTTATGACTAATTATCGTGTATGTAGTGTTATTACAACAATAATTTAAAATATCACGATATAACGTAATATTTTACTGTAAAATATTGCGTTAACATGATGATTAACAATGAAAATAAGCGCAAGACTGCGCTTGTATTGGTGGAATATTTACTAATAAAATCATAGCGTTATGTGTAAAAAAACGTGATATAAGTCTTGCAATTTGTGGTAAAAACAAATATAAATACGCCAAGAATTAAATGTATGTTCATCCTGCTTGAACAGACAATCAAAGGAAAACCGAAAATGAAAAAGTTTGCATATGCGCCACTAGCGATAATGCTGGCAGTTGTTCCTCAGGTCCAGGCTGGCGATGAAATCATGCCCTTTGGTTACATGAAGATGCCTTTTGGAGGTACTGGGGCCCAACAGGAGACCACCTACGGTTTTTCCCTAGCTCAGACCAACTCTTCCGCACCTGGGATGAACATGTTCGACAGCGAGCGTCCCCCGCTGCTAAACCTGCAGTTTAAAGGTGAGCAACTGGATGCACTCAAGCTGAATGGAATGAATGTGCTGGATAAGCAGGTCACATATAATGCAGACGGTACCACCACCACCAATCTTGGGATTAACTGGAAATATGTAGCAGCAGGTGTGTTGGTTCTTGGCGGTATTTCCTATCTCTGCGCCAGGAATGATTGGGATAACTTGTGTGATGAAGAAGAAGTTAGTACCTATTCAGAACCAGATTGAGTTGCTAAAACGATATGGATAAATAAAAAGGGCAGGTGCCAAGCACCTGCCCTTTTTTCGTAGTGGCATTATAATTCTGTTAACCGGTTACCATACCCACGATGTGGTAACCTGAGTCTACATACAACATGTCGCCAGTTATGCCTGATGCCAGATCAGAGCACAGGAATGCCGCGGCATTGCCAACTTCATCGATAGTTACATTACGTCTGAGTGGAACTGCCTTCTCGGCCTCGTCCAGCATGCTCTTAAAACCACTTATGCCAGACGCGGCCAGGGTGCGGATAGGACCGGCCGATATACCGTTTACCCTGATACCTTCTGGTCCCATGGAGTCAGCAAGATAGCGTACATTGGCTTCCAGGCTGGCCTTGGCTACGCCCATTACATTGTAATTTGGGATGGTGCGAACAGCGCCCAGATAGCTCAGGGTGAGGAGAGAGCCGTTGCGGCCTGCCATCATTCCCCGTCCGGCTTTGGCCAGAGCGGCGAAACTGTAGGCACTGATATCATGGGCAATGGCATAGCCCTCCCTGGTAACTGCATCCACATAGCTGCCTTCCAGTTGATCCCGTGGTGCGAAGCCAATGGAGTGGACTATGGAGTCCAGGCCATCCCAGGATTTGCCCAGTTCTGTAAATACGTTCTCTATCTCCTCATCGCTGGTTACATCAAGTGGCATCGTAATCGTGGAATCAAACTCAGCAGCGAATTTTTCCACTCGACCCTGCAGCTTTTCCGTTTGGTAGGTGAAGGCAAGCTCTGCCCCCTCTCGATGCATGGCCTTGGCAATGCCATAGGCGATTGATCGGTTGCTGGCAACGCCAGTGATAAGGATACGTTTATCTTGTAAGAAGCCCATAGGAATGCCTTAATACTCCAGTCTGGTTTTTGGCTGACAACAGCGTGCCAGAATGCGATGATTCAGGATACGCTGAATGTTGTGACGAAATAGGTACAGTACCGGAAAACTGCACTTTGGAAAAGAACTCTCATAATACTGTAGGGAAGAAAATAGCTGGATTGGCACAGGCTTCCTGCCTTCTGCTCATATTTCTTGCCTCACTATTGTCAGGCTGTGACCAGACGGCATTAAACAGTCCCTATTCACGGGCTGAATCTGAGCAGAATATTATCTATAGCTCTTTTTCTGAGCGTCCCAAGCATCTGGATCCGGTACGCTCATATAGCTCCAACGAGTATGTATTCATCGCTCAGATCTACGAACCTCTGCTGCAGTATCATTTTCTGAAACGTCCCTACCAGCTGGTGCCACTGGTGGCAGAAGAGATTCCGGTGCCGCGATACCTGGATAGTGCAGGTGTCACCCTGCCGGAGAACGCTGCTGAAGATAAAATAGCCATAAGTGAATATGAGATCAGGGTGCGCCAGGGGGTGCGCTTTCAGCCTCACCCAGCCTTGGCAACTGATGAGAAGGGAAATTATACCTACCACAACCTTGGCCAAGACCAGATTGCCAGGGCCAACAAGCTTTCTGATTTTCCTGAAACTGGCAGCAGAGAGATGACGGCCGCAGACTATATCTATCAGATCAAGCGGCTGGCCAATCCACGCCTGCACTCGCCTATAGCAGGCACCCTCGGTCAGTACATCATTGGGTTCCGTGAGTTTGGCAAACAGGTGGAATCTGTAACCAAGCAGAAGCAGCAGGCAGGTGGTGGGGATAAACCATACGTGGACTTGCGGAAGATCCCCATGGAGGGGGTAGAGCAGACCGGGACTTACAGTTTCAAGATTCGTTTGCGGGGTAAATATCCACAGTTGGTGTACTGGATGGCCATGCCGTTTTTCTCCCCCATGCCTTGGGAGGCGGACCGGTTTTACTCCCAGCCTGGTATGGACAAGCGCAATATCAACCTGAACTGGTATCCGGTGGGTACCGGTCCCTTTATGCTATCGGAGAATAATCCAAATCTGCGTATGGTGCTGGAGCGTAATCCAAACTTTCATGGAGAACGCTATCCTGAGGCTGGAGAGAGCGTGGATGTTAAAACTGGTCTGCTGCGGGATGCAGGCAAGCCCATGCCGTTTATCGACAAGGCTGTCTATAGTCTGGAGAAAGAGAGTATCCCCTACTGGAACAAGTTTCTGCAGGGCTACTATGACACCTCAGGCGTTTCCTCAGATAGCTTCGATCAGGCGGTACAGTTTTCTGATCAGGGTGAGGTTGGTCTGACAGATGCCATGCAGGAGAAGGGGATAGATCTGCTAACGGCAGTTACTACATCAATCTTCTATATGGGTTTTAATATGGCAGATCCGGTGATCGGTGGAGACTCGGAGCGTGCCAGATTGCTGCGACGGGCTATTTCCATTGCGGTGGATTTTGAAGAGAATATTTCCATCTTCTCCAATGGCAGGGGGGTGGCAGCCCAGGGTCCTATTCCACCAGGTATTTTTGGTCACCGTACAGGTGAAGCCGGCATAAACAATTATGTATACGATGTAGTGGGCGGCAAGCCAAGGCGCAAGTCAATTGAGGCGGCCAAGGAGCTGATGAAGCAGGCTGGCTATCCAAATGGACGGGATGCCAAGACCGGACAGGCCCTGACCCTCTATTTTGATACCGCCTCTGCCGGTCCTGATGGCAAGGCCAGATTGAACTGGATCAGGAAACAGTTCGCCAAGCTTGGCGTTCAGTTGGTGATCCGAGCTACTGACTACAACCGCTTTCAGGAAAAGATGCTAAAAGGCAAGGCGCAGATCTTTATGTGGGGCTGGAACGCTGACTACCCGGACCCAGAGAACTTTCTATTCCTGCTGTATGGTCCCAACAGCAAGATGGAGCATGGGGGTGAGAATGCGGCTAACTATAACAATCCCAAGTTCAATGCCCTGTTTGACCGCATGAAGAATATGAATAATAGCCCTGAGCGTCAGCAGATCATTAATGAGATGGTAGAGATCCTGCGCCAGGATGCCCCCTGGTCCTGGGGCTTTCATCCCAAGGCCTTTTCTCTGTTTCACTCCTGGTATAGCAATGTAAAACCCAACCTTATGGCCAACAATACCCTCAAGTACAAACGGGTGGATCCAACATTGCGCAGTAAGTTGCAGAGGGAATGGAACAAGCCAATATTCTGGCCTGTGTGGAGCTTTCTGCTGTTGTTGGTTGTAACTGCCATTCCGGCCGTTGTGGTCTATCGCCGTCATGAGAGGAGTGCTGCCAAATGATGGCATATATCATTCGGCGTATCCTCTATGCCATCCCCATACTCATCGGGGTGAATATATTCACCTTCGTGCTGTTCTTTGTAGTGAACACTCCTGATGACATGGCCCGGATGCACCTGGGTATGAAGCGGGTAACACCCCAGGCCATCGAGAATTGGAAGGAGGAGCGGGGATATAACCGACCCTTGCTGTATAACTCAGAGGCTGGTGGAACAGACAAGATAACCGATACCATTTTTTTCCAAAAATCGGTCAAGCTGTTTCAATTCGATTTTGGATCATCCGATAGTGGTCGTGATATCGGCTATGATATTTCGCAGCGTATGTGGCCCAGTCTGGCGATTGCTATTCCTGTCCTATTGGTGGGTCTGCTGGTCAACATAAGTTATGCCCTGTTGATTGCGTTCTTTCGGGCTACCTATATAGATATCTGGAGCGTGGTGCTGTGCGTCATCCTGATGTCCATATCCGGCCTGTTCTACATCATCGGCGGACAGTATCTGGTTAGTAAGTTGTTACATTTAGTGCCCATATCAGGATATGCAACCGGGTTGGGTGCGGTTAAATTTCTAATCCTACCGGTAATTATCGGGGTGATTGGTGGCATCGGTTCCGGTACCCGCTGGTATCGCACCCTGTTCCTGGAAGAGATCAACAAGGATTATGTGCGTACCGCCAGGGCCAAAGGGCTGTCAGAAACCCTGGTGCTGTTTCGTCATGTGTTGAAAAACGCCATGATTCCAATACTTACCGGTGTGGTAGTAGTACTGCCTCTGTTATTCATGGGCAGCCTGATAACCGAGTCATTTTTTTGGGATACCTGGCCTGGGTAGTTACACCATAGATGCAATCAGCCGCCAGGACTTTGCCATTGTGCGTTCCATGGTATTTCTTGGCTCAGTGCTCTACATATTGGGGCTGTTGCTGACCGATATCTCCTACACTATCGTGGATCCCAGGGTAAGGCTCAGCTAGATAATAGTGAATCTGCGGTGGATCAGGCCCTATATATACCTGTATCATTATCTAATGAACATCTAATATTGCCAAAGGTGATCCAACCATGATGAGATTTATCCAGCTTATCCGTGACTGTCTTACGGATGTGAAAGAGATTATGCCATGGGATATGGAGGAGCGTATGGCGGAAAACCCGGATCTGCTTATCCTTGATGTACGTGAGCAGGAAGAGTATGACCGCATGCATATCCCCAACTCCCTGTGTGTCCCAAGAGGCATTCTGGAATCGGCCTGTGAATGGGAGTTTGAGGAGACCGAGCCGGAGCTGGTTCTGGCCAGACAGCGCGAGGTGGTAATAGTCTGCCGCTCAGGGCATCGCAGTGTACTTGCAGCGCACTCACTACAGATACTTGGGTTTGAAAATGTATGTTCCCTGAAGACTGGGCTGCGGGGCTGGAATGACTATGAGCAACCACTGCAGGATGTAGATGGAAATGCCGTTGATCCGGATGAGGGTGATGAGTACTTCACCACCAGGTTGCTGCCCGACCAGATGAAGCCGGAAGGATGGATTGGCTACTGAGAGAACCACCCTGGTAGAAAGTATATTCTTAGCACCACTTACGACAGTATAAGTTTTTCTCTGCACGCACGAAAATAGGATAACCAGCTATTATTTATGCAGGAGCTACTGCTTGCAGTTTCAGGTAGCACCGTGGTTAGCGCATATCCAATTGCAGTTGCAGGAGAAGCAGAATGTTTGACCCCATAACAATCCCCTTTGGCGTAGTGATGTTATATAACGTTCTCAAGGTTAAAGAGGGCGTGAAAGTTGAGGATGTGGAATTGGCGCTGGGAGAGATGTGCAATGTAGTCAAAAACACCTACGGAAATGAAGAGGGTGGTTTTGTAGGTGGTCAGGTATTTGAATACACCGGTTTTGTGTCTGAGCAGGGTTCATTCGATCCGGAGAAAAAGAGTGAAGATCATCTGGTCATAATTACCTACTGGAAATCCTTTGAGCAACATGAGAGGTCACATGCAGATGCTGTGTTCAAAGAGAAGTTCAGTAACTTGACAGAGTATTGCTCAGACACTTATGAAATGGGCTATAAGATGCTGTGGCAGGGTGTACCAGAGTAGTTATCAGTTTATACCGCGTTTTTATACTGCCGAAATCGAGCTATGCAGTGGTTTCAATAGTGTCATTGCATGGAAGTTCACAGATAAACTTGGAGCCACCAGCTGGTGTGTTCTCAGCCCATAGATGTCCATGATGCGATTCCACGATGCCGCGGCATATGGCCAGGCCCAATCCCGTACCCTGGCGGCTGGCACTGTCCTGATCATCCACCTGATGAAACTTCTCGAAGATTGATTCCAGTTCACCGGTGGGTATTCCCGGGCCATTATCACTGACTGAGATCCGTGCTGAGTGCTGTTGGATGGCTAACTCAATTGATACCTGGCCATCACTCTCATTACAGAATTTCGCGGCGTTTGAAAGCAGGTTTATCAATACCTGTTTAATTCGATCGCTATCAATGACAACTACAATCTGCTGTTCTGGTAGCCTGGTGCTCAGCTGTATCTGCTTTTCGTTCAACAGCTGGCTTACGGTGTTGGCGGCATCCAGAACCAGTTGGCCCAGGTCATAAGACTCTTTATTCCAGTCAACTCTTCCAGACTCAATCTTGGCCAGGTCCAGCACATCATTAATCAGACGTGTCAGGCGCTCAGTTTCACCGATGATGATGGCAAGGTACTCCTCACGTTCAGATTCAGGCAGGTTCAGATTACTATGCAGGATTTCAGAAAAGGCCCGGATAGAGGTGAGGGGGGTGCGTAGCTCATGACTGACGGTGGAGACAAATTCGTCCTTCAGTCGGTCCAGTTCCTGCAGACGTTCGTTGGCTGCCTGTAGTTTTTTGCTGGCGGCCTCAAGCTCCTGGGATTTCTGTACCAGGGCATGACTGTATTCCCGTACCTGGGTGGTCTCGTCCAGGATCTGCATCACACCGTGCAGGCTCAGGGCTTCACCCTCTACGATGGATGAGATCATAACTCGGGCCGATGCAGCACCGATGGCTCCGGCCAGATGCCGCTCTACATGGTTGATCAGACGGGTTTGTCTGGTAGCTCGGTTGCGTTCGGTTTCACCCGCGTTAAAGCTGATAAACAGTTCGCGGGTCTTGGCCTCTCCCAGGAACCTGTTGGCTAGCCCTTTCAACTCCTCTTCGGTAGTGGTACCGGCCCAGAAGTAGGTATCCCGGGAATGGTCGTAATCACTCTTGGTAAACAGGGTAGCCTGAACCTGTTCAATGGGAGATTGCCGGCTGAACATGGATACCACAACCATGAGTCCTATATTTGCCAGCATGCTCCAGAATACGGCATGGGAGATTGGGTCCAGTCCCTGCATCCCGAAGAGCTGGTAGGGGCGCAACAGCTCAATACCGAACGGTCCCGGGTCAAGCAATGCGGTAGGCAACCAGCCGGAACGGGCAAAGCCTGGCAGCAGTAGGGTGTAGCCCCAGATGAGAAAACCTGCCAGAAGCCCGGCCATGGCCCCACTGCGGCTGGCACCTTTCCAGTAGATGCCAAGTAGTATGGGTGGCGCGAATTGGGCTGCAGCGGCAAAAGATACCAGTCCAATGGTGACCAGTGTGTAAGATTCTCCAATCAGATGAAAGTAGGTGTATCCAAGCAACAGGATGAGTACGATTGCACCACGCCTGATACCCAGCAGCAGTCCGGTAAGATCTTTCTTTTGGGTAAGTTGCAGTGAGCGGATACGCAACAGCACAGGCATCACCAGATCGTTGCAGACCATGGTAGAGAGGGTGATGGTGGCAACAATCACCATGCTGGTGGCTGCTGACAGACCACCGATAAATACAAACAGTGCCAGGGTGTCAGCCTGTTGGGACAGAGGCAGGGTCAAGACATAGGTATCTGGGTCAACCTGATTGTTTGGGAACAGTAGATTTCCTCCCAGGGCAATGGGTAGAACAAACAGATTGATCACCAGCAGATACAGGGGGAACAGCCAGCTGGCCTTGCGCAGATGATCTACGTTTACGTTTTCCACCACTGCTACCTGGAACTGGCGTGGCAGAAACATTATGGCCATCATGGCTAGGAAGGTCAGGGTAAGCCAACTGGTATAACCGCCGGGAACGCTTTCTATACTCATTAATCCTGCCAGACGTGGAATATCAAATGCCTGGGTGAACAGGTCTGCCGGGCCATCAAACAGGCTGAAAGTAACGAATATGCCAACGGCTAAAAATGCCATCAGCTTTACTACCGACTCAAAGGCAATAGCTGCCACCATGCCTTCATGGCGCTCACTGACATCGATCTGTCTGGTCCCGAACAGGATAGTGAAGGCTGCCAGGAGTAGGGCGATATATAGTGCTGTATCACTCCAAATGCTGTCTGGCCCTGAAATTGACTGGGTTGTGATCTGAGAGAAGTTGGTCATGACATCAACGCTGGCCGATACCGCCTTAAGTTGGAGTGAGATGTAGGGCATGATTCCAATGACGGCAATAATGGTGACGATGCCACCCAGCAGGGTGCTCTTGCCATATCTGGAACCGATGAAATCAGCAATGGAAGTGATGCGATGGGCACGTACGATGCGTATGATCTTTTGCAGCACTATCCACCAGAGTGCCGCCATCAGGGTAGGTCCCAGGTAGATGGGTAAAAACCCCAGGCCAGTGCTGGAGGCGCGACCAACACTGCCGTAGAAGGTCCAGGCAGTACAGTACACAGCTATGGAGAGTGTATATATGTAAGGATTACTGATTATCGATCGGCCCTGATCGGCGCGCTTATCCGCGTAATAGGCAATGGCAAACAAAATACCCAGGTAGAGGAATGCAGATAGCAGAATTATGCCATTAGTAAGCATGTTATCTCTGCCGGTCCAGCTTGGTACGTGTAGGGTTGCTGGTGCCTCTCTCCAGTATCCATGCTGTTATTATTATAAATCCACTCCAAACGCCCAGCAGATAGAGAAGGATGAGAGGTATTCCAAGCCAGGTAGCTGCGGTGTCAAACAGTTGCAGTAAAGGGTAGTTAAGGGCAAGTAGTCCGAAGATGCTAAGGACAGTAAGCCGCTCCCGGCGTGAGGGTGCTTTACCTGCTGTGGTTGGAGTGAGTTCAGGCATTAGAACTGCTCCTGTTGTTTTCTGATTTCAACAATTTCATCCGATGCTCTGAGTGCATCATCCAGGGTTAGGATTCCCTTGGCTGCCAGCAGTCCTGTCTGATTGAGAAACACCTCTGCGGTTACCAGTGTGTCACCGATTGCGGTATGTCGGCCGTGAATCTCCACGCCCAGACGTCGAGCGATTCCATCCAGGGTATGATCAGACTCCTCTTTCTGCAGATATACCGATAGTAGTAGTGTATCCAGCACTGGATTGTCAAAGCTGATGCCACTGTCATGTTCACTTAGCCGTATGAACTTCATATCAAAGGCTGCGTTGTGGGCCACCAGGACGGAGTCATCTACGAAGCTATGGAATTCAGAAAGAACCGTTTCTATATCTGGTTTGTCCTGCACCATGTCGTCGGTAATACCGTGGAACCTGGTGGAGGCAGATGGAATATGGATACCAGGGTTGACCATGCGTTCAAAAGTCTCGCCCCAGAGTATACGTCCTGAGACGATGCGTACTGCAGCGATGGATACGATCTTGTCACCGGCTGATGGCTTCAGACCAGTGGTCTCAGTATCAAACACTACCAGGTTTAGTTTGTTCAGAGTTGTCTCCATCAGTGATGATGAAAGTTGACCCCGGTTCGTGAGGTCAAAGTCATAAAACTCCGGCCTGGATGGGAGTGTTGGTTTGGGGGACTCCCACTGACGTGGTGATGCCGGAAGAGGCAGGCGTAACAGGGCCTTGCCATCCTGACGGTGCTGTTGGCTCCAGATATCGGTGTTGTGGGCGGTGATGATGTCGCGAGAAGTTGTGGTCTGGGTAAAGTGTTCCAGCGGCATGTCCAGCCAGTGGCTTAGTTCAGTGTCTTGGATCGACTTTCCATCCCATATCATATCCAGATAGACCCTGCGGTCGCCCAGCATTGCTTCAATGGTGAACCTGCTTGTCCCAATCTTGGTATGTGTCTTATTGATAAGATGGCACATGGTCTCAACAATTCCATGAGTGTCAATATGCAGCCATAGTGGAATACCTGTGGACTGTATACTGATCTTGGAGTCCTCAAGGAATCTCTGGGCAATAAAACCTACTAGGTCAGATGAATAGATATCATGCCGCTCCAGATACAACCCAGAGATCTGTTGGCGTTTGCGATTCATGTAGGCAAGTTGGTCACAGAGTTTCTGGCTTTCGTCATTTGCGATATCAATAAAGGTGCGTCTTAACACCGGTGGGATGTTGTCCTGGTCAGACAGGGTCTCCACAGCAGCGCGCAGAGTTCCCAGAGGTGCGCGGAAGCTCTCAATCATCTCCTGTAGTAACCTATTTCTCTGTTGTCCTTCATCAAGATCTATGGCCGTGTCTTTGAAGGTAAGGATAAAGGCATTGATTGGCTCGTTCTTATAGGCCAGTAGGGTCATATGAATCAGGTATAGTTGATTACCGTCGGTGGATGAACAAATGAACTCGCGGCTGGGAGGTGGTAACTCCGAGTCTCTACTATGTCTCTGTACCTGCAGCATTTGCAGGGTATGGTCCAGGGACTGTCTGGTAAACAGGTTGAACACGGAACGGCCCAACCCAACTTCAAACTCTTTGCCCAGAATACGATTCGCCGCCTGGTTGTAGAGCAGGATCTTTCCATCTGGGCTGCATACCATGACCCCGAGATCCAGCTCGCGCAGTATGGTTTCAAGATGAAGTTTTGAGGTCTCCGACTGGGCTACACCACTTTCAAAGGCTATATCTATTTCATTCCTGGCCTGATGCAGCTGTTTACCCAGTTGTTCCAGATGTTCCGGCAGTGTGCTCAGTAGATGGTGTGGTGGTAGTTCCGATACCTGCAGTGGGTTGGTGTGGGCCATTACCTCAACGGCACGGCCGATGGACTGTACCGGTTGGATCAGGCTGATATCCAAAACCATCCAGGCCAATGCCAGTACAGCTACAGTAGCCAGACCAGCACCGATCAGATATACGGTTATGGTTAGACGTAGCTGCTCTGACTCAACTCCATTGAGAACCCAGATACCGCCACCAATCAGGGCTGCAAACAGCGCCACGTAGATGGTAATAAGTAGGAGCCAGAATCTTTTACGGGCACTCATGGTCATATTTCATCCATGCATTGGTGTATGCCGTCAGATTGTTATCAAGTTGTTAGAACTGTAACTCCTTAATATGGGGTGCTATTCAGCATCCAGTATCTCGTTTACCTTATCTACAACCTCCTGGGTAGAGAAAGGTTTAATTACGTAATCATCAGCACCCAGGGCCAATCCCTTTTCCCGTTCCACATCCCGCCCCTTGGCGGTCAGCATGATTATCTTCACTGAGCTCAGTTTGGGATCGGCGCGTACGGTTTCACACACCTCGTAGCCATTACGTTTAGGCATGTTTATATCAAGCAGAACCAAGTCTGGCAGGGAACTGTGGATCTGTTGTAAGGCATCTTCGCCATCGGCTGATGTAAGTACCTCGTATCCCGCCTGCTTCATCAGAAATTCCAGTGATAGCAGGATATTTGGTTCGTCGTCCACGATCAGGATGCTTTTCATAACTCATCATCTCTTAATAATTATTGTGTACTGGCAATAATTTTGTCGCCTGAATTCAGAAACATACCTGTTATCTGCTAGGGTTATGCAGCCTGTGAAATTCGAGTGATTGTGAGCTCGGGATTAATACCCACTAAACAGCCTGATTTTCCACAATAAAAACCCTGATTAAAGGGTAGATCAATAGCAATGGGTTATCAATTCTGCTTACAGTTGTAAATGGCACCTATTGGGATATGCAGCATATGTAGCATGTGTGACAATGCGCAGATGGAAGTTAAAGCACTAAAAATAACTGACCTGCACAAAACCTATAGGAGCGGCCCACATGCCTTGTGTGGTATAGACCTGGAAGTGGAAGAGGGGGATTTTTTTGCCCTGCTGGGCCCAAATGGCGCAGGTAAATCCACCGCTATAGGCATAATCAGTTCCCTGGTGAATAAGAGTTCTGGAAAGGTGGAAGTCTTTGGTCATGATCTGGGTCAGGACCCGGAAGGAGTCAAGGCCTGTATAGGTCTTGTACCTCAGGAGTTTAATTTTAACCAATTCCTTCCAGTGGAAGAGGTGGTGCTCAACCAGGCTGGATATTATGGCATCCCACGGCAGTTGGCAGTCCACAATACCGAGGAGAGTCTGAAGCAACTGGACCTATGGCCCAAGCGTAGGGTAATGGCGCGTGAACTCTCTGGCGGTATGAAGCGCCGCCTGATGATTGCCCGTGCCCTGGTGCATCGGCCACGGCTGTTGATTCTGGATGAACCAACGGCTGGGGTGGATATCGAGATACGTCGTTCCATGTGGGAGTTTTTGCAGGAGCTCAACCGCAATGGCACCACCATCATACTTACCACCCATTATCTGGAAGAGGCGGAGAATCTGTGTCGCAGTATCGCCATTATCAATCAAGGCCATATTGTTGAGCATAGTGGTATGGATGAACTACTGGATAAGTTGCATACCCAGGTCTTGATTCTGAATCTTAAAGAGCGTCTGGAACATCCACCAATCCTGGAAGGATTTGAGATCAAGCAACGGGATGGCCGCACCCTGGAGGTAGAGGTGGAGCGTGAACGTGGGGTCAACGATCTGTTTACGGGTTTGTCTGATCAGAATATAGAGGTGCTTAGTCTGCGTAATAAACAGAACCGGCTGGAGCAACTGTTCATGGACATGCTGGATACTAGTCGTAACGGAGATGCGTCATGAGCAGGTATCGCAGCTATTGGACCGCGTTTCAGACTATTATTCTGAAGGAGATAGTGCGCTTTATGCGTATCTGGATTCAGACTATCCTGCCTGCAGCAGTCACTACCGCACTCTATTTTATTATCTTCGGCACCCTGATCGGTGAGCGCATTGGTGAGATGGATGGCCACAAATATATTGATTTCATTGTGCCGGGATTGATCCTGATGGCGGTAATTACCAACTCCTATGCCAATGTGGTGTCGTCATTTTTCAGCAGCAAGTTCCAACGCCATATTGAAGAGTTGCTGATAGCGCCGGTGCCAAACTGGATCATTATCTGCGGCTATGTGGGTGGTGGTGTAGCCCGTGGCATCATGGTGGGGATTGCGGTCACCCTGGTTTCACTATTCTTTACCAATTTGGAGATTTATAGCTATGTCATCACCTTCCTGGTGCTGATACTGACTTCGATCCTATTTGCACTGGGTGGGCTTATTAATGCCATCTTTGCCCGTACCTTCGATGATATTTCCATTGTTCCAACATTTGTACTCACGCCACTTACTTACTTGGGTGGGGTGTTCTACTCCATTAAAATGCTCCCGGAGTTCTGGCAACAGGTATCCCTGGGCAATCCGGTGTTGTATATGGTAAATGCTTTTCGTTATGGCCTGCTGGGAGCATCCGATATACCAATAGGTACAGCACTTATAATTATCCTGATATTTATTCTGGGACTGGGTTTTATCAGTAGCCATCTGTTGGAGCGTGGCGTTGGTATTAAGACCTGAGCCAAACTCTCCCTGGCAGGGTGGAACAGATGGAAATTACACTGGCAAACATCAGCGATATACCACAACTGCTACCGCTTCTTGATGAGCTCTTCTCGCAGGAAAAAGAGTTCAAGCCTGATCATGCAGTGCAGAGGAGCGGTCTGGAGATGATACTCGGCAATAGTGATATAGGTGAGATTTTGGTTGCTAAGCAAGCCGATTCAATTGTTGGAATGGTCAGCTTGCTATACACCGTCTCAACTGCACTTGGTGCCAGGGTCGCTGTGCTAGAGGATATGGTTGTTTCTAAAGAGGCCAGAGGCGAGGGTGTTGGTTCATCCTTGATGGAGTATGCACTTAAACATGCAGAACTTTCTGGATGTAAACGTATCACGCTGCTGTCTGATCACGACAATTCATCAGCGCACCGGTTCTATAAGCAGCATGGATTTAAGAGTTCAACCATGCGGCCATTCCGTAAACTGCTTGTAGGAAAGAATAGTGTGTAATCTACCAATTGTTCTTAATGCGATTCTACTTGCGCATATATGAATGTGGTTAGGTATGTCTACCTGGGATCTAGCCATGAATGGGTGCGGGATGCTACTGTTGGGGATGATGCTGGTGGACCTGTTGTTAAGGATATAAGAAGTAGAACATATGCAATACGAGCCGTAATCTGAGCTTATATTTCAACTGACAGATAAAATAAAACATCCCTGCCCGGTTTTTGTAAACTGGACATTGGCTGGACAACAGACTGAAAACGGCATAAGGGGGACTCTTAGAAAATAAGCTCCTACTTCCCTAGTGTGCCCAATGCGAACATATTGCGAGTCCTTTAGAAAAACCCAGTTGTCTGCTAATCTAAATAGTTAGAAAGGAATACATCTTTAGCTTAATTAAAGTGTGGTAGATACAGATAAAGATACAGATTAAAGATACAGTAAATTAAGTATTGGCAACCCGATTAATGATGGCTCAAATCAAAGTGGTAATGGATCGCTGCAAATTCCCCATCCTGATGTTAATGGTGGCGGCCGCATTTAGCACGCTGACGGTCGATGCTGCAACGACGCAAGCGCACCACACTTCATCCCCCAAAGAGACGGATACGCTTGAGTCCGGTGAACCGATCATGGCGATCGTGTCGATCAAGTCCCAGCAGATCAAGTTATACGATGCTGACGGCAGTATAATGCAAGCTCCTGTGTCGACCGGTACTGAGGGGCGTGAAACGCCGGCTGGTATATTCGCGGTCCTAGAGAAGAACAAAGAGCACCGCTCCAACATGTATGACGATGCGGAAATGCCAAACATGCATCGCATCACCTGGAATGGAATCGCACTGCACGGCGGCCCGCTGCCCGGATATCCGGCCTCGCACGGCTGTGTGCGAATGCCATATGACTTTGCAGGGAGCTTGTTCGACAAGACACGAATCGGGATGCGGGTAATCATCTCGCCGAACGATGCAACCCCCATTGAGTTTTCCCACCCGGTGCTGTTCTCGCCCAATGCCGATGTCGTCGCGGCTGCTCCGAAACGGGCTGATACCCTTGCACAAGAGGCTGGAGAGGCCGCCGAGGCGGTCGTGGTGGCAAAGAGAACAGCTAAATCATTAGCGCGCGAGGCAAGATTATTGAAGGCGTCACTGCCCAAACTCAAAGGCCTCAATAAGAAATCCCAAGCTAAGCTCAGACTCGCTGACAAGGCGCTATTGGCTGCGGATGAAGCCTTGATGCAGGCTGAAGAGGGGCAGCGAAAGGCCGCTGACAAGTTCAATGAACAGGTGATGCAGCTTGATACCACCATCTTAGACTTGAAGGTGAATCTCGTTGCCACTGCTACTGACAGGGCGGTCAAGAGCAGCAAGGCCTCGCTGTCCAAGCAGGAAGGACACAAGGAGTTAGCTGAGGACAAACTCAGTCGCGCCAACGAGGTGCTCTTGGCTGCGGATCAAACCTGGGTACTGGCCGGCGAGGGGCAGCGAAAGGCAGCTGACATAGCCAAAGAGCAGGCAATGCAGCTTGAGACTGCCAAATCAGATCTCAAGGTGGAGGTCGCTGCAGCTGCTGCTGCAAAAGATGCTGTTAAGGCGGCCAAGATCGGGAAGGTGCCACTCCATAAGCTGGAAAGACGCAAGAAGATTGCCGAGTCCAAACTCAGAGGTGCCGACAAGGCGCTCTTGGCTGCGGATAAAGCCAAGACCCAGGCTGAGGAGCGACAGCGAAAGGCTGCTGACAGAGCCAAAAAACAGAAGGTGCAGCTGGAAATCGCAAAATCAAATGTGAACCTGAAGATCGCAGCCGCTGCTGCCGTCAAGGCGGTCAAGATCAGCAAGGCATCGCTGCGCAAGCTGGACAAGCGCAAGAAGATATCCGATGCCAAACTCAGCCGTGCCGACAAGGCGCTCTCGGCTGCGGATAAAGCCAAGGTGCGGGCTGAAGGTGTGCAGCAGAAGGCTGCAGACAGCGCCGAAGAACTGGCGATACAGATCGAAACCGCAAAATCAGACTTGAAGGAGATGGTCACTTCTGCAGCGAATGTAAAGAATGCTGCCAAGGCAGTAAAGAGTAGGAAGGTGTCGCTACGTAAGCTGGAAAGGCGCAAGACGATAGCCGAGGCCAAACTCAGACGCGCCAACAAGGCACTCTTGGCTGCGGGTAAAACCAAGGTGCGGGCTGAGGAGGTACAGAGAAAGGCCGCTGACAAGGCTGAAGAACTGGTGATGCAAATTAAAACCGCCAAATCAGACTTGAATCTGAAGACTGCAGCCGCTACCACTGCAAAGAACGCTGTAAAGTCAGCCAAGATCACAAAGGTGCCGCTCCACAAGCTGAAAAACCGCAAGCAGAAGGCCGAAGACAAACTCAAACGTGCCCACAAGGCGCTCTTGGCAGCAGATAAAGCCAAGGTGCGGGCTGAAGGTGTGCAGCGCAAGGCTGCAGACAGAGCCATAGAACGGACGCTGCAGCTCGGAACTGCTAAATCAGATTTGAGCCTGAAGATCGCTGCCGCTGATGCCGTCAAGGCGCTCAAGATCAGTAAGGCATCACTCACCGAGCTAGAAAGACATAACAATATAGCTGAGGATAAACTCAGACGCGCCGATAAGGCGCTGTTGGCTGCATATGAGGCCAAGTTACGGGCTGAAGAAGGGCAGAGACAGGCCGCTGACAGAGTCAAAGAAGAGACGGTGCAGCTCGAGATTGCAAAATCAGACTTGAAGGTGAAGCGCGCTGCCGCTACCGCTGCAAAGGACGCTGAAAAGGCGGCAAAGATCATAGAGGTGTCGCTACCCAAGCTGAATAGCAGCAAGATGATGGCTCAGACCAGCCTCAGACGTGCCAACAAGGCGCTATTGGATGCAGATGAAGCCAAGGTGCGGGCTGAAGAAGAGCAGAGACAGGCCGCCGACAGAGCCAAAGAACGGATACAGCAGCTCGAAGCCGCTAAATCAGACCTGAGCCTGAAGATTGCTGCTGCTACCGCTGCAAAGGATGCTGAAAAGGCAGCCAACATCACCAAGGTGCCGCTTAGTAAGCTGAAAAGTCGCAAGAAGATAGCCGAGTCTGAATACAGCCGCGTAGACAAGGTACTCTCTGCTGTAAATCAAACCAAGATGCAGGCTGATGAGGCGGAGAGAGAGGCCGTGGACAACGTCATTGGACGGGCGGCGCTGCTCGAGACCGCTATATCAGACTTGAATCTGAAGATCGCAGCCCTTGCTGCTGACAAGGAGGTCGAGACCGGGAAGGAGTCACTGCGCAAGCTGGAAGGACATAAGGAGACAGCCAAGGCCAAACTTGTGGATGCTGACAATGCGCTCTTGGCTGCGGATGAAGCAAAGGACCAGGCGGAGGAGAAGCAGCGTAAGGCAGCTGACAATGTCAAAGAAAGCAAGGTGCAGCTCGAGTCAGCCAGATCAGATCTGAAATTGAAGATAGCTGCTGCTACTGCTGCAAAGGATGCTGTAAAGGCGGCCAACATCACCAAGGTGCCGCTACATAAACTGAAAAGCAGCAAGAAGACAGCTGAGGTCAAACTAAGACGCGCTGATAAGGCGCTCTCCACCGCAAATAAAACCAAGATGGAAGCTGAGGAGGAGCAGCAGAAGGCCGCTACCAAAATCAAAGAGAGGACGCTGCAGTTCGAAACCGCAAAATCAGACTTGAATCTGAAGATAACAGCCGCTGCTGCTGACAAGGAAGTCAAGATCAGGAATGCGTCGCTGCGAAAGCTGGAAGGCCACAAGGAGACAGCCGATGCCAAACTCAGAGGTGCCGACAAGGCGCTCTTGGCTGCGGATGAAGCCAAGGTGCAGGCTGAAGAAGGGCAGCGCATGGCTGCTGACAGAGATAAAGAACTGGCCATGCAGATCGAGAGTGCCATATCAGACCTGAAGGCGAAGGTTGCTGCTGCTACGAAGGCAAAGAACGTGGTAGAGGCGGCCAAGATCACCAAGGTGCCGCTGAATAAGCTGAAAAAACGCAAGAAGATAGCCGAGGATAAACTTAGAAGCGCTGACAAGGCGTTATTGGCTGCGGATGAATCCTTGATGCGCGCTGAAAAAGCACATAGAAAGGCCGCTGACAAGGCCAAAGAACTGGCGAGCCAGCTTGAAACCGCAAAATCAGATGCGCTGACGCTTGCTGCCGATGCTGCTACAAAGGATATTGTGAAGTCGGCCAAGATAAGAAAGAAGCAAGAGAGTCGCAACAAGATAGTCGAGGCCAAACTCAGACGCGCTGAAAAGGCGCTCTCCGCTGTAAACAAAACCAAAGTGAGGAATGAGGTTAAGTTGCAGAAGGCCGCTGACAAGGTTAAAGAGAGGATGGTGCGGCTCAAAACCGCAACAACGGAGTTGAACCTGAAGATTATAGCCGCTTCTGCCGTCAAGGAGGTCAAGTCCAGGAAGGCATCGCTGCGCAAGATGGAAGCCTATAAGGAGGTAGCTGAGGCCAAACTTAGACGTGCCAGCAAGACACTCCAGGCTGCGAATAAAGCCAAGGCGCAGGCAGAGGAGGGGCAGCGTAAGGCTGTTGATAAGGCAAAAGAAACAACGGAACAACTTGATAACGCCATATCAGATCTGAAGGTGAAAATTGCTGCCGCGGATGCTGCAAAAGAGGCTGTAAAGGCGGCCAAGATCACAGAGGTGCCGCTGCGTAAGCTGGAAAGCCGTAAGAAGGCAGCTGATGCCAAACTTAGACGTGCCAGCAAGACACTCCAGGCTGCGGATAAAGCCATGGTACGGGCAGGGAAGGAGCTTAAGAAGGCCACTCAAAAGGTCAAACAAAGTACGGTGCAGCTCGAAACGGCCAAATCAAATGTGAACCTGAAGATCGCGGCCGCTGCTGCTGTCAATGCAGTAAAGGTCAGGAGGACGTCTCTGCGCAAGCTGGAAAGCCACAATGAGACGGTCGAAGCTAAACTCATAGATGCCGAAAAACTGCTATCTGCTGCAAATAAAACCAAAATGCAGGCTGAGGCTGTGCTGCGCAAGGCTACCGATAAGGTAGAAGCACTGACAGTGCAGATCGAAACCGCCCAATCAGATCTTAAGGTGAAGGTCGCCGCCGCTGCTGTTGCAAATGACGCCGTCGAGGCGGCCAATGTCACGAACCTGTCGCTGCGTAAGCTGAAAAACCGCAAGAAGATAGCCGAAGCTAACCTCAAACAGGCCAAAGAGGAACTTTCCGCTGCGGATCAGGCTAAGGTTCAGGCTCATGAGGAGCAACGAAATGCCGCTGACAAGGCCAATGAACAGATTGCAGAGCTCGAAACAGCAAAAACAAACGTAAACCTGAAGATTGCAACCATTGCTGCTGTCAAAGCGGTCAAGGAAAGTAGGGCGTCTCTACACAAGATGGAAAGCCGCAAGGATACAGCAGAGGCTAAACTCATGCGTGCGAATAAAGTACTTGCTGCCGCGAATAAGATGAAGAGGCGCGCTGAGGATGGGCAGCGAAAGGCTGCTGATAAGGCCAGAGAACTAACAGCGCAGTTCGATATAGCAAAATCAGACCTGAAGGCACAACTAGCAGCAGTTACTGCTGTCAAGGTTCCTAAGAACAAGATGGCACCGCTGCTAAAGCTGGAGCGTCTCAAAGATTCTGCCGAGGAAAAACTCAAACTCGCCCACAAAGCACTTTCCGCTGCGAATCAAGATCAGCTGCAAGCTCAGGAGGTACAGAGAAGGGCTGCTGACAAGGCCAAAGAACAGGCGGCGCAGCTCGATAGCGCCAAATCAAACCTGAAGGCGATGGTCGTTGCTGCAGCCGCAGCAAAGGATGCTATCAAGACGGCCAAGAGCAGGAAGGCCATGACCGCCAAGTCTGCATTTGAGGCGAAGCTCACCCTTGAGCCGGTATCCGTGTACATCAGCCGCAGGACACAGAAACTTTACGTGCGGCGGAATACAAATGAGCCGGCTCCTGACGGTGGTGGCGTGGTGTTTGACACAAGTATAGAGGTTCCGGTTAGCATTCGAAATCCAAACAAGCCAATTGGCACACACGTGTTTACGGCGATGGAGCACAATGGTATGGGTATGCGCTGGACAGCGGTCACCATTAATAACGTGGAAGATGCAAGGGGTGCACTCGACCGCATTACCATCCCTCAGGATGTTCTCAATCGCATCGCACCAGCAGCTTTACCACGATCCTCAATCATCATCTCCGATGAGCCACTGAGTGAGGAGACCAACTATCGCACCGAGTTTGTAACAGTTCTTAAACATCAGCCACATGGAGGATTTCTAACGCGTAAGGCGGAAAGAGCCAGGGGCAGTGTTGTGGTAAATAGAGATGAACCCACTCCAGGGCCAAGCAATAGTTTGTTTGAAATCGACCTCTGACAGCTTTTCAACATACTGTTGTACTTAACTCTATTGGAGAATGCTCAGCATCATTGTAGTTACTGTGCTTTCGGTTGTAATAAAACACAATGCAATTGAATACATCTGATCGTACTTCATTCCAGGTTTTGTGGATGTCAATGTGGTGGCCGCATGCATGCTAAATGATCATTAATGGGCTGTTAGGTATGATATGGTCTACACTGGAAGTGCCTGAAACACCTGATGACAGGTATTTAACTCATGAATGATATGTTGTGGTAAACCGATTACTCATGGTACAGCTAAAAGTGGTAATGGAGCGCTGTAAATTCCCCGTCCTGATGTTAATGGTGGCGGCCGCATCGAGCACAATGATGGTCGAGGCTTCGACGACGCAAGCGCACCAGGCACCATCCCTTCATGAGACGGCAGCAGGTGAGCCGATCATGGCGATCGTGTCCATCGAGTCACAACAGGTTAAGTTATACGATGCTGACGGTATGACCCAGCATGCGCCAGTGTCCACCGGTACCTATGGGCGTGAGACCCCGGCTGGTGTGTTCGCTGTGGTAGAGAAAAAGAAGCAGCACCGCTCCAATATGTATGACGATGCGGAAATGCCAAACATGCATCGCATCACCTGGAATGGTATCGCGCTCCACGGTGGTCCACTGCCTGGATATCCAGCCTCGCACGGTTGTGTGCGAATGCCTTACGGTTTTGCGAGAGATATATTTGGCAAGACCAGGATCGGGATGAGGGTGATCATCTCTCCGTACGATGCTGTTCCAATCGAGTTTTCCCATCCAACTCTGCTCACGCCGAATGCCGAGGCCGTTGCAGCAGCTCCGGGGCGAGCTGAGATCCTTGTGCATGAGGCCGCTTTGATAAAAAAGGCGACCAAGATTGCCAAGAAGACCTCTAGATCAATGGCGCGCAAGGTAAGATCACAGAAAAGGTCGTTGTATAAGCTGAATAGGCAGAAGAAGAGAGCTGATTACCAATTCAGACGTGCCAACAAGAATCTCACTGCTGCAGATAAAGCCCAGGCACGAGCCGAGAAGCAGCAACGAAAGGCTGCAGACAAAGCCAAAGAGTTGATAACACAATTTGAGACAGCAAGTTCAGTCAATGACGCCTCTCAACCGAGTAGTGAAGCTCAGAAAATCATGAAAACTGCTGTGGCCGAGGCAGCATCGCTAAAGGCCTCTCTTCGTAAGCTGGAAAAGCGTAAGAAGAGTGCTGAGGTCCAACTCAGACGGGCAGACAAAGCACTTTCCGCTACAGATAAAACCTGGATGCGCGCCGGGAAGCGACAACGAAAGGCCACAGAAAAAGTCAATGAACTGGCAATACAATTTGGCACAACCTTATCGAAGGTATCACTGCGCAAATTGGAAAAGCGCAAGAAGTCGGCCGATGCCGAGCTCAAACAGGCCAACAAGGCACTGTCTGCTGCAGCTAAAGCCAGATGGCGGGCTGATAAGCAGCAACGAAAGGCCGCAGACAAAGCCAACGAACTGATAGAGCAGGTCAATACTACGAAACCGGACCTGGAGGTCAAGGTAGCTGCCGCCGCTTCTGCAAAGGAAGCTTTCAAGGCGGCAAAGAACCGGGAGGCATCGCTGCGTAAACTGAAAAGCCGCAAGAAGAAAGCCGAGACCCGGCTCAGACGCGCCGACAAGACGCTGTCAGATGCGGAAAAAGCCAAGGTGCGGGCTGAAGAGCGACATCTCAAGGCCTCCACCAAAGCAGAAAAACTGGCACTACAGGTGGATACTGCAAAATCAGACTTGAACGCAAAGGTCGTTACCGCTGCTGTAGCAAAGGATGCTTACAAGGCGGCCAGGATCAGGAAGACTGAGACTGCCAAGGCTGCATATGAGGCCAAGCTTGCACTTGAGCCGGTATCCGTCTACATCAGCCTTGCGACACAGAAACTTTACGTACGGCGCAACACCCATAAACCGGCTCGTGACGGAGGCGGTGAGGTGTTCGATTCGAGTATCGAGGTCCCCATCACTATCCGCGATCCCTACCTGCCAATCGGCACCCATGTGTTCACTGCGATGGAGCGTAACAATGTGGGCCTGCACTGGACCGTGGTCACAATAAATGGCGGGGATAGTGCCAGAAGTGCACTTGACCGCGTTACTATCCCGCAGCATGTGCTTGATCGCATCGAACCGACGGCTTTGCCGCGATCTTCAATCATCATCTCTGATGAACCCCTGAGCGAGGAGACCAACTATCGCACCGAGTTTGTTGCGGTGCTAAGTGATCAGCCACAGGGTGGATTTATCACGCGCAAAGTGGGTGATGACGATGACGAGGATGAGGAGGATGAAGATGAAGATGGATCTACCCAATGGCAAGGCAACAGTATGTTTGACCCCCTGAATGATTTTTAAGTGGTAGTTCAGCAAGAGATTTCTTTGATACCCCAGTGAAGATCACAGGCATTGGCCACAAATTGAAAAAGTCTCAATTCTTGTCACACATGGGGCCGTTTAAGACTGGATGCAAATCAGCACATAGCGGACATATTACAAGCTAAAAAACCCCGCCAAGGTGAACTATAGTGGGTGGTCTCGAGGGCCTGCTTATGGCACAAAGTGCTGCATCTGCTGAAAACTAATTCCTATCCCTTTTCTCTCCGTCAAAAAATGAATCAAGCCGTGCAATTAGCTTGTTGTATGCCCTGATGATCGATAGTACTGTAAAAAAAACAAAGCCGGCTATATCCTTATCTACGCAAACTAAACAATAACCAGTCAGGTGACAAGACTATGATTTCTGTTAAACGGGTTGTGCTAGATGTTCTCAAGCCACATCATCCCAATGCACTGGAGTTTTCCCAGACCATCGCCGAAGTCGGCCCCGACTACCATGTACGTTTGACGGTCCTTGAGGTGGATGAGAACACTGAAACGCTGCAGGTGGTGGTAGAGGGAGACGCTATCGATTTTGAGGCCATTCAAACGGCTATCAGCAATCTGGGTGGATCACTCCACAGTATCGATGAAGTTGAAGTCCAAAGCAGGCCTGATAATGACTAGAGGGTAGATCCTCATGAACCCGTTAAAACAGGTAAGTTTTCTACTGCGCATTACACATACCCGCGGTATTGCCCGCCGCTATTTTGTGGTGAATGGGTTTGACGGAGCACTTACCATGCTGGGCCTTATTCTAGGGTTTCTTGTCAGTAGCCCAGCAGAACTTCCCGTGATTATCAGCGTGTGTCTTGGCGCTGCAATTGCCCTGGGTATGAGTGGTGTCAGCAGTGCTTATGTGAGTGAGGTTGCGGAGCAACGCCGTGAACTGGCAAAGCTAGAAGCGGCGATGGTTACGGATCTACAAGAGAGTGCCCGCGGTGAGGCAATACGCTGGGTTCCGATGTTGATTGCATTGGTTAATGGCTCTGCACCACTATTTATTTCACTGATCATCCTTATTCCGCTGTGGTTGTCAAATGACGGCATTGTTTTGCCTCTTTCTCCCCTGCACGCCGCAATTATCATTGCCCTGTTACTCATCTTTCTGCTTGGTGTCTACCTAGGACGGATTTCAGGCATCTCATGGTTGCGGAGTGGCATTCAGACACTGTTGGTGGCTCTAGTTACAGCAGTGCTCATTTATCTATTTGCAGGAGCTTAAAGTTTCACAGTCAAATTGGCACACTACAACGTCGCAAAACAGCACGAAGCAGACACTATAGGATAAACCAAACTACAGGTAGGAAACGGCACAAGTAGACTTTACAGGAATGTGCCTCCAATATCTGATACATCTCAGTACCAGAAATCGCTTAAGCGTACTTATACCCAAACAGAGTCTTCCTTGTGTTTTGATTTGCATGACTTGGAAGTGAGTTTGGAATATTTACTATTGTGCATTATTCCTTTATCAATTTGTAGGATGATTGAAACTGCATTATATGTGTCATGGCGATGATATAATGTCATTTTGACATGGTATTTTAGGGTTATATATGGGGTTGTCTGAAGAACAAATTGAGCAGATGCGTAGGGAACTAGCAGGTGAGGATAAGCCTAATGGCAAGCAGTTTCGCCCTGAAAATAGCGCAAAACAAAAGAATCCATTTATTTGGCGTTTCATCTTCACGCTAGTTGCGATTCCAGCTTTGTATCTTTCCTTCGGACTTGTTTACAACTCATACCATATCTATCTCGGTGATCCTTCTGGTGCTGTGAGTTTTGGCAAGCCATTTTCACAGGCTGTTCAATTTATCCAAGAGCGATTCGAAGATCCACCTACGTCCCCTAAAGAATTTGCCTCTATGGAGGAGGCTAATGCTTGGTGTGTGGAGAATATAGAATTGTCTGATTCTATGCCACCTGGTACTCCTAAGCGCGAATGGTATATCTACGAGAAGAATCGTATTCTGGTATTGGCGTATGACAATCATGCCAACCAGTTTGACAAGAGCATTCAGCCAGAAGTTAAACAGTTTGCATGTTCAATGGTTATCAAACAGGTTGCTACATACAAAACAGATGAAGAGTGGGACAAGCACTACGAAGATAGAGTTACCAATGATTTTCTTCCAAAGGTTAAGGCGCGTCTTTCTAAGTTTACTCCCATAATAAAATGTCCGCTCAATTTAAAAACGATTCCTAAATACAGGAATTCCGTCATCTATGACAGTGATGTTTCGGCAATGCTTAAATGGGAAGATCAGGAGTTTGCCCGTTTAGACAGTTGTATTAAGTCTGCGATCTTTGATCAGTATGATCAGGCTAATCAATTTATTGAAGAACTATTCCGCCAGGTATTACATCCAATTACTCCTGCGGCGTATCAGCGTTTTCGTAACGCAGTGGACAGAGTTAATGCATTTAGTGGCCCCTCTTCAGTTCTTTACAAAGGGATTCAGCTGGCTGCTAGTAAGCAGTACGAAAAAAATACTCGAGTATGGAAGTCATATGCAAACAAAACTCTTAAAAAGAAATTAAAACGTGGAAGGAAGATTGATCGGCAGCTTGCAAAGAAACAGGCAGAAGAAGAGTATAAGAAAAAACACGGATATAAGCCTGGAGAAACCTGCATATATGATGATGGTAAAAGACGCCGCCGGATGTTGTGTGTAGATGTTCCGATGACAGGTAGTACTTGGCAAGAGGAGTTAAGTGGCATATTTGGGAGTATTAATAAGTCATTGCGGCGACGTCAGGAGGAGGAGAATGCAAAGATCCTTGCTGCACAACAAGCCTACATCAATGTACTCACATTAAAGTCAGAGACGTCAGAAGGTATAAAAACCAAATCAGGTGGTCATAAAGGTAATGGTAAGTGTGTAACAAAAGAAGGAATTACCCGCGCACCTTGCTGGAGGGTTGATGCATCTGGAAATCAATGCGGACGAATGAAATTTATAGATGGAAAAGTCCAGCACTATCATTGTGACTCTGGTGATTGGCAGGATGAAAACGGAAAAGGAACTGGAGGTGGAGGCTGGTCCACATGTCCATACAAGGATTCAAGTAAGTGTAATGTGAAGTCAGGAACGCGAGCAAAAGGCAAATAATTTTTAGTTGTTACGGTTTGACCTGACAGTAGCCAGTTTTCTATAGGGATATATTGTTTGGGTAAATCGTGGCTACTACATATTATCTCACCATGGTGTATAGACGATTATTCAGATGAAGGATAAAAAAAAGCTATCAGGAATGGTAAGTATCTTTATCGCTCTTATGCTCTCCGAGCCAGGTATTGGCCAAGATGAGTGGCGTTGGAAACTGGAAGTATCAGATCTATACAGCAGCCAGGTTGGCCTCTACAAGGGTATGGAGAAAGTAAGCACCTACCAACTTGAATGCGATCTGAGTGATGCCACCGGAGTTTTCACTGAGGATAATCCAGCCACGATTAACCTTGTCAGCCTAAGTAACTTTCCGGATGGGCTGTTTATTGTAACCTGTGGTATCGGCGCGCATTCAGCAATGATATCCATCTTTGATCCTAACCTAGACACAACTGAGCCCATATTCACTGAGACAGGAAGCTACTATGTGGAGTGGGAAATTCATGACAAGGTTCTGAAGATTAGTTACGACCGACCATGTGAATCAGATGCCACTGCCTGTGATGGGTTTAAAAGAATAGAGCGCCTATGGCCGTCAAAAAGCCGTTAAAGAACTTTCACCTGCAACTTTTTCTCCATAAACAGACAGATGGGGAAGCTCTTGCCAGCTATATCGGCAACGGTGAGCAGTGGCAGCAGTATCGCACCATCATGCTGCCAGGTTTTGACGGTAGTCAGTGCGTGGATCTTACTGGTTTCTGGCATGAGGCATTTAGTCTGCAGATCAGCCATTATGAAGGTGATGTGATTGGACGAGAGACCATTGTTAAATGGTTTGATACCAAACAGCTTACCGAAAGATTTACAGCAGTAGCGGACTTGATATATGAGTAACTACCCTAGATATAAGTGGTGGCTTACTGCTCCAGTTCCAACGCTGTAACCAATAAAGTGCATAGACGCAACACAGCATCCCATTCTGCCTGTGATATAGTAGGAAACTGATTTTTCAGCTGATCAGGAATGGGGCAGCCCTCTGCTGCATTGATCAGTGTAGAGAGCCCAACGCCCAGATGACTAAGCCTAATCCCATGGTAGGTTCTATCAAGTTCCTGATAGGCAGCGACCTCCAACTGATCAGCGCATGCAATATTATCAGGGGTTTCTGAACCATAATCTAGGATTGCCTTTTGCATCTTATTAGTGGCGATAGAAAAGTCATTACCTGATATCCGGATTATATTCTGTAATACCCTGCATAACTGATTATTGTCGTTGGTGGTTATGTTTATGGTGTATTGATCGATAAGATGGCCTGTAAGTTTAGCTGTTAAGCCTATTGCAGGGTCTGTTAAATACAAATGAGGGAAACCTGGCTCAAAGTTCATCTCTTTATCGTCTAGTATTAAAAATCTTGGGTTTTGGCAATGCTTTTCTAGATAAGCCTTGATCTCAAACCCTCGGCTACCTCTTTGGTCCACTTGATGAATTAATTCTGGGGTTTGACCAATAACCAGACCGCCAAGAATCTTGTTGAAATCATGGATATCAAACCCCTTATTTCTCCAAGAACTTGTTACGATAATAGATGCATTTAGCTCACTGCATAATAATTGCAATGATTCCAGCGCCTCACTGAGAAAATATCTCTGGCCAATATAATACTCCACCTGCTCCCAGGATTGAGGAATTGCCTCATTAGGTGTTGGGTGCATTACTCCGTCAAAATCCAGAAAAACAAGCATCTCTTCATGGTGTGGGGGTCTAATTTGTGGAGTTGGCGGAATAAATGGGTTCAGGGTGTCTTTAGTCATATCTTTGCGTACCCTATGCCTGAAAGTGCCTAATATTTCTTAGATGGTGTTGGGATTGTAGATAACAATGATGCATTTAAAGTTCTAAGTCTACCAAAGTAGATAGGGTAGAGTGTCAATAACCGGAGGAGTATGAAAAACTGTGTGCATAAGCAGTTTCAACAAATCTAGATAAGGAGTATATCTCCAGGCAGTGTTTCAAAGGTTGTAGTTGTTTGTAACGTACTTAGAGATAAAACTGGTAAATGGTCTGCTTCGGTCACACACGAGACATTAGCAATTTAATCTTGCATGGGGTGGTTAAGTGTGGAAAGCATTCGTTCACATGGATAGATTGTGGGTAATGGAATAAGGAACCCGCTGAATTATTGTTGAGCTACTTTTTTATTACATAAAAATAGTCTTTGTTATTTGGCGTAACAATCGACCGAGGTGCTCTTAAACCATTGGCTTTGACATCTTCAGTTCTCATGGGTGAATAGAGATGTTCGATGTCAAAGCCGCCTTTGTCGTTCCGTTGGAAAAAAGCAGCATAGGTCAGCATGAGGCCGTTTATGTCAAACTGCATGGCATAGTTACAGCCATAGCTTTGCATTACTCTCGCTACTGAATTTGGTGTATGGGATGCAAAAAAACTGACCATCAAATATCGCTTTCCATCCTTATTCAATATGCAGGCTGAAGTTCTAAGGGTCTTCAGTTCACCTTTTGCACTCCCAAACCAGTTTCCAGGTACCCACTGTCTTACAAGCGGTGATGGCTCACCGTTTTCTATCACTGGCACACCATTTTGGCGTGCATCTCTTACCAGATGCAGGTTCTCATTATCCTCTTTGGTCCAGGTCTTGATATCGACATCGCCGTTGGTGTAGGTAATGAGAGTTGCCAGGTTCGGGACCAAGGTGCTCATCAATACCCCTTTTTCCATGAATCCATAGTGGTGGCCTTTGTTGAATCCCCTCAGCGGCCCCCGTTTGAATGCAGAATCTTTTCTACGGAAGCCGCCGGCGAAAGTACCGACTACCTCAGGTAGAATCAGCGGATGTACTACACCGGGAAATGCTAAATGTGGTCTGAGTGATTTAAAACCGTCCGGGCCTTGTCTGGGTTTTCTTTTGACTCCATAGGCACGCCACGACCAGCCGACACCCGGAAGATTCGTACCATTATTCCAACCGATTGAGTACTTGGAGAGATCCATGGCAACTGAAGTAACCACGGCATCTCTTTCGCTACCCTTACCCCCATTTCCTCCAACACGGTTAATGGGGGCCACTCTTTTCCGAAAGCTGTTGAGAATTGTCTTGTCGATAAGCCCCGGTCTCATTAGGCTGAGATAGACACCGTTATAGTTTTTGGCCTTGTACCACTGGCCTGCATTCAAATGCTTGCCAGTGTTCTCGGCTAGGGCAAAACGGGTGTTGTAAACTGGAATGGTTGATTGACGGCTCAGCTTTGCATTGTTTGGAGCAACGGCTGACTCTGTTTGTTTATGACTGGCCTTTACATTTGCTTTCGATTCTCGATCTGCACTGCCAAGCAAATACTCCTGTGCAATATCAGCGGTATTGTCTTTGTAGTCCCATGGCATTGAGGAGTCGTCCTCGCCCGCCACCTTTGACCATTTAATTCTGTACCTATTCCCTATTTGCTGGGTTCTTAGGAATACCTTCCCTTCACAAAGCGGAACATAGGGATTTCGCTTTTTGGTTTTCTTTAGCTGATCATCCGCATAATATGTCTCTCCGAAGAGATTACACGTGTGCGAGTTGCCATCTCTATCGGTCAGCAGCAATGTGCCATCTGGAGCCATGCGGAGCGATTGGCTTGCCGGCAAGGAGTTTTCCAGATTGAAATAACGAACTCGTTTTTTATTACTTGCCGACTGAAGACGAATGACGTGCCAGATGTTGACATGGCGGTTCAGATTAATCAGTTTTCCGTGATACGTTTGCTTACTTATGTGTAGATCAAATTCACCAGCATCTGCCAAAAATGGCTGATACTCAATCACATTATCAGCGGTGTTCCACTCCTCATCCGAAACTATCTGATACTTCGAATCGGCGGACATGAGGTTGCATGATAGTGATAGTAAAGATACATATACTAAACATTGAAAAAATAGTTTCATCTATCTATTCCTGCATTTCAGTCGATACCTTTTCTCTAACTAATAGTCCATTTATGTCTGCTTTCATGGCAGGTTAATTGCCAGATGATAATGGAACTGGATTAATAAACTAACAGATTAAGTCCAGATTTCTACAATTCAACTACCCAGGCAACAACATCGATATCCTTACTCCATCACCTTGGGGCAGGTTTTGTGCTTTAACCTCGCCACCGTGGAATTCACAGATCAGACGCACCAGGTACAGTCCCAGACCCAGATGTGGTTCCGTACCTTTGGACTCGCGTACCGATACCATGGATTGGAACAGCTCCTGTTCCATTCCCTCTGGTAGTGTCTTGCCAAAATTGCTTACGCTTAATTGGATCAGGCCGGGAGTGTATCTGGTCAATTGCAGCTGGATGCTGGTGTCTGGCTTATGGAAATCCATGGCGTTGTTCACCAATTTATCCAGGGCCTGGCTGATTAGTTCCGGTGCACCGCTGATGATGAGTTGCTGTTGCTCAATCCCTGTTTCAAAGGCAACTTGGGGAAAGGCGCTACAGTAACTCTCTATGGTGGTCTGCACCAGTGATGCGAGATTAAACTGCTCCAACTCGGTCTGTTGCAGGGTCTGTTCCAATCGTGTGGCTTCCCGCATACGGTGCAGTATTCTGCCCAGGCGTTCAGTCCCATCCTGGGCGCGTTTTACATAGCGCTGGTGTTCAGGAGGGGAGGGGTCGGATTCCAGATTCTCCAGCGATGATTTCACCACCGTAATGGGAGTTTGCATCTCGTGGGCCAGGCGTGAGGCCATGGCTTCAAGATAGCGGTTATATTCTGAGAGGCGGCTTAGCACTCCGGCAAAACTACGGTCCAGATCGCCAATCTCATCCTTACTGCGGGTGGCTTTGAGTTGGCTGAGTATTCTGCCATCCGCTGTAACCGCATCTTCCACCCTATTGCGCAGGCGGGCAATGCGACTGGTAAGCAGGGTGGCAAACCCCAGCAATACCAGCCCGGTCAGGGTAAAGAATATAAAGGTGATTCCGAACAGCTGTTCCAAAGCCCGGTTTTGCAGTGATAGGATCTGGTTGGTGCTCTGTTCCACTACCACACTGCCAATCACTCCACTGGAGGAGTTGATTGGCCAGGCCGCAGACAGGATAACCGCTTCCCCGTCCGTTGTAGTGCGACGTCTGCTGGCCGCTGTACCATTCAGTGCTGATTCTATCTCCGGGCTCTGCAGATGGGTTACGCCGGCCAGTTCGTCTTCGAATTCGCCACTGGGTTGATCCAGTACCATACTTATGAGCAGATGCAGGATGTTACTGGATGCTTGGTTTGGTGAATCAGCTTCATATTCAGCCTGTGGTGGTTTGAGCTGGCCGCGCTTGGCCAGTACCCTGCGGTTGCGATCCAGAATCCAGATACGTGCGTTTTCGTGTTCCAGTCCGCTTATGGTTTTTTCCAGAACTGGATTGGGAGTGATGAGCCAGCCCAGGGTTTCAACCTGCCGGATATCGGCACTTGATGCCCAGCCAGAGATCTCTCTGCTGGTACTGTCATCCACATCCGCCAGCATAAAACCCAATCTCTCTCCCACCAGATCCCGGGGGATCTTGAGCTCCACACGATAGCCATCGCTACTCTCCTGCCACTCACCATGGATACGTATCTCGCTGCCTAACGGTTCCTGTTCAGAGGGATTGTTGGGAATGAGCAGGGCATTTACCCAGCCGGGAGCGCTGGTAGTGATACGATAGCGGGCCAGGCTACCATCAGCTCGTTGCATGGCAATATCCAGGTGATCACCCTGGTCGCTTCTGCTGCTGCCTGGCTGTTGGTAGACAATATGGTCATCTTTAACCTGGAACAATAGGTAGAGATAGTTGCCACGCTGTCCCACCAGGCTTTCAAATGCGGTGCCGTCATTTCCCCGGTAGTGCCAAAGATTCTGTAGGTATGGTGTCCAGTCCTCAATGTAGCCATCGATCTGGATGTTGCTATCCAGAGGATGGATGTAGATGGCGGCATCAGCCCCGGCACCTTCATATACAGGGTGGCTGGATACAAACATCTCATCCCGATTATGCAGGATAGTGGCCACAGCCTGCGCCGTACCCAGTAGCATGGTCTCCTGTGACTGACGTAAAAAGTTTTCTGTCTCCTGGATGAAGCGGTAGCCGGCCCAGGGTATGACCAACAGGGATAGGGCCACCAGCAACAGCTTGAATTTTATGCTGTGGTAGAAGCGGCGGTTGTCAAAACGTGGTGACATATGTTGATCAGTTGGAGCTGTTCCAGCGGTAGCCCATACCATAGATGGTCTCTATGGCGTCGAATTCGCTATCAACCGCAGCAAATTTGCGCCGGATGCGTTTTATGTGGGTACTGATGCTGGAGCTGTCCACAAGGATGTTGGCGGCCTCCATCAACTGTTCTCTGGTGCGTACGTGTCCGGGATGATTGGCCAGGGCATGCACGAACCAGATTTCAGTCACGGTCAGATCGACCGGTTGCTCTTTCCAATTGATCTGTAGCCGGTCCATATCCATATGCAGATGGCCGCGTATCAAAACCTTTTCCTGTTGCACTACCTGCTGCAGTGCCTCGGTACGACGAAACAGGGCAGCAATCCTGGCGGTAAGGTGGGTCAGGCTTATGTCCTTGGTGAGATAATCATCAGCTCCCAGCCGCAGCCCGGAAACAGTGTCCAGCTCACTGTCACGGGCAGTGAGAAATATTATAGGGATCGTGGGGGAAAGGGCGCGTAGCTCCCGGCATAATTCAAATCCACCGTCTACATCATCTCCCAATCCAATGTCCAGGATGGCCAGGTCTGGTAGCTGGTTACGGAAGTCACTCAGGGCTTTTTGCCTGTCAGCATAGCCTGTAACCATATATCCATGACGCTTCAATACATCCGTATAGTTACCCAGGATGGCCGGTTCGTCTTCCACTATGGCGATCTGTTTGCTCATTTATATGATCTATTAATACTAGTATTGAAATATTAATCAGAGGCTCCTTAGATTAACATCTTATGCGCCTGGATTGGCTATTACACTCTAACTCTAGATAGGTATATAACTATTGTGGTGTAATACCCTTGTAATACAGATGTCTTATAGACCCAGCAATATAAGTGATTACTAATGCATCTTTTTTCCTCTACACTGAAATCTAAGAATAAAAACAAGAGTGATGTTTTCCCTGCTGTAAATCTAGATGAAACAAGATGTGAGGAGATACTAAATTGAATAAAGGCCCAAAAACACTGACTAAATCCACCCTGGATAGCGATGTCACCTATTACCGCCCAGTTCAGGATCTACCGGAAAAGGTAAGCCTGAAGAGCCCGGCAGTCGATGTCATGACAGATCTCAAGAAAGTTACCGCTATGGGCATCAGCCCTTGTGCAAACCTGGATGAAGCCTCTCAGCGCATGACCTCCAGTAATGTACATCTGCTGTTTGTAGCTAACCAGTTCAACCATGTGATGGGTATCATCACCTCTAATGACCTTACTGGTGGTAAGGTGGTGAAGTACATGAGCCAGGTGGGAGGCAAGCGTGAAGATGTCATGGTGCGTGACGTAATGACCACCCAGGATAAGATTGAAGTTCTGGATATGGAAGAGATCAAAGAAGCCAGGGTGTCAGATGTGGTGGCAGTAATGAAACACATGGGACGACGTCACGCCTTGGTAGTTGACAAGGACTTCAGTGGTGCCCAGGTGATCTGTGGTGTGTTCTCATCGGTTCAGATCAGTACCCAGTTGGGTGAGCCAATTGCTGTTTCCGGTGTAGCTACAGGTGTAGCAGATATGGCACTTAATGGCTAATGAGGTACCCCAGCTAATAGTTCAAGCCAATTCAATTTAGATAGTCAAAAGGGTGAAGCATTGCTTCACCCTTTTTTATTTCCCACTAGTACCGACCGACTGGGTATTCATACTAAGCCGTTAAACAGTCCCAGCAGCAGGGCGTAACGCAACGCCTTGCCGATAGTTATAAACAGGGCAGACGACACTACTCCAACACCGCTCCAGCCAGCGGCGAGGCACAGAGGGTCTCCCACCACCGGCAACCAGGATAGCAACAGCACCGGTGAGCCGCGCCTGGCGATACGTTCCAGGGCCCGACGCTGTTCCGGTTTATGCAGGATGCGGTCAGGAAAACGCCGGGCAATCCACCAGCCCAGCAGCCAGCTGCTCATACCTCCGAGGCTGTTGCCTATGGTGGCGACAAGCCAGTACATAGCCTGATTATCTGGAGCCTGGCTAACTGCATATAGCAGCATGGCCTCTGAGCCACCGGGCAGTAGAGTGGAGGCAAGGAAGCTGCCTGCAAACAGTGCCCATGGACCGGATGGATCGATCACGCCTTAAACAGCCAGCAATGATGGACCTTATGCCGTTTGAAGTCTTCCGGAATGGTCTTGCTGGTTATCTCCTCACCGTGTTCACCGATTGTCGGGTCGATGCGGAATTTGCGCAGGTTATTGGAGAAGATGATTTCACCACCAGGGTTTAGCAGTTGCACGCAGCCTTCCAGCAGCTTGGGGTGATCCCGTTGCACGTCCAGGGTGTCACGCATGCGTTTGGAGTTGGAGAAGCTGGGCGGGTCCAGCATGATCAGATCAAATCTCTCCTTGTTCTTCTTAGCCAGGTGCAGGTACTTGAATACGTCCTCACGCACCAGAAGATGCCTGGACTCATCCATCTGGTTCAACTGGAAGTTGCGTCTGCTCCAATCCTGGTAGGTGTTGGACAGATCTACCGTTACGGAACCTTCGGCGCCACCTGCTGCAGCATACACACTGAAAGAGCCGGTATATGCGAATAGATTTAGCAGACGTCGCCCCTCGGACTTATCCCGAACCAGGCTGCGGGTGATGCGGTGATCCAGAAACAGGCCGGTGTCCAGGTAACGGTGCAGATCCACCTCGAAGCTAAGCCCGGCTTCTTGCACCGTGAATGGTCTGGGATAGAGACCGGTCTTTTCATATTGAGAGCTTCCCTTCTGTTGCCGTCTGGTCTTGAAGGCAATATCAGGTTCAGAGATTTCCAGAACTTCACACAGGATTGGTATCAGTTCAGGTTCAGATATCTCTATATTGCTGCGTAGATAGGTCTGTATATGCACCTGTCCTTCGTACCAGTCAATTAGCAGCGGAAACTCAGGTATGTCCCGATCATAGATGCGATAGCAGCTAATCCCGCGGCGTCGGGCCCATTTTTTCCAGTGACGATGGTTCTTGAGCAGGCGGTTGGCGAATGGAGTCAGATCCTGGTGCACGTGTGCTCCGCAATGCTACTGCAGTTCAATGGCGTCGCGTCTGCAGACAATCTCGCGTTGGAAGCTGGAACCTGCAGGGAACACCTGAGAGGTGACAAAGATCTGGGGCAGGTCCTTGCTCAGCTCCGGCAGTACATTCAGGGAGTTTGTGGTGCGTTCCTGATCGAAGAAGGCAAAGGGCTCATCCAGGATCAGAAACTGATCACTGCCCACTCTGCGACTGGCCAGTTCCTGAGACAGGGCCAGGCGTACTGCAAGCATGATCTGACGCTGGGTGCCGCTGGAGATCTCATCCAGATCCAGATAATCACGCTTCTCATTGGAGAATACCTGGATGGTCATGTCATCATCTATCTGCAGATGCTCGTAACGGTTTTCAGTGAACAGGGGCAGGGTCATACCCACATGTTCCCGGATTACATGGTTGAAACGCCTGGAGAGATGTCGGCTGGCCCCGGCCAGTAACTCGATGGCTATACGTTGCGCCTGATTTCGCTCAGTGCTGGTGTTGATATCACCCTCCAGCTTCTTGATTCTCTTCTCCAAGGCTGTGGCCTGATCACGACGTTTCTCTTCTTTGCTGATAGGCTCTGTTAACTCCTTGCTTCTGGTGGCATTTGCTTCCTGTCTGGATTTCAGATTTTCCAGCAAAGGTTGCATCTCATCGTTCAACATGGCCCCATCCAGAGTGCTGGTGTTCGCCTGTTGTGCCATGGTTTTACACTGCTGCAGTAACTCTTCTGGCAATCCCTGGTTTTCATCGTGATCCAGCAGGGCAGCACCTAATGCCACTCCAGGCAGGCGCAGGTTCCGGATACTGGTGTTATAGCTCTTGAGCAGCATGCCTAGTGGGATCGCAGGCAGTATCGCCCACCAGATACCGTGGGGTACATACGGAGTGAACAGATCCAGCCAGGTCTGTTTCAGATTGGGCTGAATCAGCATCAGTAGCCATGCTGACACCAGGACAATCAGCATGATACTTATCATGCCCAGCCAGAAGCTGAGACGGCCGTGGGTGGTGTTGCGGCGTATTAACTTTGGATGTACTCGTGAGTACTCTTTCAGGGTGGACTCATAGTGATCGACGCGTTGTGAGAGGCGCTGCTGTTCCTGATCGGCATGGTTTTTTTCACTAATCAGATTGCCCAGATGCTCAGGGTCGACCCCCAGCATGAGAAGTTCATCCTGCTGCTGAGATAACTCAGTCCGCATGGAGGCGATATTGGACTCAGCCTGCTGCATCTCATTCTCGATAATCGATGCACTCTTCTCCAGGGTGGAGAGGCCGGCAATGGTTTTCAGAGTAACACTGTGGGGGTGGGGGCTGGTGATCTCACGCTGGGCCAGGTAAAAAGACTCGACGAATTCGTCATACCCGTAGGCCGTAAGCTCATATATGGCCTTATCTACAGCCTCCTTGCCATTAGCGATGGGATTCTCCGGATCATCGGTGCGCCACAGACTAGCGGAGTGGTTGCCTTCAATATCCAGACTGCGGGAAATGCTGAAGCTCTCTCCATTATTTTCCATGAAGGTCATGGTTACTGTGCAGCGGTTTTCACCCCAGCGGATCAGTTTGCTGATGTCATCCTGGTCTAGTGAAAAGGTGCGTCCAAACAGGGCGAAGCAGACAGTTTCGCCAATGGTACTTTTACCCGACTCGTTTTGACCGCTCACAGCAATCAATCCATGCTCAGGGATATCCTGCAGATCCAGCTTCTTATACTTGAGAATATTCGCTGCCTTGAGGTTCTGTATTATCACGTCCAGCCCTCGTTCTGCAGTGCTATTAACTTTTCCAAAGCAATATCAACTGCTTGGTCAAAGCAGCCGACATCGAATGGTTCGCCGGAGTTGTGGCGGTTCTGTTTCTCTGTCGCACAGTACTCCAGGAACTCTTCTATAGTGGAACGCCGTTCAGTGACGTTCAATGGTTTGGTCTGTTTGCTGGATTGCATATCTAGGCCTATTGCGATTTTACGGTGAATTATATCGTCCCATGCTGGCCAGGTATATGCACTCCTGGCGCCTATGTCATTCCATTATCAATATAACCTGCCACATTTCTGACAGATTTTGCCACTGCCCTGCCACTATTGCGCAACCACTCTGCCATCGCGCGTGTGTGTAATTAACTCAACCGGCGCATTCAAGGACAAGGTTACATCTCAATTAACTGCCAGGGACGGCACGCTGGGCCAAATCTGACCGGAGGGTTAAACACATGATACTTGCACTAGTTGACAACGATCGGCAAAGACGGCGGCAGTTGCAGATGATTATCCGCCCCCTGAGTGATGAGTTCTTGGATAGCTCGCCAGAGGCGCCTGCACCAGGCAGCTATCGGCTGGAACCAAGTAGCTTGCCCTCCAGAACCCGTGTAAATGAACAGTTGGATAGAGAAGGGTAGAACAATGACAACCACAACAATAACAGTATTCCCAGGTAGTGGCAGGTCCCGTAAGCCACGTCATTCAACCATGATAGTCCTGTTGTCACTGCTGCTATGTTGGCAGTTGCCACAAGCAGTGGCTGCGGATGCAGCGGCAGAGATGACGCCAATGGAACAGGACCAGGTACAGCGCGGCAGTCTGTTGCTGCATCTGGCCAGTGGTGGCGTGAGCCTGGATGCACCTATGCTCAAGACCGATGTAAAGATGGATGTGAGCGGTATGCTGGCCCGGGTCTCGGTGCACCAGCGCTTCCATAACATCAGTAGTGAGTGGGCCGAAGGTATCTATGTATTTCCACTCCCGGAAGATGCTGCAGTAGATCGTATGCGTCTGCGTATCGGTGAGCGCATCATAGAAGGTGAGATAAAGGAGAAGGCAGAGGCCAGGCGTACCTATGAGAAGGCCAAGCGTGAGGGTAAAAAGGCCAGCCTGCTGCGCCAGGAGCGTCCCAATATCTTTACCACAGCAGTAGCCAACATAGCCCCGGGCGAAGAGGTGGTGGTGGAGATCGAGTACCAGCAGAATCTGCACTATGACCAGGAGCGATTCAGCATCCGTTTTCCTCTGGTTGTTGCACCCAGGTACATACCTGGTACACCCAAGCAGAGTGATGAGATCAAGGGGTTTCAAGGTAGTGGCTGGGCCAAGGATACTGATCAGGTCCCTGATGCCTCGCGCATAACTCCTCCGGTGCTGGACCCAGCCCATGGCAAGATCAATCAGGTCTCGATTCAGGTAAACCTTAATGCAGGTTTTCCGCTGGCACGCCTGGAGAGTAGTTATCACCCAATGGACACTACCCAGGATGAACAGGGAGTGCACCACATGACCCTGCGTGAGGGGCAGGTTCCGGCAGACAGGGATTTTGAACTAACCTGGGTGCCTGCAGCCAACAATGCACCCCAGGCTGCCATGTTCCGGGAGAACTGGGATGATGCAGATTACTCACTGATGATGGTGATGCCACCGGCCAAGGCTAATGCGGATGCCGGTCGCATTGCGCGTGAAGTGATATATGTAATCGATACCTCAGGTTCCATGCATGGCGCGTCTATTGATCAGGCTCGAGCCGCATTGTTGCTGGCTCTGAAACGGCTGCAACCGGGTGATCGCTTTAATGTCATCCAGTTCAACAGCAATACCAGTGCACTGTTCCGGGGCGCGGTACAGGTCACTCCCAACAATATCCACAAGGCCATGAACTATGTGGCGGGGCTCTATGCCGAAGGCGGCACTGAGATGCTTTCGGCCCTGCGCCTGGCACTGCGGGATGATGCATCTGAAGGCATGCTGCGACAGGTGGTGTTTCTTACCGACGGCAGTGTGGGTAATGAGGAGAAACTGTTCAATACTATTCAACAGCAACTTGGATCCAGTCGCCTGTTTACCGTAGGTATTGGTTCTGCTCCCAATAGCTTTTTCATGACCAGGGCAGCACAGTTCGGACGCGGTACCTTTACTTATATCGGCAAGGTGGATGAAGTAAAGCAGAAGATGGCTGAACTGTTTTCCAAGTTGGAGTCACCCATGCTTACAGATATCACCATCGAGCTGGCGGACGGTATCAAGGCGGATCTGCGTCCACAGCGGATCCCAGATCTCTACCTGGGAGAGCCATTGCTGGTGGCACTGCGAACAGAGCAGAAACCCACCCAGATGCAGATCAAAGGTGTTCTCGATGGCAAGCCCTGGAGTCGCAGTATAGAGATGGAGGGTGGTGCTGATAGTCCTGGAGTACACCTGCTCTGGGCCAGGCGTACCATAGCTGACCTGATGGATGAGAGGGCACGTGGCAAACCGGAGAGTGAGGTGCGTACTGCAGTACTCGATATTGCCTTGACTCACAAACTGGTGAGTAAGTACACCAGCCTGGTGGCAGTGGATAAGACACCGGTCCGGCCCATGGATAAGGATCTCAAACAGAAAAATATCCCAACCAATCTACCCAAGGGTTGGAGTAGCAACCAAGTGTTTGGTAGCTTGCCGCAATCTGCTACCCCGGCACCACTGCATCTGTTGTTAGGCCTGCTCGGAATACTGGCCGGATGGTTGGCAAGAAAGTTTGAATGGTTGCTGGATCTTCTCCCACGCAGGGCAACTGGGAGTTGAACTATGGCAAATAAGGCAAGCAGAAAACGGATCATGGCCATAGTATCAGCAAGCTGCTTCCTGTTCGGTGTCTGGCAACTGGGGGAGGGAGCCTGGCTGGAAGCCAAGGCTTGGCTGGCACAACAACTGTTGCAACAGGCGTGGAGTGAGACACTGGACGGTTCTCAGCAGGTGCGGCCATGGCCCTGGGCAGATACCTGGCCTGTAGCACGGATGCAGGTAAAGCGTTTGCAGGTGGATCAGATTGTACTGGCGGATGCCAGCGGCCGCAGTATGGCCTTCGGCCCTGGGCATGTAGTTGGGACAGGTCAGTTGGGAAGCGGTGGTAACAGCGCCATCAGTGGTCACCGGGATACCCATTTCAGGTTCTTGAAGCAACTTCAAACCGGGGATCGAATGGATCTGACTCTCAAGGATGGCAAGGTACATGGTTACCAGGTTATAGATGCTTCGATACATCACAAGGATGAGACCTGGTTATTGCAGGACACCAGTGATGAAGGTTTGACACTGATTACCTGCTATCCCTTCAATGCCATAGTTCCAGGCGGACCCATGCGTTATGTGGTGCGAGCAAAAAAGGTTGCGTTTTAGGTGGTTCAATAATAGCTGTGTTGTTACTCTAAGTAAGGGGGTATATCAAGGCTCAGGATGTTTGTTTTCATGTAAATAATAGTTTGTATACTATTAATCACTTGATAGAACAGACAAGGATTGAACATGCTAAACAGGTACATGGCACTCCTGTCGTTGCTGGCACTCAGTTTCTACTCTTGTGTAGTAATTGCAGCTAGTTGCTCATCGGCAGATATCCTCTCGCTTGCAAAATCTGGATACAGCAAACAGGAGATTGCGAAGTTGTGTAGTGATGTGGTTGCTCCTGTCAGGAGTTCCACATTTGGTGTCCAGGAGCTGGCGGCTTCAGATATTCCCAAGGGTGCAAGCTATAAGGGTAAACTTATCAGGGCCATCAGTTGGGAGGATGCCCTTGGCAAAAATTACCTGTTGTTGACCCATATGGGGTTTTATCCGATTGATGGGCGCAAGGGTAAGATGTGTGATGATCGGAGCTACTGTTTCTCTTCGGAGCTGTTCGGGTATCACTACGTAACTGCCGGAACCGGACTGAGGCTTTTATGGCGCATCTATGACCTGGTCAAAGAGTGCTCATACGATATTACGTTGGAATTTCTTACCGAATCCCTGGAAGTT
>JANQEV010000051.1 GCA_028278145.1 Chromatiales bacterium | reverse complement strand
TTTGTGTGCGGCAATAGTAAAGGGTTCACCAACACCCAGATCCCAGCCAGTATTTACTGTGGCCATATATCCGAAGATGGTGGGAATCAGTGCAAGTAGTGCAGTATAAAAAATAATTTCCAGGGGTTTTGTTGGTGTTTTATCTGCATCTTCCAGGCTTTGTTTAGGCCCAAAAAGTAAATGTAAAAAATTCCTAGCAAGCATATTGTGGCTCCTCCGTCATTTTTATGGATGTGGATACTAGATCAATGAAAAGGAGTATAGACTGTGAAATATATTTGTGATTTAGAGTCTCATGAATAATTAATACTCTAAGTGTGTTCAGAACAGGTTCGGGCTTTGGTACGGCAGTAATTTGGGGTCAGAGTAAAAACTCTAAATTTTCATCAAGATTGGATTTCGGCTTCGGACCTCTTTTTATAGGTCTAACTCTTCTGCCGCTTAAGCGCTCAATCTCATGTTTAAATCTATCATTTCCTAATGCCATACCTTGGTTTGTTGCTTGTCGGATCTCACTAAGCATGTCTTTCTCCAGTTCAGTAACAAACAGTTTTCGGTAATTGTCTACTCTCTCTTTGTCAGTTGAGCCTAGCTCTAAATATACTCTATGAGGTGTACATAATCTTATATCCTGGCCAACTCCATGGCGACGGAAGCTTGACCAATGGTAATCTGCTGGTGAATCAACCATGCCAGCTCTTACCGGGTTTAGCTCAATGTATTTTTGGCAGGATAGTAGATAGTTTTCTTCATCTACAACACAAGACTTAAAACGTCCTTCCCATAAGGTCCCGGTTCGTTGGTATGTGTGATTGAAATACCTAACATAGTGCCTTCCAAGTTTTTGCATCATTTTTGATACGCCGTTATTGGTATGGGGTGTGACAAGAAGGTGTACATGGTTTGTCATGAATACCCAGGCGTGTATTTCAACCTGGTTTTCCCTAGAGGACTCATAGAGCCAATGCGCATAAGCGGCAATGTCTTCATCTGAAGCAAAGCACGCTTGACGATTTGTACCGCGCTGGATAACGTGTTGAGGAATTCCTGGCAAGCAGATCCTAGGTAGTCTAGCCATATTTCATCCTTGAAATAGTTAGTTGGCATATCAGTATAACTGGTGTGTGGGAGGATTATGAGTTTTTACTCTGACCCCAAATATTCGATGAGTTTTTACTCTGACCCCAAATATTTAGTGACCCCAAATATTTAGCGCTACTCAGTGTAACCCTACCATCAAGCACTTCTATCAGCAGCTTGTTGCACAGGGAAAGCATAAGAAAGTGGCTATTACTGCCTGTATGAGAAAATATATTACCATGCTTAATGCTATGGTAAGGGACCAGGTTACTTGGGCTTATTGATCGTTTGTAGAAGGGGTTGATGCCACAGTCGCTTGTTAGAAGGCCTTTCATATTGAGCCAATTAAGCGCGAAATTGGGTAGGCAGCCCATATGCAAAGAACACAGAGTATTGTGTAAAACCCAATTTCAAAATCAATGCCTGTCGTAATTGGTATAAAAAACACACATGAAATAAATAACGCCACAGAAGAAAACAAATACTGATGCTTAATATTTTCTTTCGATGCTGGTAGTTTCGAAGCAGCATGCCATGGCCATCCACACATAGCTGCAATGAGCAAGAAAACTAGTATTGTTTCACTAGCACTTTCTACCATCTCACCACGTAATATTCCCCGCATATAGGAAGTAGAAAAAATTGCACCTCCTATTACTAGAGAAGTCAGTAGCCAAGAGGTAAATATTACAATCCGTGTTTTTGTCATATTTTCCTTCTAACAGTTATTATGACGCCGTCACCAATATCGTATTATGCCGCCGGCACAAATATTGTGTTATGCCGCCAAATTATTCTGTGGGAATTCGAAATTTGGGAGGAGGGTTTTTTGTGTAGGCATCCTGCTCAAATTGGCAAATTCCATGTCTAAATAGAGGTTATCATGGACCAGGTCGGTGCGGAACCTCCTGACTGATTTAGAAACAATCCGTTTGTAGATGCCATATGTGCAGGATTAAACGGCAGTTTTTTCTATATTTTTAGGCATTTAATGGCTCTTTAACTGGAAAAAATCCCCGTCTGGAGTTAATCTATCGCCCCTTTTCTGATCTCTGTGGTACCCCATGTCCGGGAAGCTGTTTATTAAAACCTTTGGCTGTCAGATGAATGAGTACGACTCCAACAAGATTGCGGATCTGCTCAAGCAGTCTCATGGCCTGGAACTGACCGAGCGCGCTGAAGATGCGGACCTGTTGCTGCTCAACACCTGCTCGATTCGTGAGAAGGCGCAGGAGAAGGTGTTCTCCCAGCTTGGGCGTTGGCGTCCGTGGAAGGCCAAGCGTCCCGGATTGGTGATCGGCGTGGGTGGTTGTGTTGCCAGCCAGGAGGGCGATGCCATTCGTGAGCGTGCGCCTTATGTTGACCTGGTGTTTGGCCCCCAGACCCTGCATCGTCTGCCGGAGATGCTGGAGACCGCCCGCAAGGAGCAGGCCCCGGTTATCGATATAAGCTTTCCCGAGATCGAGAAGTTTGACCGTCTGGCCGAACCCAAGGCCGATGGTCCTTCTGCATTTGTGTCGGTAATGGAAGGTTGCTCCAAGTACTGCACCTACTGCGTGGTGCCATACACCCGTGGTGAGGAAATAAGCCGTCCCCTGGATGATGTGATCGCCGAGGTTGCCAAGCTGGCGGAGCAGGGCGTGCGTGAGGTTAACCTGCTAGGTCAGAATGTGAATGCCTACCGTGGCCAGATGGATGATGGCGAGATCGCCGACCTGGCGTTTCTGATCCATGCCGTTGCTGCAATAGATGGCATAGACCGCATCCGCTTTACCACCTCGCACCCCATGGAGTTTTCCGACAGCCTGATAGATGTGTATGGCGAGGTGCCAGAGCTGGTAAGCCATCTGCATCTGCCAGTGCAGTCCGGGTCCGATAGGGTTCTGGCCATGATGAAGCGCGGCCACTCTGCCTTTGAGTACAAGGCCAAGATCAAACGTCTGCGTGAGGTGCGGCCGGATATCTCCATCTCATCTGATTTCATCGTCGGTTTCCCGGGTGAGACCGCGGATGATTTTGAGCACACCATGCGGCTGATTGAGGATATCGGTTTTGATCACTCCTTCAGTTTTATCTACAGTGCGCGCCCCGGAACCCCGGCGGCCGAGTATCCGGATGATGTGAGCCTGGAGGAAAAGCAGGCAAGATTGGAAAGAGTGCAGAAAAGCATCAATGAGATGGCCCAGCAGATCAGCCGGCGCATGGTGGGAAGCGTGCAGCGGGTGCTGGTGGAGCGTACCTCGCGCAAGGACCGCAACCAGCTTGCTGGTCGCACCGAGAACAACCGTGTAGTGAATTTTGATGGTCCACAGGAGCTGATAGGCCAGTTCGTGGATCTGACCATAACCGAGGCCCTGCCCAACTCCCTGCGTGGTGAACTGCAGGATGATCTATTATTAGATATAAGCGTGGCCACCCAATAGGTATCTTAAAATTAGTATTCAAGAACAAGTGTCTGATCATCCAGAATCCATAGATCTCCTCCTTACCCCTGAAGACAACGAGCGGCTGTCCAACCTGTGCGGGCAGCTGGATCAGAACCTGCGCCAGATAGAGCGCCGCCTGGGTCTGGAGATAAACAATCGCGGCAACCACTTCAAGCTCATTGGGGAACCTGAGGCCACCCGGGCCGGTTACGAGGTGCTCAAGGGGCTGTATGAAACAGCGGATGAAGAGCTGCTGACCCCGGATGTGGTGCATCTCTATCTGCAGGAGTCAGGTGTCGAGGAACTGTTGCGGGATGAGGCAGGCCCTGATGTGCCTGAAGTGATCATCAAGACCAAGCGCGGCATGGTGCGCCCACGTGGTCCGAACCAGAAAGAGTATCTGCACCGCATAGTCACTCATGACATCAACTTTGGTGTTGGTCCTGCTGGGACCGGCAAGACCTACCTGGCCGTAGCCTGTGCCGTGGAGGCCCTGGAGCGGGATCAGGTGCGACGGGTGCTGCTGGTGCGTCCGGCAGTAGAGGCAGGCGAGAAGCTGGGGTTTCTGCCCGGTGATCTTAGCGACAAGATCGACCCCTATCTGCGGCCACTGTATGACGCCCTGTACGAGATGCTGGGTTTTGAGCGCGTGGCCAAGCTGATCGAACGCAATGTGATCGAGGTGGCACCCCTGGCCTATATGCGAGGCCGTACCCTGAATGACTCCTTCATCATTCTGGATGAGGCCCAGAACACCACGCCGGAGCAGATGAAGATGTTCCTGACCCGTATCGGCTTCGGTTCTACCGCAGTGATAACCGGTGACGTGACCCAGGTGGATCTGCCCCGGGGACAGAAGTCCGGCCTGCGGGAATCATCTGAAGTACTGGCGGATGTGGACGGTATCAGTTTTACTTTCTTCAACTCCCGTGACGTGGTGCGTCATCCCCTGGTGCAGCGTATTGTGAGCGCCTACGAAAAACACGACCGCGATCAGGAGAAGAAGTGACCCTGGAACTGGAAGTCCAAAATGTCACCTCCGTGACCGAAATCCCAACCGAAGAACTCCTGCAGCAGTGGGCCAGTGCGGCCCTGCGTGATGAGAGGAAAAGCGCCGAGGTGGTAGTGCGGCTGGTGGACGAGGAGGAGAGCCAGAGACTGAACTGGGAGTATCGCCACAAGGACTGCCCCACCAATGTACTATCCTTTCCTTCAGAGCTGCCACCGGTGGTGGAGAGCGACCTGCTGGGGGATCTGGTCATCTGTGCCCAGGTAGTGCTGCGGGAGGCGGCAGAGCAGGGCAAGAGCAGCGAGGCCCACTGGGCGCACATGGTGGTGCATGGCGTACTGCACCTGTTAGGGTATGATCATCAAGATGATACGGAAGCGGAAACAATGGAGCGGTTGGAGCGCAAGGTTCTGGCTGATCTGAACATTAAAGATCCATACGAAGAAATAGTGCATGAGTAACGACCAACCCACCGGCAGTTCCATTCTCAGGCCCTGGATGAAGCGGCTGGCCAGGGCGTTCCATGAGGGCCCGGAAAACCGGGAACAGCTTATCTCCTTGCTTAAGGATGCCAAGGCCCAGGATCTTCTGGATACTGAGGCGCTGTCCATGATGGAAGGTGTGCTGCAGGTATCTGAGATGCGGGTGCGCGACATCATGATCCCGCGGGCGCAGATGGTGGTAGTGGACCGGGAGGATCCACTGGAAGAGATCCTGAAGGTGGTTGTGGATTCCGCCCACTCACGCTTTCCGGTGATCGATGACGACAAGAGTGAGGTAATTGGCATTTTGCTGGCCAAGGATCTGCTGGCTTACTGCGGTGACAGCACCAAGCGCTTCTATGTGCGGGATATCATGCGGGCTGCTGTGTTTGTACCAGAGAGCAAGCGATTGAATGTGCTACTGAATGAGTTTCGCGCCAACCGCAACCACATGGCCATGGTGGTGGACGAGTATGGCGATGCTGCTGGCCTGGTCACCATCGAGGATGTACTGGAGCAGATCGTGGGTGAGATCGAGGATGAGTACGATTTCGATGACACCAGCGCTATCCTGAAGAAGAGTGCTACTGAATATACCGTAAAAGCCCATATCGAGATCGATGACTTCAATGAGTATTTCGGTGCCAAGCTGAGTGATGACGAGTTTGATACCATCGCCGGCCTGGTCACCAATGCCATGGGTCATATGCCCAAGCGGGGTGAGTGGACAGTAATTGATCGTTTTCGCTTCAAGGTTATTCGTGCAGATAGTCGGCGTGTGCGCCTGCTTGAAGTGAAGGTTCATCCTAAGGAAGTGCCGTAGGCCAGAATAAGCGGCAGCGTTTCTGGCGATTGATCTGGTCCTTGCGTTAACAACAGCCTTTGCCGGGAACGCTACGCTTATCCCGGCCTACTTGTATGGGGCTATAGTCAAAATGTGTTGACACTGCTCCCTGACTGATCAATAACATACGGATGCCAACCATCTCCCCAATAATAAAAAACATTCTTGCATTCATTGCCGGTGCTGCCACGGTATTTGGGTTTGCCCCCTTTGATCTCTATCCCCTGGCGGTCCTGGGGCCGGCTGTTCTGTTACTGCTCTGGCTAAGTGCGGATACACGTGGTGCATTTCAGCAGGGGTGGTCATTTGGTCTCGGTATGTTCGGGATCGGGGTGTTCTGGATGCATATCAGCATCAACCAGTTTGGCGGCGTAGGGCTGTATCTGGCCATCTTTTTCACCCTGGCATTTATCACTGCCATGGCCCTGTACTACGGTCTGGTGGGTTGGTTGGGAAAGCGTATTGCCGGTTCTGCCTCAAGGACCATGCAGTTGGTCACCTTTGTTCTGCTCTGGACTTTGATCGAGTGGATGCGTGGCTGGATACTGACCGGTTTTCCCTGGCTGGCGCTTGGCTATTCGCAGCTGGGGACTCCCCTACAGGGTTATGCGCCTCTGCTGGGGGTCTACGGAATAAGTCTGATGGTGCTGGTGTCAGCCGCCTCAGTGGTCTCAGTAGTAGTGTCCAGGTTCAAGACAGCGTTGCCAGTAGTGCTAATGCTCGTATTGGTGTGGGGCAGTGGCTGGTTACTGACCCAGAAGCAGTGGACCACGCCATCCGGTGATCCGTTCAAGGTGAGTATTATTCAGGCCAATGTGGCGCAGTCACTGAAGTGGCAACCCAGTACCAGGCAGCCCACTATCGATCTCTATCTGGCCCTGACCAGGATGGAGTATGCGAGCGACCTGGTGGTGTGGCCGGAGACCGCGGTGCCCGCCTTCTACCATGAACTGGAGCAGGAGTTGTTCCCGGAGCTGGAGCAGGAACTGAAGGATAACAACAGTGACCTGATGCTGGGGATTCCAGTGCGCGAGGATGCAGGTCTGCGCTACTTTAACGCCATGGTAACCCTGGGGACTGTGCGTAACTCCTATTTCAAGAGACACCTGGTGCCCTTTGGTGAGTTCATGCCCATGCGACTGTTGCTGCAACCGCTGATCAGGTTTCTGGATATCCCCATGTCTAATTTTGCCCCTGGTGAAGCGGAACGGCCTCTGCTGCAGGTGGCCGGGCATAAGGCTGGAGTATCCATCTGCTATGAGGATGCCTTTGGGGATGAGGTCATAGAGGCGCTGCCGGATGCAGATTTCCTGGTTAATGCCAGTAACGATGCCTGGTTTGGAGACTCCCTGGCCCTGCCGCAACATCTGCAGATTGCTCGCATGCGCTCCCTGGAGACAGGACGTTATCAGTTGCGTGCTACCAACACCGGTATCTCTGCGTTCATTGGCCCCAAAGGGGAGCTGGTAAGTAGCTCGCCCATCTTTAAAGAGTTTGTGCTCAGGGGAGAGATCATTCCTATGGGTGGTATGACTCCCTATGCCCGCATGGGTAATTGGGGCGTGGTGCTGATAGCTCTATTGATGCTGGGCGTGGTTATCATTCTGCGTCCTGCCAAGGTGGAAACCTTCTAACGCTTACTGAGTGACAGCCTGTTTTCTGCTGATGCCGATTACATTGGGTATCGGCCAGCCCTGCAGTTGGTTGCTGGTTCCCAGGAATGGATTCTCAAAGCTGTTTCTTATCTCTTCGGTATGCTTGGGATGGTTGATGTAGAGCTGGGCCTCTTTACCCCCCTCCAGGTGCTGGGCCGTTACCAGATCTATGGGTAGCTCGAGCAGGGTGTTGTTGAGGTCATGCATGGAGAGCAGGCTGCGGGAATATATGAACAGGGCACGCCCCTGCTTGTCCTCGCCTAGCGCAGCCTCGTTCCAGCGTTTGTCCTGCTGATTCCAGCGATTTTGGCCGGGACGTTTTATCAGGCGCAGGTTCTGCACCACCTGATCGTAGTTTTGTATGATCTGGTCAAAATCCACACCCTTCTCGTCCAGATCGAAGATGCGAAATGGTATGGCACTGCTGTCCTTGGGCGAGAAAGCAGCCAGGGAGAGGTAACGGGTAACGCGTGTGCTTTGGGTCAGCTCTCCTGTCTGTAGATAGCCCACATGGGTATACCTGTCCTGTAGATACATGCCAGCGTTGATGGCTGCGGTCAGGTTGTGTTGTTTACTCCACTCCTGGGCAGACAGGTTCTTGTCATAGCCGTGCTTCTGGCGGGTGTAGAGTCGTATATCCCACAGCTTGGGGTCGATGCGTAGGATGGTGATCTTGCCGCTGCTGAACAGTGATGGTGTTTTGCCATAAAACTCACCCAGCTCCAGGCCGGGTTCCAGGGTGGTCCAGGGAGTGGCGGCGGTACAGGTTCCAATATGTAACAGTGCTGCAAGGAGCAGCGACAGACATGCCTTTATTTTATGGTTTGGTACTGCTGGCATAGTATGGTCATTTCCTATTTATATTCGGCATAAGTTGCGGCTGTCTCCATCTTATAGCTGGCAGTTTACCTGCGTTCGACAGACTGCATGTTGGATATACCATGTAGGGATTCTAATTGTTCCTGTCCCGGGTGAACAGGGATGGCAGTATAGGGAAGTGGGTCACCGGTCACATTTTATTCTCTGTCATATCGACATATTCAGTGATGTGTTTTACTTGATCTTAATAACATCCAGGTATGCCATGTAAATATAGTTGTTAATTTTTCGGTAGCTGGAAATTAGGAGTTGGCTACTATTATTTGCATGACTAAACAACTTAGCTTTCAGGAAAAATACGCTGCAATTGGTACTCAGGATACTCACTATGAGGGAGTGTTTGTTACTGCGGTTAAAACCACCGGAATATTCTGTCGTCCCTCCTGCCGGGCAAGAAAACCCAAGGCAGAAAATGTAATCTTTTTTGCTACTGCACAAGAGGCGATTCAACATGGCTTTCGGCCATGCAAGGTGTGCCGTCCCATGGAAAAGCTTGATGAAACACCCCAGTATGTAAAGGATGTTATTGCTGAATTACAACAAAACCCTTACCTAAGACTCAAAGACAATGATCTGCGTCAGCGCGGTATCAGGCCAAGCCAGATCAGGCGCTGGTTTAAAAAACATCACAACATCACCTTCCATGCCTATCAAAGAATGCTGCGGATCAATACGGCATTCAACAGCATCAGCCAGGGTGCGAGCGTAACCGATTCTGCCTTTGATAGTGGCTATGACTCCCTGAGTGGATTCAATCAAAGCTACCGTTCCATATTTGGTACGCCTCCCACTGGTTCAAAAAAGAAAACCGTGCTGAATATTGTGCGTTTTACCACCCGAGTTGGTCCCATGTTTGCCTGTGCCAGTAGTGCCGGGCTGTGCCTGCTGGATTTTACTGACAGAAGAGGGCTGGAAACTGAATTCAAGGGGTTGTGTAAGCGTTTGAATGCAGTAATCCTTCCCGGAACCAATCCACACCTGGACCAGGTTCAGCAGGAGATTGCAGAGTATTTTTCCGGGGCGCGGAAGTCATTCACCGTTCCACTGCATGCGCCAGGGACGGAGTTTCAGCAATCTGTTTGGGAGCTGTTGCAGGCCATACCTTATGGTGAGACGCGTTCATACAAACAGCAGGCGGTTGCACTTGGAAAACCTAAGGCAATCAGGGCCGTTGCCGCGGCCAACGGGCACAATCGAATAGGAATAATTATCCCCTGCCACAGGGTTATAGGTTCAGATGGAAGCCTGACCGGGTACGGTGGAGGATTGCATAGAAAGCAATGGTTGCTGGATTTTGAACATGCCAACTCCATGTAGGGCTATACTAATTACCAATAGAGAGAAAACAGTGCAGTGCCAACATGGAAGTAATTTAGCCTGTGCATGTTTTGTGATAATGTTTCAATGGTGCAGTCGACGTCATTGGTAACATAGAAAGTTACAGCTAATGGGGAGCAGTAGCTTAATACAATATGGATATCGTGGGTTCTATTGTTCGTACTCTCATGCCTGAGCCTCAGGAATCGGCTCAGATAGAGCAAATTCCATCACAATCCAGGGTGCCAGGCCATGTTATTGCCGTTACCAGCGGCAAAGGCGGCGTGGGGAAGAGCAATATATCCATCAACCTCGGCATTGCCATGCAGCTACAGGGACAGAAGGTGTGCCTGTTCGACGCCGATCTCAACCTGGCCAATACCAATATCCTGTTGGGGCTAACTCCACATCTGACTCTGCATGACTTTCTGAGCGAAAAGCTGGACATCAACGAGATATTGACCCCGGGTCCTGAAGGCATGCAGGTGGTTCCTGCAGCCACCGGTATCGCTGACTTTACCAGCCTGGAGAAATCCAAGCAGACCCACCTGTTATCGGCACTGCAGGATCTGGAGCAGGATTACGACTATCTGTTTATAGATACTGCAGCAGGGGTTGATGAAACCATAATCAATTTTCTGTTGGCCGCACCCTATACCATACTTACCATTACCCCAGAGCCAACCTCTCTGACCGATGCCTTTTCTCTTCTCAAGGTAATGAAGCAACGTGGTTTTACTAAGCCAGTGTTTGTTGTGGTCAATATGGCGAGCAGGCGCTCGCTGGCGCACGATGCCTATAGACGATTTAACGGTGCCGTTACCAAATATCTGAAAATGAGGGTGCGTTATCTGGGATACATCATGCATGACGCCAAGGTGGCGGAATCTGTGCAGGAACAGCAGGCGGTACTGTTGCGTCACCCACAGACCCGGGCCAGTCGCTGCTTCATGGATATAACCCAGCGCCTGAAACAGCTGCTGGAGGAAGAGGCAGAGTCTGAAAATGTATGCTTCACTGCTTATTTTGATAACTTGGCTGTTGCTGAGGCCATAGCTCCAAAACAGGAGGAGGCAGTAGCTATCCCAGAGGAGGCAACTGAATCTGTCTGGGTCAAGAAAAAGGCACTGGAGTATTTGCAGGGGGTCACGCCAGATGAAGCGGTGGAACTGCTGGCGGAAGCAATCATCAATTCGAATGATGCAGATGGCAATCCATCGCTGGACGTTCAACAGTGCCTGCTGGAGTTTGCTTTATATCAAAGCAAGAAAGATGAGCCTGTGGAGCCAGAGCTGACCGAGGAGCAGTTGCTGCGATACACGGTCAGTGATATTGAGGCGGAAATAGACGAGGGGACCATGACACTCGACTCTTATCTACAGCCAAACAGCATCAATGAGAAGGGTGGAGTTGATACAAGCGAGCAAACTCCCAAGTCTGCTGAGTCTGAGTCAAAGAAAAATTCTATCAGGAGGTTTCGCTCTGTACCCCGTGAAGCCAAACAGCATAAGCAGGAATAAGCTGGATATTGGTTCCTTCTGAGTGTCAGGGCGCATGATGGGGCAGGATCTTAGTAGAATTGCGAGCGTTTACGACGTAGTTGCCGAAGAATACGCCAAGGAATTTTCTGGCGAGCACGAGAAGAAACCAAGGGATCAGCAGGTACTACTTGAATTTGCTCAAAAGATTGGACGCAGGAGTCCAGTATGGGATCTGGGTTGTGGTCCTGGCCATACCGCGAGTTACCTGAAGAATCTGGGTGTAGATATTTCCGGATTGGACCTGTCGGCAAAGATACTCGAGCAGGCGAGACTGCATCATCCGGATATTCATTTTCAAGAAGGTAATATTCTTGATCTTGAGTTCAATGATGATTCACTAGCTGGAGTTGTCGCTTTCTACTCCATGGTTCATTTTACCGAGGGGCAGATCGAGGTAGCTCTGTCTGAAATTTATCGGGTACTGCAGCCGCAAGGGATATTGTTATTAACCTATCATGTTGGCAGTGAGACTATACACTTGGAGGAATTCCTTAATAAACAGATTGATGTGGACTTTATGTTTTGCTCCACAGATTTTATATCCTCTAGTCTGACAAAAATCGGATTTACGGGGATAGAGATAAGTGAGAGGGAACCATACCCTGGGGTAGAGTATCAAAGCAGAAGAGCATATGTGTTTGCCCGTAAACCCATTAGTTAAAGACTATTAGTAATGAAATATTCCGTTCTACTATTACTGCTTATATCAAACCTCGCTTTTGCCGGGGTCGATCTGGTGAAGGTGGATAAATCAGAGAACAAGATGTACCTGTTGGATGGTAAGAAGGTTATCAAGGAGTACCACGTTGCCTTTGGTGCCAACCCAAAAGGCCATAAACAACAGGAAGGTGATCAAAAAACCCCGGAAGGGCTTTATACCCTCGACTATAAAAAAGAAGATTCCTCATTCTATCGTGCCATGCACATCAGCTATCCTAATGCCGCAGATAAAGCCAATGCCAAGAAGCGGGGTGTTTCTCCCGGCGGGTTTATTATGGTTCATGGGCAGCCTAATGAATGGGGTTGGCTGGCCCCCTTTACCCAGCAATTCAACTGGACTGATGGCTGCATTGCATTAACCAATTCAGAGATGGATGAGTTTATGTCCTTGGTGAAGGTCGGTACAAAAATTCGAATAGAGTGGTAAGGGTACATTATGCAACTGCAGCGGACAGTAGAAACTTAGGTTCACCAGCAGGCGTGATCTAATGTTTGGGGAAGGAATATCATTTGCACCTTGAATGTGAGTTCAGATAGAATCCCTCTCTAATTTCTCATCAAACATGTGGGAAATATCATTTCGTAACTAAGAAATGGAAAATAAAATAATAACTTATAGGGAGATTTAGTAATGAAATTCAGTATGCTTCCAGCCCTGGTTTTATCTGCTGTATTTCTATCAGGTTGTGTTTCAGCCCCTCAAAAACCAGTCTCACTGCAACAGGATTTCTGGGAAAAATCTGAAAAGATAATTGGCGTAGTAATGACAAAGGTCCCAGAGCTGGATGTATATCTGCCGGGGGCAGGTTGTCTTTTATGTATAGCTGTTGCGGAAGCCAATCACACCAAGTTGAGCAAACATGTTGATACTCTTCAACCTGAGGGTGTTGCTAACCTGAAAGCAAAGTTAATCGAAATTCTGACGAATAAAGAGATAAGCGCAGTTGCTTTAAATGAAGAATTAGATCTGGAGAAGCTGCCTGAATATAAATCGAAAAGTAATCCAGATGCTGCAAAATACGATTTTTCAAAATTCCAAAAGGAACACAATCTGACTCACTTGCTTGTGGTTGATGTGCGCCGATTAGGCATACACAGGCCTTATTCAAGCTATGTACCAACGGGAGATCCAAAGGGTCATTTTTCGGCAGTCGGATATTTGGTGAATCTTTCAGATAATACCTACGCATGGTATCGCCCTGTTGAGATATATGAGGGAGTTACAGATGTTTGGGACGAGCCACCAAAGTACCCAGCTCTCACCAACTCTTATTATCAGGCCTTAGAGGCTGGTAAAGACAGCGTGCTTGCAGCATTTAGCAAATAAGTAAAACCAAGGCGGTCGGTTTCCGAACAAACTCCTGTTAAGAGGGTCTTAAAAATGCGTCAGTTTCTTCTATTTGCATCTATTGCGATGTTGGCTGCATGTACGCCGCCCAAAAATGACGCATATACCAAATACAAGAAAACTGATATCCAGGTAACAGAGCACACGCCTGTTGTTATAGAGGCAGTGGGCCAGGATAAGGTGATGTTTCTTGGTCAGATGATTGACGCAGGTAATAACTCCACAAAGGGAGCTATGCTCTACCCAGGGGCTACAGGTGAAATGTTTCTCGCATCTATTATTACCCATGCAGTTCTGGAAAAATCTATGGGTAATTCGGCTAAATCAAAATTGGCAGAACAGTCGAATAAGGTATTGATTCCCTATGCTTCTGTTTTAGATAACTTTTCCACTAAATCTTTATTGCAAGATAGTCGTGCATTAATACACCTCGATGACAGGTTCGATGTGATTGATGGTAAAACCAGCTCAGCAAGCTCTGTGGTGAAAGACGACCAACAATCTAAGCAGCCATGGGTGGTGCGCAGTAAACCGGTTTATTTTATGACTCAGGATGAGCAAGCTGTAATTTTGAAAAATGTTATTGAGATCTACTCTAATAAAAAGCAAAAAAAGCCAATCTACACAAATATTGCTGAAGTTATTTCATCAGGACATGCTGCGTCCAAAGATGCTTCATCTTATTGGTTGGAAGGAAATCCCCCAAGATTGAGAAGAGAAAGTATTGAACTGTTTTCGGAATCAATTGAAATAGCTGTTACAGATCTTCTTTCAAAGCTATCGGATTCTCCAGATAAAGAGATAACATTTAAATTAGACCAAGGTGGCAAGACAGTTTATGAGCGTGGCTATTTTGTGGCTAAAAATGAAAACAGGACCACGATTCGCACTCTACGCGGTTGGCTTAAATCTATGCCTAGTGAGAGCTTGATAGAACTCAGTCGTGCAGACTGAGTTTTGCCTGAATAGCGTAAATCTTCAGCCAGTTATAAACACCAATTGCACTATAAATGACGTCAGTCATATATGTGGTGGTTCATTAACCCACATGCTATGTGGGATAATAGGGCTAGGCCCCTATTATCACTGATTCCGGTCTGTACACAGACAGCCAATGTGATCTTCTGACCCATATCATGCAGGTGGTGCTATGTTCAGATTCAAAGTTTGTGTCGTTCTGTTTAGCCTGATTTCAATAACTAATCCAGCATATGCAACTGGTCCTGCCGGGCTGGGACTGGCATCTGATGTGGGTGATGCCCTTGCCAACGCACTGCCAGAGATTGCCAAGTGGTTCTGTAAAAAAGCCGGTGTTGGTTACCATGAAGCCAATAAGATATTTCTGCGTGAGCGGCTAAAGTATCCGCAGGATGTTCCACTTACGCTGCATTTCCGCATTAACCGGGCCCAGATGAGTCTCGAAGACAAAAGCCTGGGTTGCATCATGGGGTTTGAGCCCAGGGGAGGGACCGTTGGGCCATTTGAACCAAACGTATATACGGCAGGAAAGGTGGAGATAAGTGCAGTGGAGGCCACCGGTCTGGGGCCACCAATCGCCAACTTTCCTGGTGTCACCTTGAGACTGGAGCCAATGGAAAAGCGGGTTCCATTGGGTGACAAAGTCTACTATTCAAAGCTTACCGCCAGCTTCACGGTTAACGGTAAAGTGCATGAGATTAAGATGCGTCCGAATGATGCAACCTGGGATTCGAGTGATAAGGCTGCAGTTACACCCATCCCCGCCACTCTGCCTGGTAAGGGTTTGATTATGACGCCGGCAGGCGGTGCCCAGGCCCAGGGTTTTTCCACCCATCGTTCCGGTCGTTATTCCGTGATTGCCAGTCTACCATCCGGTGCCAGCACATATGTAACTTTAGAGGTGCTGCCAAATGAGAGGTTGGAGGCCTATTGGATAGTTCGGCATATCGATAAACAAGATGGCTGCAGCATGTGTCTCTCGGGTAAGTTTCAGGTCAGTTTTGATGGGGACGGAAATGCTGCCAGTGGCAAGTTTACCACTGACTGTACCCAGATGGTCTGCAGTGGCCAGGGTACCCATTCGCTCTGCCCCTTACCTTCTGCTCAAAGGTCTCAGATGTCTGGGAAACTGCTGAATCTACAAACCAACACAGATGCGCGAATTCTGAAGGCAGATGTAAAATCCAATGCAGCCCAGTCCCATGAAGTGGGTTCACTGACTGGAGATTATCAGCGTATCGGTAGTAGAAGACCCTATGAGTACCGTGGCAGTGGCAGGATGCAAATCCCATTGACGGAAGGTAAAACGGTAATTGGTTGGGCCCATGGTAACTGGCACTCGAATACCCAGTTCAAGTGTGGGCCTTAGGGCCTGTTAACACTAATCCAATAGGCCCTGGTTTTGTGGTTTGGTCCTGAGCCGTAGTCTATTGCTTGTTGAGACTCAGCACGCCATCAGTTAGTTGCGGATGTATCTCTCCCTGCAGAATCTGTAGCAGGGTATCGCCCACCAGGGCCTTGCGCCAGCCGTGCAGAAGCTCGGAGTCCTTATTGCCGATTACCAGTTGTTCCAGCTCTTTACGATTGGCCAGGGCAGCAGGTGTTATCTCTTCCTGTTCTGCTATCAGTCGCAGGCAACACTGCAGCAGGTCTGTAATTGCCTCCTGGTTGGCACTGAGTTTAGGTCCACGTACATGGGCCTGGGGCCAATCCTGTTTGGAAAGGCCTTTTGCTTCTGCAATCAGTTTAAGCAGGGTGCTGCCATGACGCTTGATGCTGCCGGGTTCCAGGCCGCGTATACGCTCCAGACCTTTGATGTCTTTGGGTTGGCGACGCGACAGCTCCACCAATACATCGTCTTTTAGAATCCAGCGCCGGGGACGGTTGCTACGTTCCGCTTCCTGCTCACGCCAGGCACTGATGGCTCTAAGTATGGCAAGCTGGACCCCCTTGAGGTGCTGATTGCCTTTGATGCGTTTCCATATGCCTTGGGGATCAATGCTGTAGGTATTCGGATCAGTGAGTTCATCAAAATCATCCTGCAACCAGGATTCCCGCCCCAGTCTTTTCAAGCGACCTGAGATATCGGTATAGATATCGCCTAGATAGATTACGTCATCCAGTGCATAGCGGAGTTGCTCCTGGCTCAGAGGGCGGCGCGACCAGTCAGTGCGGGAGTGCCCCTTCTCCAGTTCATGCCCCGTTATCTTCTGCACCAGGTTGCCATAGCCGATCTGGTTGCCAAGTCCCAGTATGGTTGCTGCAATCTGGGTATCAAACAGTGGTCGTGGTAGTCGTCCCCAGAGTTGATGGAATATCTCCAGGTCCTGGCGACCGGCATGGAATATCTTGACGATAGACTCGTCATATATGATCTCCACCAGTTCACTCAGGTCATCTAGTGCCATGGGGTCTATGCTGGCGGCGATAGAACCGTTGCATATCTGAAGCAGACAGAAGTCTGGATAGTAGGTCTTCTCCCGGATGAACTCGGTATCCATAGCCAGCCAGTTGCTGCCATGGAGCTGGATGCAGAGCTCGTGCAGCTGCTGCTGTGATGCAATATGTAGTTCCTGCATAGAGTTACCTGGAGTGTCCTGACTATAATTCTTGGTAGATGATGTGGTACAGGATACCATTGGAGCATGACTATTGTTTCATTCACTATTTTTCTGCAGTAATAAACGGACAATTTGTGAAGCCACTGTTTGAGTTGTTTTTTTATATTTGCCTGCTGCGGGCAAAACCACAGGATGTACCTGCGTCCAACGCGTTGCTGTTGCTGACAATGCTGGCAGTTATTGCCACCGGGGTGCCGGCAATTATTGGTCCGGTAGGTGGATTTGTTCCTGCTCTTATGATCGGGCTTATGGATGTTGCTCTTATCCTGGTCCTGTTAAAGATATTTCTGTCCATGGTCGGCCTATCTTCCAGGTTGTTGCAGACAGCCACTGCACTGTATGGAACTGGAGTAATTATCAACCTGCTCTCGATCCCAGTGCAGATACTGCTGGACAGCAGTGCGGAGTATTCCGCGACCCAGTTTATCGGTGCGCTGCTCTATTTTTCCCTTTTGATATGGAGCCTGGTGATTATGGGGCATATCCTGCGTCACAGTTTTAAACTGCAATTGAGCAGTGGTGTGTTGATCGCCATGGGTTATTTTATGCTGGTGAATACACTGGTGCGGCTGTTTTTGCCGGCCGGGTAAGGATAAGGACTGGATGCATATACATATACTTGGAATCTGCGGAACCTTCATGGGAGGGCTGGCCCTGTTGGCCCGCTCTCTGGGACATGAGGTCAGTGGATCCGATGCCGGTGTCTACCCACCCATGAGCACCCAGCTTGAGCAGGCTGGGATCCGTTTGATGGAAGGGTATGAGCCTTCGCATCTGCAGCCGGCACCGGACTGCGTGGTGGTGGGTAATGCCATGTCACGGGGCAATCCCGCGGTAGAGTTTATGCTGGACCAGGGCATGCGCTACACCTCCGGACCACAGTGGCTGGCAGAGCATGTCCTGCATGGACGCTGGGTACTGGCAGCGGCAGGGACTCACGGCAAGACCAGCAGTGCCAGCCTGTTGGCCTGGATCCTGGAAGATGCCGGCATGGCGCCTGGATTTCTGATTGGTGGAGTACCCAGGAATTTTGGTATCTCGGCCCGCCTGGGTGATACTCCGTTCTTTGTCGTGGAAGCAGATGAGTATGACACCGCCTTTTTCGATAAGCGCTCCAAGTTTGTCCACTATCAGCCCCGCACCCTGATACTGAACAATCTCGAGTTTGACCATGCCGATATCTTTGATGACCTGGCCATGATCCAACGCCAGTTTCATCACCTGGTGCGTACGGTGCCAGGCAATGGTTTGATCATTGCACCACAAGCTGACCTTGCTATCGATCAGGTGCTGGAGATGGGGTGCTGGACTCAGGTGGAGCGTTTCGCCCCACAAGGAGATGTTCTATGGCACGCTGCAGATGCAACTGCAGATGCCAGTGAGTTTGATGTTCATGTAGGTGCAGAGAAGGTGGGGCGGGTAAGCTGGGATCTAACCGGCCAGCATAATCTGAACAATGCCCTGGCCGCGATTGCTGCGGCACGCCATGCTGGAGTTCCGCCAACGATTGCGGTGGAGAGTCTGGGCCGGTTTAAGAATGTTAAACGCCGCATGGAACTGCGGGGTGAGGTGGCCGGGGTGGCGGTATATGATGACTTTGCACATCATCCGACGGCTATAGAGACCACCCTGCACGGTCTGCGTGCCAGAGTGGGGCAGGAGCGCATTATTGCGATTCTGGAGCCACGCTCCAACACCATGCGCATGGGAGTGCATGGGGAACAGCTTGCCGCTTCCTTGAAGGCCGCAGACCAGGTGTTGGTCTATGCTTCAAGTGAACTGGAGTGGGATGCGAACAATGTATTTGAGAGTCTGGATGGTAAAGCGCGTCTGTTTGATTCCATAGATGGAATAGTTGCAACCATGCAGGCAGAGGCCAGGGCCGGCGATCACATATTGGTAATGAGTAACGGCGGGTTTGGAAATATCCATCAACGTTTGCTGGATACCCTCAAGCCCTGATGTGCATATATGATGACTGATGCCACACAACCTATCGCAATCGCTATCACCGGTGCCTCCGGTAGCGCCTATGGTCTGCGCCTGCTTGAGGTGTTGATCCAGAATGGACGCCAGGTCTACCTGATGATCTCCAAGGCCGGTGAGGTGGTGATCCCCATGGAGACCGGCCTGGAGCTGCCGAGTGAGACTGTCCGTATGGAGGCGCTGTTGATTGAACGCTACGGTGCTGCTGAAGGTCAGTTGCGACTGTTTGGGCGCGAGGAGTGGACTGCCCCGGTGGCCAGTGGCTCCAATCCTCCGGCTGCCATGGTGGTGTGCCCATGTACTGCGGGTACCCTCTCTGCCATCGCCAGCGGCGCCAGTAATAATCTCATTGAGCGGGCTGCTGATGTGATGCTGAAGGAACAGCGCAAGCTGATTCTTATGGTGCGTGAGACGCCGCTATCGGCCATACACCTGGAGAACATGCTCAAGCTGGCACGTCTGGGTGTGGTGACCATGCCGGCCAGTCCCGGCTTCTATCATCGTCCCCAGAACCTGGATGATATAGTGGATTTTATGGTGGCCAGGGTTCTGGATCACCTGGGAATAGAACACGATCTGATCCAACCCTGGGGTTAATCAGTCTCCACTCCATAATATCAGACATGTAGGCTGGGATAAGCGTAGCGTTCCCGGCAAACGAATTTTTATTAACAACAGGATCTAACCAAGAGCCAGAAATGCTGTCGCTTATTCTGGGTTACGGTTCTGCTCGTTTCCACACTATAGTCATGTAGGTCGGGATAAGCGTAGCGTTCCCGGCAAAATGTATTTTTATTAACAACAGAATCCAACCAAGTGCCAGAAACGCTGTTGCTTATTCTGGCCTACGGTTCTGCCCGGTTTCCACTCTATAGACATGTAGGCCGGGATAAGAGTAGCGTTCCCGGCAAAACGTATTTTTAATAACAACAGGATCCAACCAATTGCCAGAAACGCTTTCGCTTATTCTGGCCTACGGTTCCAGTTAGTTGCCATGCCCTTTGCGAGAGTATTAATAATGCGAATTCCGATAGCATCGGCGGGCCTGGATATACGGCGACGTAACCGGCACTAATTTTCGCTCCACAACAACAGCAGGGGTGGCTGACGTTGGATCTGCTGTTGCTTGATGTCGGCACTGTCCTGGTGTAACTGCTGAAATGCCCTGGTGTAATCTGTGGCCGTTTCTGCAAAGGCCGGCATACCTGCCATCTGGCCTTTGTGCTGTTCGGTAGCATTACCGATCCACAACGGTTGAGACCCAGGCTCAATACGGACGAAGGCCGGCCATAACCGCAGTACCAGTAATTTGTCATCTGTCAGTGGCTTGGTCATGGCCAGGGCTTCATGCCTGCCGTCATGTACCTGCGGCAAGAGCGGCAACTGTTGTAGAGGTAGGTCCGGTGACAGTAGTTTTAATATGCTGCCCCAACTCAACTCCTGTGCCCTGGTCCAGCCCCTGTCCGTCAGGGTAGCTTGCAACTGTTCCAGTTGTCCGGCGTACTGGATACTCAATGGATGGTCCTGAGTGTTGCGGGTGTCTTTGCGCGTTCCGGGCAGTTGCTGCCAGCCTCCCCCCTGCCATGCATGCGCATCTACCACTCTTATCTCTGGTGTGGACATATAGTGCACCAGGTCCTGGTCATGTTGCTTCCAGGTCTGGAAACCGGTGACACCTGCTATGGCCAGGATGGAGATCAGGCTGAGTCCCAGCCAGTGAGCTTCGGCCTTGGTGTGGCGGTAGTAGGCCAGTCCCAGGATGGTGATCCACAGCATGCCCAGGGTGATACTGCCCAGGATGTCGGATAGCCAGTGCACACCTAGGTAGAGGCGTGCCACTCCCACCAGGATGATCATCAATCCCGCCAGACTATAGGGAAGCCAGCGCCATCTCTCGCGCATGGAGCGGGCAATGATTACGGCCAGAAACCCAAACAGCACCACGGCGCGCAGGGTATGGCCACTGGGAAAGGAGTAGGGACCCAGGTCCGGTACCTGGTTAGGTGGGCGTGGGATCTGCAGGCCGTACTTGAGAGCCACGGAGGCAAACAGTCCAAAGCCTACTGCGGCTACCCAGTACATCAGGGAACGCCAGTGTCGCTGCCAGGCCAGGAATATGACCACTACGATCACCAGGGCAGAGATTATTGTCTCGTCTGCCAGGCGGGAACTGACAAGCATGAGATTATCGGCCCAGGGGGTGTGCAGGCTTTTAAGGGTATTGAGCACAGTCTGGTCTACTCCGGCCAGGGTGGTGCTGTTGATAACCACCCCGAACACCAGGGCCGAAAGACCTGCGGCAAATATCAACATAGTGGCCAGGATGGCCAACCAGCGGGCTTCAGGATGTTTGGGATCGGCCAGGGCCGCGGCCAGCTCTCTGAAGGCCGGGTGTAGCTGTGACCAGTTGAGGAAGGCCTGTACCCAGGTGGAAGCGTGGGGTTGGCAGCGGCGGAAGGTAAATCGCACCAGCCAGATGGTCAGCCAGATCAGTACTGCCAGCAGTATGATCAGGAGCACCAGGCGGAATGCCACCTGGGATGCCAACTCCAGGGAGGCACCGAACACGATGCCAGGGGCCAGGTAGGCTGGCGCCCAGACAAAGGATGACAGGATGCTGGCGACGGCGAAGCGCCAGGGTTGCATGCCCATGGTGCCTGCAATCAGAGGTACTACCGCGCGCACTGGACCAAAGAAACGGCCAAAGGCCACACTCTTGCCGCCATATTTGGCAAAGAAGGCCTGCCCTTGCTCCAGGCTATCCTGGTAACGGGTGAAGGGCCACATGTTGGTGATGCGTTCCCGGTAGTGGTAGCCGATGAGAAAGCTGCCTACGTCTCCACTGATGGCACCAGCTACTGCCCAGGCGAACGCGGGCCAGAACTCTATGGCTCCGGCTGCGATGAGGGCGCCAATACCGAACATGATGGCCACGCCGGGAACGATCAGGCCCACTATGGCCAGGGATTCGGTCATGGCCACCAGGTAGATAATGATCCCGGACCATAGGGGATGCATCTCTACCCAATGCAGAAGTTGCTGGAATATCTCGGTCATGATGTCTGGCGGTTAACTAGAGTGGGGATAATTGTTCCATGAAATGCAGTCTGGAGCTAATTCGAAGGTATAGCGGCTATCTGTTGGTAAGAAAAGAAAAATCGGATTTACCCAGTCTGGAGGTAGGAAGATTTGCTGGATATGAACCGATCTGTCCATACTGCGTATGGCTATTACGTAGAAGTTATCGAGCAGGTTCTGGCCGGCGGCGGCCCAGATGCTGCTCTTATCTGTTGATGGCGCTTTGCTTGTTCAGAGTTTCGTAGAGCTTGTCCTTGAGGACCATGCGTTTCTTTTTCAGAGTCTCGGCATATACATCAGATACCGGCTCGATATTCTGCTCTATCTCCAGGATCTCCTGGTCTAATGCATCGTACTCTTTGTACATGGCATCGAACACCGGATTCACCTCACGCAGGGCCTTGATCAGCTCTACATGCTCTGGAAACTCGTGTGGAAGGTCATGTCTTTCGCCAAACATTTGATACTCCTCATATACAACGGCTTTTTAAGACTGGATAGGAACTGCGTTTTATGTTTTTCTATCACTGTTTCACTTTAAAAAAAAGACCCTTTACAGATTTATTTCATCCAGGCTGAAATTTTTTGGCGGTTGAGATCATCTCTGGGCCTGTTTCAACTTGTTTAGAAGGAAGAAATCATGCCCCGTTATACTGCAGAAGATATCCGCAATATCGCATTGGTAGGACAGAGTGGTTGTGGTAAGACCACCCTGGTGGAATCCCTACTGGTGCAGTCAGGTACTATATCCACAGCTGGCAGTGTGGAAAAAGGCAACACCGTAAGCGACTTCGATCCTCTGGAAAAAGAGTATCAACACTCCCTTACTGCATCGGTAATCGGTATCGATCACGACAATATTCATGTGAATGTGGTGGATACCCCGGGGCTTCCGGATTTTATCGGTCAGTCCATTGCGGCGTTTCCTGCGGTAGAGACTGTGGCAGTGGTTATCAATGCTGCTGCCGGCGTGGAGATGATCAGTAGGCGTATGTTGCAGATGGCGGAAGAGCGCAAGCTGTGCCGTATGATTATCATCAATCAGATAGATGCAGAAGGGGTTGATCTTCCCCAGTTGGTGGCGGATATCAGAGAAGAGTTTGGCACCGAGTGTCTTCCCATCAATCTACCCACAGATGGTGGCAGTAAAGTTGTGGACTGCTTTTTTAACCCGGATGGAGAAGCAGATTTTTCTTCAGTGTCTGAAGCTCATACCCAGATCATCGATCAGGTGGTTGAGGTGGATGAGGAGTTGATGGAGCTCTATCTGGAACAGGGTGAGGACCTTAATCCTGAACAGTTGCATGATCCGTTTGAGAAGGCCCTGCGCGAAGGCCATCTGGTACCCATCTGTTTCAGCTCTGCTGCTACAGGTGCCGGCATACCGGAACTGCTGTATGTGCTGGAGCATCTGATGCCAAATCCAAGTGAGGGCAATCCACGTCCGTTCATGATCGGTGAAGGGGATGACGAGAAGCCGTTTGTGGCCGAGCCGGACCCTTCCAAGCATGTTGTTGCCCATGTGTTCAAGGTGTCAGCCGATCCCTTTGTAGGCAAACTCGGAGTGTTCCGTATCCACCAGGGCACTATAACCAAGGACAGCCAGTTGTACATAGGTGATGGTCGCAAGCCGTTCAAGGTAGGTCACCTGTTCAAACTTCAGGGCAAGAAACAGGTGGAGATGGAGAAGGGTATACCAGGCGATATCTGTGCCGTGGCCAAGGTTGAAGAGATCCATCTGGATGCGGTCTTACACGACTCACATGAAGAGGATTACCTGCATCTTAAGCCGCTGAAGTTTCCGGTACCGGTATATGGTCTGGCCATCCATGCCAAGACCAGGGGTGATGAACAGCGTCTGGGCAATGCCTTGCACCGGGTGGTGGAGGAAGATGCCTGTCTGGATGTGGAGCACAACGTAGCCCATAACGAGACCATTCTGCGTGGATTGGGTGAGCTGCACTTGCGTCTGACCCTGGAGAAGATGAAGGAGCGCTTTAATGTTGAGGTGGATACCAAGCCACCCAAGGTCTCCTATCGTGAAACCATCAGTGCTCCGGCCGAGGGACATCACCGGCACAAGAAGCAGACTGGTGGTGCTGGACAGTTCGGTGAGGTCTACCTGCGCATTGCACCTTTGGAACGGGGAGCTGGATTCGAGTTTGTGGATGAGGTCAAGGGCGGGGTGATTCCCTCCGGGCTGATCCCTGCGGTGGAGAAGGGAGTACGTCAGGCCCTGGATGACGGGGTGGTGGCCGGATACACCATGCAGGATGTGAGGGTCACGGTGTATGACGGCAAGTACCACTCGGTTGACTCCAAAGAGGTGGCGTTTGTCGCGGCAGGTAAAAAGGCCTTCCAGGAGGCGGTATCCAAAGCCAAGCCAATCCTGCTGGAGCCAATCGTGGCCCTGGATATAGTGGTGCCAGATGAGACCATGGGTGCAGTCACAGGTGATCTTTCTGGTAAGCGTGGCCAGCTACTGGGTACCGACGCCATGAGTGGCGGTATGCTCAATATCAAGGCCAAGGTGCCGATCTCAGAGATCAGCAAGTATGCCAGTGAGTTGAACTCAATTACCGGAGGGCGAGGGGCCTATACCCTGGAGTTCAGTCACTATCAGCAGGTGCCGCATGATGTGCAGAAGGCGCTGGCGGCTGAGTACAATCCTAGCGAGGTTGAAGACTAGGGGTTGTCTCTGCTGAGGTAAAAAAAGCCAGGCATAAAAAAACGGCGTCAGTGGGGATACGCTGACGCCGTTTTCTCTTACTTAAGAACTGCTGTGTAAACTGGTTACGAGCAGGTCTTTCCTTGTAACCGTGCTGTTGCACAACTGGCCAACATATAGCCAATAGCCACAACTGCTACTGCAGAAACGGCCAATCCAATAGCTGGTACTGCTAAAAGTATGCTTTCTATAACCATGATCAATACCTCCTGATCCATAAATACTTTGAATGGGGCTATTCTAATTGACTCAGATCAATTAGTCAAGAAGAATATTCAAAAATGCTAATATATTCTTCTAATTCAGGGCGTAGCAGGTCATGCTCGTGATTTTATTAAGGTTTTATAGCATTTGTATTACGGGTAGATTGCTATGGCTGCTTATCATGCAGCTGAATCTCAGGCTACCTCGGCAAATGCCTCACCAGCTGCGGTGATGGTGGCTTGAATGTCCTCGTCGCTGTGGGCGGCCGATACAAAACCCGCCTCGAATGCAGATGGTGCCAGGTACACGCCACGGCTGAGCATGGCATGGAAGAAGGCCTTGAACTGATTCTGATTACAGGCCGTGGACTGGGCAAAGTTGCTGACCTGATCGGCATCGGTAAAGAAGATACCGAACATGCCCCCTACCTGGTTGGCGGTTGCAGGAACCCCGGCCTTCTTGGCCTGCTCCAGCAGCCCTTCCACCAGTGTGGTGGTCTTACTGGTGAGGTCAGAGAAAAAAGAGGGTTCAGAAAGCAACTCTAGGGTCTTGAGTCCGGCGCTCATGGCCACAGGATTACCTGACAGGGTCCCGGCCTGATACACCGGACCTAGTGGTGCGATCTTCTCCATAATTTCACGTTTGCCGCCAAATGCGCCTACTGGCATGCCACCACCGATAACCTTGCCCAGGGTAGTCAGGTCCGGTTTGATTCCGTACAGCTCCTGGACTCCTCCCAGGGCAACCCGGAAGCCGGTCATGACTTCATCGAATATCAAGACCACGCCGTGTTCATCACAGGTAGTGCGCAGCCCTTCGAGGAAGCCTTTATTGGGTGGGATGCAGTTCATGTTGCCAGCTACCGGTTCAACAATGATGCATGCTACCTGGTCGCCCACTTCTGCCAGGGTTTGGGTTACCTGGTCCAGGTCGTTGAAATCCAGGGTTATGGTATGTTCGGCCAGGGATGCTGGTACGCCAGGTGAACTGGGTTCTCCCAGGGTCAGGGCGCCGGAGCCGGCCTTTACCAGCAAGGAGTCGGAGTGGCCGTGGTAACAGCCCTCGAACTTGATGATCTTATCGCGACCGGTGTAGCCGCGCGCCAGGCGAATTGCACTCATGGTGGCTTCGGTTCCGGAGCTGACCATGCGTACCATATCCATGGATGGGACCAGTTCACACACCTTGTCGGCCATGGCGGTCTCAAGTTCCGTAGGGGCGCCAAAACTGAGGCCCTTACCGATTACAGCTTGTACCGCCTTGATAACCTCAGGATGGGCGTGGCCCATCCATGGA